>JAAVZY010000011.1 GCA_022791945.1 Oscillospiraceae bacterium | reverse complement strand
GGGGGATGGGCGAGGGATTTTCCAGTCCGTCAAGGAAAAAAGCGGAGGAATCCTTTGTGGATTCCGAGCATTTTTGACGCGGATCGGACTGGAAAAGCTCCGTCCAGACCCCGTTTTCAGCTGTGAATACAGGTTCTAAGGTCAAGACCTTGAGGCTCCGCCTCAAGCTCCGCTGGGGACTGTGTCCCCAGACCCCCGCCCCGGCACTATGTGCCGGGGCGGAATTGTGTCGGGGGGCAGGATTTTGGTTTCTGCCTCGCTGGTACTCCCTGCGTGGCCGATCGCCCGCCTACCCATTTTTTGGTAAAGAAAAAATTCATCCCCACGTGCGGCGCAGCAACTGCGACGCAGAAAGTCCCGAGCGTGTTCTGCTACGCTCGGGACTTTCTGCGGGGTGAAACGCTGTCCCCCGCACGCAGGAGGGAGCTTTTTTCTTTACGGAAAAAGCGTACTGCGGGAATCAGACTCTCTGCGTGGCAGTGGTTCGGAAGTCTGTACAGACTTGACCCCCACCCCTTTTCCGCCCTTAAAAAGATGGGAATCCAAGGGGGGCCAGGCCCCCTTGGCAGAGGTTTGGGGACAGCGTCCCCAAGGTCTTGCCCGACCACGCAGGCAGAGAGTCTATTCCTCTTTCAGTATTTTCAGAATTGGTTCCAGGTATTTCGGATCGGTCCAATCGCATTTGCGATCACCGGCCTCCATCAGAGCCTGCTCCCAGGGCTCGCACTCATTCGGCGCTTTCCGGGCAACCGCCTTTTTCAGCATCTTACAGAGACTTCGGTCAAGGATATTCATTGCCTCCATATCCCACGCGCCGCGGCAGTAGAAACAGGGGATGCCCTCCAGCCCACCCTTCATGTTATGCGCAGCGATCGCCTGAAAACCCTTTTCCTCATAAGGGGAAGCTCCATCGCAAAATACAAGAATCTGCCTGCCCCGCAGAGCCTCTATGTTTTTCTTCAGGAAGGAAAGCCCCGCAATTCCCGACGCATATATTCCCCCGCCAAGAATGATCGTATCATACTGCCGGACATCCGAAATCTGTGCCCGCTTGGTTTCGATACAGGGGAAACCCGTTTCCTCGGAGAGCCACTGCGCATATTTCTGCGTGGCCCCGTATTTGGACTGATAAAGTATAATGCCCTTCATGGACGCTCCCTTCGCAGGCTTACATGGCCATCTCAAAGAAAACGATGCTCCCGCTGACGGTAACCGCCCCATTGTTGGGGGCGAGGGTCAGACGGAGATCGTCGAGCATACAGCGGTATGCTCCATCGTGAAGCTGCTGGAGGATCTGTCTGGCACTGCCATAGTCAGGCGCGGTGAAGCTGAGGGAGATCCGCCGCCGGATAACCGGCGTCTGCTCCGCGTCCACGGTCCCGAAGGAAAGGGAATACTCCTCCGCAGAGGAAAGGACGCCGTTCAGCTCAAACATCACCTGCTGGAGATTGTCATAAGGCGCAAGCTCACGCGGCTCCCCTTCCGCAAACAGCGCCGCCAGCTCTTCCTCCATCCGGCGTTTCTCATTCAGCCGAACCTCCACCGCGTCTATCTGCGCAAGACAGAGCTCCCGCTCCTCCTCCAGGGCCGCAAGCTCCTGGGTCTTGGGCATATAGTACAGCATCACATAGCCGCTCACCAAAAGGATGATGCCCAGCAGGGCCAGCAGAACCAGCTCCCGGACTGTCAAACGTCTTTTCATTCCTCCGCGGCCTCCTTCTGCAGCTGGATCAGGATGCTGGCTGACACCAGATCCCGGCTGTCTCCCGTGGTGGAGGCAGTATTCACCACCGTCCCCGCTACAATGGGCGAATCCTCCAGCCTTTTCACGATCTCCGCCACGTGGGCCAGGGTCACGCTGGAAAACTGCACCTGCGCCGTGCTCCCGCTGATAGAGATGTTCCCGATCTCCGCAGTGGAGCCCACCGCCGTATCCAGCAGGGACAATACCTCCATCCGATCAATATTCGCCGCCTCTTCCTCTGTGGCCGAATACCGCTGGTAATCCATTTTGACTTCCTCATAATCCGCCAGGGACGTCATTGCCGTCTCCAGCTGATCCTGCGCCTCATTCAGCCGCTCCCGGGCGTTCTCTGTCTCCACCCAGAGATCATACACCAGGAACCGCCCCGCTCCCAGCAGGATCGCCAGCACAAACAGCACATACAGCGCCACTGTGGCGGGCTTCTTTGTGCGGTCTACCTTATAATACAGGTTCATGGAGGCCTTCACCGGATAGGACGCGTTCTTTCTGCTCATTTCCCGTCCCTCCTCATAGCGGCCCCTGCCGCGAATACGCTGTCCGCGCCTTCACCCTCCGGAACGCCCGGCAGAAGCTCCGCCGGATCCAGCAGGGGCAGTCCCACCGCTCCCGCAATGGCCTCCCGCAGGGGGGCAATCCCGGCTCCGCCCCCGGTCAGATAGATGCCGGCAAGCTCGCTTCCCCGGAAGGTGAACTGATAGAAGTTGACCACCTTCAGAATCTCCACCGCCAGCCGATCGCAGAGCTCCGCCACCGCAGGCAGGGAAAGCACGTTCTGATGATCCGCAGCCTTATAGGACGCCGCCAGGAAGAGATCCACCCCCAGCTCATCGGCAATGAGCTGATCCAGGTACTTGCCCCCCAGCGCAATCTGACGGGTGGCCTGCACCCGATCCCCGGACACCACGGTGATCCGGGTGAACTGCTGGCCCAGATCCACAAAGAAGCAGTCATGTCCCTTTCCCTGGGATTGGGCAAGCTGGATCAGGGCCATCTCCTGGGGGAGCAGCACCTTCAGCCGCACGCCGGCACGGGCGAACATCTGGATATAGCTTTCCAGCTGCTGCTTGGCGGCTACGGCGGCCATCATGGGCATGGTCTGCTCGTCCTCGTTTTCCAGCCGCTGGCAGAGGGCATAATCGCAGAAATACTGCTCCGGCAGGCCCTGGATGAAATCCGCGAATTCATAGGGCAGGTTCATTTCCAGCTGATCCACGGTCATTTTGGGCAGGGTGACCAGGCGGCAGATCACCTGGTTCTGCGGGAGCACCAGCGCTCCCGCTCCCTTGGGAATCCGGTGCTCCCGGAGGGTGCGCCGGAGGAAATCGGAGAAGGCGTTGGGCATGGTTACGCCGTTCTCGTCTACCAGCTTTTCCGGCAGGCGCACCGTCTCAAGCTGCACGCTCCCGCCGCGAAGCACAGCGATTTTCAGGGTACAGCTTCCGATGTCAAAGCCGAGCGTTATTTTTGCCATTGCCTTCTCTCCTTGCTGTAGGTGTTGAAAAAGACCTCGAGGCCCTGCCTCGAGTCTCCGCAGTGCATTGTTTCACAACGCACTTAGGAATTCGGCTTCGCCGAATTCTGAGATGCGCCGCTAGCGGCGCAGCGACTGCGACGCAGAAAGTTCCGAGCGTGCTCTGCCACGCTCATGCTTTCTGCGATATCCGACGCTGTGCCACGGTCGGAATCCTCCAGTCAGGGCTACCGCCTGGCGGCGGCATCCCTGACATGCCCCGGACGTTCCTTCGGAACGTCTAACAAGGGGGCCGAGCCAACTTTCTGCGCTAGCAGACGCTTTGTGCGTAGTCAAGAGAGCCGCTCGTCCTCTTAACTTCGCAGAAAGCGTCTTTATAACGTACAGGGTTGGCTTGCCTCCCTTGTTATACGTTCCGAAGGAACGTATGGGAGAGGGGACCGCCGTCGGACCAGAGGGACGACGGTGGTGGAAGGATTCCCTTCGTCGCACAAAGCTCCGTCTCCGCAGAAAGTCCGTGCGCGGCAGTACCACGCCCCCGCTTTCACAGCAGCCCCAGATACCACTCCACCACGGGGCCGCCGAAGGCGGCGGACAGCACCGCCCCCGCAGCCAGGAACGGCCCGAAGGGGATCGCGTCCTTCTTCCCGCGGACTGCCGCCCAGGCAAGCCCCAGCAGACAGCCCGCCAGCAGCGCAAGCAGAAGCTCCGCCCAAGCCAGGTACAGCGCCAGGGCAAACAGCAGCTTGATGTCCCCGCCGCCCATGACCTCCCGTTTCAGGAGCTTCTCCGCCAGGAGCACCAGCCCCAGCAGAACCGCCGGTATCACTGCGCTGAGCAGCACGGCCCTTCCCGTCTCCCAGGCAGGCTCCCTCAGAAGCAGGAACCAGGCCAGCCGGTTGATCCCCAGGGCCAGCAGAAGCCGATCCGGCAGGATCCGTCTGGCCGCGTCCGCCAGGGACAGTGCCAGCAGAAGCCCGGCAAAGATCACCCACTGCCCCAAGGCCGGGTCGAAGCCCACCGGATTCCCGGAGGCCCACTCAATCCCCAGGGGGGCCAGGCAGGCAAAGCCCGCCGCCCCCGCCAGCTCCGCCGCCAGACACTCCGGCGGGATGGACGCCCCGCACCACCGGCATTTCCCCCGGCGGATCAGCCAGCTTATCACCGGGATCAGCTCCCCCGCCCCCAGGGTATGGCCGCAGGCGACGCACCGGGAACGCCCGGTGTGCCACTTCTCCCCCGCCGCCCAGCGGGATACCGCGCAGTCGATAAAGCTCCCCGCCGCCGCGCCGATCACAGCCAGCCAGAAGCACAGGAACCAGATCACTGCCGGGCCCTCCCTTCGGGTAATGGTTTGATTGTTCTATGAATGTCTCCCGCTCTCCGGAAGCCGTCCGTCCCCGGGCGGCCTCCGGAGAACGCCCCCGCTCCCGCGGGGGGGATTCTCCGGCTCTGCTGATGCCAACCCTTCGCAGGGCCTTAACTGGGCGTCACCCATTCCAGAGTGATGATCTTACCGTCCTCGTCCATGGTGATCTTAATGCCCTTGCCCTTGGCGCGCGTCCGGACCGCGCCGGTGCCGGTGCCCCGGGTGGAGGAGGAAACCCCGTAGCGGAATTTCTTTTTCTCATCGACTTCAAAGGGCTCCCAATCAATGATCTCGCCCTGGCGGGTGTTGGGATCGATCAGATAGTACAGCTCAAGCTCACTGCTGGAGGTACTCATGTGGGTCAGGTAGAAGGCGGTTGCCAGGCTCATTGCGGAACGCTCGTTGGCTTCATCCACGCCGACCCTGGTCTTTTCCAGATTCGCTCCGATCATAGGGAGCGATATCGCAACCAGGATCGCGATGATGGCCACCACGATCAGCAGCTCCACCAGGGTGAAGCCGCCCCGGCTCCTGAGCTTACTTTGAGGCTTGTTCATGCATGGCTCCCTTTCTTAGGTGGGATTACGGGTTAGACTTAATCAATATCTTCAATGGTTTGATTTGCGAGCAGCCAGCCCTGTTGGCGGTCCGGTCCGTCATCCTCGGCATATTCTATCGTATCACCTATAGCCGCCCATTGATAATAAACGATACTATCTTGAATGGCAACATAAATAATATCGCCCTTATTCTCTTGATACTTTCCATATCCGACATTAGGTTTGTTAGTCGTCTTAACTATCTGCCCTTTATCAGCATCATAGCAGTTCACAACAAAACCGGTATTAGTTTTCCATTGAATATCACCGCTTTTACCAGCCAAATACTGAACAGCCGCTTCAGCTTTAGCAGCACGAACGTTAGCAGCATCTGTAGCTTGTCTAGCCTTATCCAGCGCTCCGCTTACCATAGGAATGGAAACCGCAATCAGGATCGCGATGATGGCAACGACGATCAGCATCTCAACCAGGGTAAAGCCGCCCTGCTTCTTGAGCTTCTTCTGTAATTTCTCCATTGTGTTCCCTCTCTTTTCTCTGTAAAAGCTGTTTGTACTTATGTATTATTACAGGCCGCGGTTGGCCTCGGCCCGGAATAACCGGCTGCATGGATTCGGCACACAGGCCTTTTCGCCTGCTGTCCCTGTGGGCGGCACCCTGCCGGACGCCGCAGACGCCTGACAGAATCCATTGATTGCATTCCCCCTCTGGGGGAATGCAATCATCCCATGGGATGATTGCCGCAAAGGTTATTGTTCCAGTTTTGTATTTCAGCTCCTATATTTTGTCCTGATATACCAGGTTTTGCCCAAGCCAAATCGATCGAATCATCCTTCAAGGAATAGCGGAGATAGACACATTTCTTATCATCGTGTTTGTGCTCCGCTGCCGTACACTTTCCGTAAGGTAATACCGACTTGCTGGCGGTGCCCACAGTTGGAACTTCGATCTTCCCTGTTGCCGCATCATAGACATAATAAATATAATCCCCATCACGATTTGCAGTATCAGGCACCACGCCCGCCGTTCTTCCCGTCAGCACATAAATACTCATTGCGCCTTTTGCGGCGCGCTCATTGGCGGCGTCGGTGGCGTGGCGGGCCCTGTCCAGCGCCCCGCCCACCAGTGGAATGGAGACTGCGACCAGAATCGCAATGATTGCGACCACGCTCAGCATCTCCACCAGGGTAAAGCCGGACTGATCCCTTGCCCGGGGACGTCCTTTCCAGTTCCTTCGCATCTTCTCATCCCGCCTTTCTCAAATCGCTGAATACATATTGAACATCGGCAGATAAACCGCCATCAGGATAAACACCACAACCACCGCCAGCACACAGATGATGGCTGGCTCCAGCAGAGCCAGGGCCCGCTGGGTGCGCACGTCTACCTCGTTGTCGTAATACTCGGCCAGCACCTCCAGGGTGGATTCCAGCGCGCCGGCGGACTCGCCCACGGCGGTCATTTCCACCAGCATGGGGGGCAGCTCCCGCGCGCCGGCCATGCTGTCGCCCAGGCTCCGGCCCGATTCCACGCCGGAGACGGTGTCCAGCACCTCCCTGGCCATGCACCGGCTGGAAACCGCCCGCCCGGAGGTTTCGATGGCCTGCAGGATGGGCATTCCGGCGGAGAGCATGGCGGACATGGTGTGCGCGAACTGGCTGGCCCCGGCCATCCGGCCGATCTCCCCCACAATGGGGAGCCCCAGCCGGAGGCGGCTCATCTGGAGGCCGCCCTGCTCGGTGCGGCTGTAGGCCCACAGGGCCAGGATCACGCCCGCCAGCGCGGCGAGAATGACCAGGAAATACTTGTTGAAGAAGCTGGAAACGCCGATAAGCGCCTCGGTAATCCAGGGAAGCTCCAGGCCCAGGGAGTCGAAGGTGTTGGTAAAGGCGGGCACGGCGTAGCCCATGATGATGCCCACAACCACCACGGCAACCACCATGACGAAGGCGGGATAGGTGAGGGTGCTGACGGTTTTGGCGTGGGTTTTGGCGGTGCGGTCGTAGTAGACAGCCATCCGCTGGAAGGCGGAGAGGAGGTCGCCGGACTCCTCTCCCGCGCGGATCGTCTCCCGGAAGGTGACGGGGAGGCGGGAGCCGCGCTGTTCCAGGCTGTAGCTCAGGCTCCAGCCGTTGGCGATGTCCTCGGAAACCTGCCGCAGGATGGAGCGCAGGAGCTTGTCGCTGGACTGCCCGGCGGCCAGATCCACGGTCTGCACCAGGGGCAGACCAGCCTTAAGGATGATAGCGAACTGCTGGCAGGTGAGCGCCAGGCTCTTGGCGTCGATTTTCTGAAAGCGATCCAGGGGATTGGCCCCCTGGGCGGGAATGACCTTGAGGCTGAGCACCACTTCACAGGTCTGCCGGATCTGCGCCACAGCCTCGTGCTCGCTGGCAGCCTCTACCACGCCGGAAACCCGCTCCCCGCTGGCATAGGCCGCTTCGTATTTGTAAGTAGGCATACATTCCTCCTTGCTAAGGGCAAGACCTCGAGGGCGGCATCTCCCTCCCCCAGACCTGATTCATGGATTCCAAAGGGGTTTAACCCCTTTGGCGGAGGTTTGGGGGCAGAGCCCCCAAGGTCTTATCCTTGGGGGCCGCCGCGCCGGCGGGAAGGGACTGGGCATAGACCTCGGGGGAGATAGCGCCGGAGGTCAGCAGGTTCTGTAAGGCGCGTTCCATAAGGATATTGCCGATGCTGCCCGTGGTCTGGATAGCGTTGACGATCTGGGGCGTTTTCCCCTCCCGGATCAGGTTGCGGATGGCTCCGTCGGTTTTCATCACCTCGCAGGCCAGCACCCGCCCGGTTCCCGACGCTCTGGGGAGCAGCTGCTGAGACAGCACCGCCCGCAGGGTCATGGAGAGCTGGAGCCGGATCTGCTGCTGCCGCTCCGCCGGGAACACGTCCACCATCCGGTCAATGGAATCCGCAGCGGAGTTGGTGTGTACGGTCCCGAACACCAGGTGGCCTGTCTCCGCGGCGGTCAGGGCGGTTTCGATCGTCTCCAGATCCCGCATTTCGCCCACCAGGATCACGTCCGGATCCTCACGGAGCGCCGCCCGCAGTCCTGCCGCAAAGCTCCGGGTATCCCGGCCGATCTCCCGCTGGTTGATCACGCACTTGTCAGGCGTGTACACATACTCCACCGGATCCTCCAGGGTCAGGATGTGCTTTTGCTGGGTCTGATTGATCCGGTTCAGCACGGCCGCAAGGGTGGTGGACTTGCCCGAGCCGGTTTCGCCGGTGATCAGCACCAGCCCCTGGCTGTAGCCGGGAAATTCCTCCGCCGCCTTGGGCAGGCCCAGCTGGGAAAGCTCCGGAATATTCTCGTTCAGCAGCCGGATGGCCGCCGACCAGCTCCCCTGCTGGCTGAACAGGTTCAGCCTGCACCGCACGCCTGCCAGGGTCCGGGCCAAATCCGCTTCCCCGACCCTGGTCAGCTCGTCGAAGTGCTCCCCGGCCAGCTCCTTCACGTAGGCCAGGCAGTCCTCCTGGGTCAGCCGCCCGCCCCCCATTTCCCGGATGGAGCCGTCCACCCGATACCGTGGGCTCAGCCCGCAGACCAGATGCACGTCCGACGCCCGGTCCGCCCGGGCTTTCTCTATCAGCTCAGTAATCGTCATTGGCTTCCTCCTTGGAACGCTTAAGACCTCGAGAGCTCTGCTCTCGAGCTCTCGCCAAAGGGACGCGTCCCTTTGGAATCCCATCCTTTTTTAAGGGCGAAAAGGGGTGGGGTTGAGTCTGTACAGACTTTCGGCTTTCTGCCACGCAGGCAGTCCGATTCCCGCAGGACGCTTTTTTCGTAAAGAAAAAAGCTCCCTCCTGCGTGTGATGTGCTTCCTGCGCCGCAGAGGGTTTCTACGCAGACCCCGCTCGAGGCTTTCTGCGTCCACCCCAAAAAAATTTACGGGTTCCAAGGGGATTTAATCCCCTTGGCAGAGCGCGAGACAGAGTCTCGCGGCCTTTCCCTTTACCCTCCCAGCACCCGGTGAATCTCTTCGGTGGAGGTGATTCCCTCCAGAACCAGCTGGCGGCAGTTGTCCATGATAGGCTGGAAGCCGGAAGCCTGTACGGCCTGCTCCAGCTCCTTCAGGGAGCGGGCGTGGATGGCCCGGCGCATGGCCGGCGTCACCGGCAGCACCTCAAAAGCGCCGATCCGGCCCCGGTAGCCGGTGTTGAAGCACTCACCGCAGCCCTCCCCACGGAAGAACTCATAAGCTCCCGGCGGGAAGCCCATCAGCTGGGCCTCCTCCTGGGAGGGCACATAGGTTTTTCGGCAGTGGGGGCAGACCCGCCGGAACAGCCGCTGGGATACAATCCCCTTTACCGCCCCCGCAATCAGATAGGGCTCCACGCCGATGTCCAGGAGACGATCAATGGAGGATACCGCGTTGTTGGTATGTACCGTGGAGAGCACCAGGTGGCCGGTCATGGCCGCCCGCATGGCAATCTCCGCAGTCTCCCCGTCCCGGATTTCGCCCACCGCGATGATATCCGGATCCTGCCGCAGCACGGAACGAAGAACATTGGCAAAGGTCAGGCCCGTTTTATCGTTGATCTGCACCTGGCAAACCCCGTCCACATGATACTCGACCGGATCCTCCAGGGAGATCAGGTTGATCTCCTCTCCCTTGAGCCGCTGGAGAATGGCGTACAGGGTGGAGGTCTTGCCGGAACCGGTGGGGCCTACCACCAGAATCACTCCGCCGGAGTTGTCGTCCACCAGATTGCAGAACCGCTCCATGTTGACATCCCGCAGACCGATGCCCTCCAGGCTGATCAGCTCCGGCGCCTTCCGCAGGAGCCGGATCACCACCTTTTCCCCATGGATGGTGGGCAGGGTGGAGATCCGCAGATCCACCGTCTCCTGCCGGACGGTCACGTTGGCCCGCCCGTCCTGGGGGACAGCCTTCTGGGCGATATCCATCCGGGCCATGATCTTCATACGGGAGATCACCGCATTCTGCAGCTCCCTGGGAACAGTAATGATGGTCCGGAGCGCGCCGTCAATCCGCATCCGGATGGCCATGTGCTCCTCTCCCGGCTCCACGTGGATATCACTGGCGTGCTCGCTGAAAGCCCGGTCAATGATGGAGTTCACCAGCCGGATGGCAGGCGCGGCGTCGGCTTCCTCGTCCACGGTCAGGCTCTGGCCCTCTCCGCCTGTGGAGGCCCCGTACTGGCCCCCCAGCAGGTCCCGGCGCATATCCTCAATAGCCCGCATCGCGCCCTGACTGCTGTAAAGGTTCTGCACTGCCCGCTCCACCGCGTCGGCAGTGGCGATCAGGGGAATGACCCGGCGGCGGGTGGCTGCCCGCACCTCCTCGATGGCCACGAAGTTCAGAGGATCCGCCATGGCCAGCTGGAGCTCTGTCCGGCTGGCCCGCACAGGAGCCACCATGTGCTTTTTGGCAATACTCTTTGGAAGGAGCTGGGCCATTTCCGCCGGAATCGCGGCGCTGTTCAGATCAATGAACTCCACGCCCAGCTGGCTCATCAGCGTGTCGATCAGCTGACGCTCTGTGATGAAACCGTGCTTTTGCAGGACGGTTCCCAGACGTTCGCCGGTGCCGCTCTGCAGCTCCAGGGCCTGATTCAGCTGCTCCTCTGTGATGGCCCCGCTGCTGACCAGCAGATCGCCCAGCTTATTATATTTCACAGGGTATCGCCCCTTTCATTATATACAAATTGTATATTCCTCTGTGCCTGCCTGTCACGGCTCCGCCGGCGCTTTCCCCGGATTCAGGGATTCAGGCACTGGACGGACAGCTCCGTTCCCGCGGAGATGTCCCCCTCCGCCTGCTGAATCTCCAGGACGAGCTGGAACACGCCGTCCGCATAGGTCAGCTTGAAATCACTGACCCGGTAGGCCCCGTTCCCATAGACGCCCTCCGGGAGCACCCGCAGGTCATTGGCAAGGAGCTGCCCGGTTTTCTCGTCCACCCGGAAGCTGGCATGGCCGTTTTCGCCGTTATAGGAATCGCTGTTGTAAGAAACGACTTCCTTGCCATCAACGGTTTCCACCTTCACATCCCGGGCATAGCGGAGGTCGTCCGCCAGCGCGTCCGCCAGGGTGGACAGGAGCAGCTCCGCCTCCGCTTGGGCGGTGATCTCCCGATAGCTGTTCAGGGCCATGTTCAGCCCTGTATTCACCATCAGTCCCAGCAAAATCAGGATCAGCACCGCGCAGAGCGTCTCCACCAGGCTCAGTCCCCGGCTGCTTTTCAGCTTCCGCTTCATGGGCCGGCTCCCTCCTTCTTGCTGTAGGAGTAAAGCCCTTCCCCGCCGTAGAGATCGATGTCAATTTCTACCTGCCCACTGTTCTCTCCTTGAATGGTAATGCTTGCGTTCACACCCTCCAGCGCATCTGTCTGCCCCTCGGCGGCAGAGAGGGCCTGATAGTGGGCCGCGTCCGCAGCCTGGGCGGAGCGGTTGATCCGCACGGAGGACGCAATGCAGGAGAAAAGCAGCGCCGCCGACAAGGCCGCAATGAGAATGGAAGCCAGCACCTCCACCAGCGTTTCCCCCCGGCTGTCCTTCTTCAACCTTACCGCCTCCTTTGCCGCGCGTTACTCCCGCGCCCCTGCTTCCCGCTTGGCTATCCATCCCAGCTCCCAGGTAAGCGCCTCCGTACTGCCACTGTCCGATGCGTCTTCGTCCGGACGTGATACACCAGGAATCTCCTGGAAGCTTGGCTGTGTACAGGGCGTCATCCGGGCCTGCATAGTATAGACATATCCCGTGTCCGCCTCGCCCAAAGTCGCTGTCAGATAGAGCGTGTAGTCCCCGTCCATCCTGATTGTAACGGTTACATCCGTATCCAGACCTTCTATTGGAGCGCTGTCCTTTGTTCCGACCTTCAGTGTAATGGAGTGATCCTGAAAAGTCGGATCTGCCTCTTGTTTGGGATACTTGTAGTGTAATACCGCATCATCATAACTCTCCGGAAATGTCCCGCGGCAAACAGAATCCAACTCATCCAGCAGAGGAAGGGTATCTTTCAATCCGCACGTAAATACGCCATCTATCTGCTCAAATTTGTAGTCGGTATGTACTACATCGCTCCCATCGTTGTCCGTTACTGTACGTTCCTCTATCTCCAGCTCATACCGCCCCCGATACTCCGCCTGTTCCAGCTCGCCGCAGACCAGGCGGAGGGCGGAGGACAGCGCCAGATATTTCTGGTGCTCCTCCTGATTGCTGCGGCTCTTGCCTGCGTTGGAGGATGCGGCCATCAGGATGGACGCCCCCACCATCACACACAGCAGCAGAATCAGCAGGGCCAGCAGGATGGACGCCCCGCTCTGACTGTTCAGCTTTTTCCGCCAGGCGCAGACCGCGCCCCGCTCCTGATTCACAGGGCGTCCCTCCTTTCATCTATGGCGCGGGCTCGACCGCTGACTTCCTTTCGACAGTCACGGTTACCACGTGCTCCTGCCCATCCGCAGGGTGATTGAGTGTAATTTGCACAGTGATGGATTGACCTTCCGCCAGGCCGATTACAGTGACCGTACTCGCATTTTTGTCGAGCTTTACCGTAAGCCCATCAGGCGGCGGCTCCGGTGCTACTATCTTCGCGTTGGTGATCTGTCCGCCCTCAAAGATAATCAAGCGGTTGCCTTTATCATCATCTTTCATTTCCGGCCGGGTAATGCGGAAGGTCGTTGCATTCATGCCGGTATATTCCGAGCCGTTATAAGTACAGGTATAACTGATACTCACAGATGTATTACCCTCCTCCTCGCCTGAGAGCAGCTCCAGAGCCAGAGAATTGTCACCCGGCTTCTCCGCCTTTCTCAGCAAATCACTGCCATCTGTGGACACGCTGGTAATGGTAATGGGAAACTGCTGCGGATCAAGCGGATTGCCGTCCTTGCCGTAAGCGGTCAGGCTGGTCTTCGTCTGATCGTTGGTGAACAGCCGGTTGGAGCCTGCCCGCAGCTCTACATAGGCAGTAACATTCACCAGCAGATCCATGGTATAGACTTCATTGTTTACGGTGTAGGTCACTGTCAGGGTGGTGATGCCCGGGCTCGTTTCCGAAAGGGTCAGGGTTCCCTTGCTGTCAATGCCGACAGTGCCAACGATGCCTTGATCCTTAACGGTTGCTGTCCAGGTACCGTCTTCGCCTACGCCGATCGTTTTCAGCTCCTCTATACAGGTGCTTCCCACCAGCATATCCAGCTCGATAGGCGCTTTGCCCGCCGTCCGGTAGATGCCCTTCTGAGGCCAGTCGCCATAGTGAACATGATACAAGTCCCTTTTCAGAATGGTTGGGAAGGGATAATCCAGTCCCCGGAGGGCCGGATCGGAGGGATGGCTGTACTTGCCCGCTACAGGGATGCCCTCCACTTCCGTAGTGACCGGCTGGAACTCCTCGGGGAGCTTCCTGTAGATGTCATCATTGCCATCGATTTTCGCCGTACCCGTCAGCTGTTCATAGGTGATCGCACGGGCACCGCTGTCTCCGGAAGATGCATTCGCAAGGTAGTAGTTGTTGTTGAGGCTGAGAGAAGCTCCGTTTTCGCCAGATCCTCCGATTGGGTAATAGGCTGTAGGCGTTCCCTCCGACATTGTGATATAAGTATAGCAGTTTTCCACAGTAGGGTTAAAAGTATCTGTTTGGAACTGCTCCATCCCAATGCCGCCTAAGATACCGCCGATGTGAAGGGCGGTTCCCCCCGTAGAAGTGACTTCGATTTTCCCGCCCGTATAGCAGTTTGTGATTGTACTAGTTGTAGAACCCACCAGCCCGCCTACACGAACGGGAGCATTGCTTGAATGGGTATATTGAATTTGAATTTTCGTCACAGCCGTACAGCCTGTGAGTTCGGAATTCGTCATTCCCACCAGTCCGCCGACTGCGCCTCCGATACTCTGCGCTCCGGCCGTACCAGTCGTGTCAAGAATGGTATAGCCCGCAACAGAGCAGTTGGTGATTTTCGTATCCAGTGCAAGCCCGGCAAGGACGCCGCCAGCGTACCAGCTGTTTGTCTTGTCGAAGAAGTCAGGAGGATTTAAACCACTCTTCCTATTCTCCACGCCCCTCACAGTCACTTGATCGGATCCCTGTTCGGAGTACATGATGATATTCTTCAAATCGGCCTCTTTCACTGCGCCGAACAGACCCATGCAGTTGGTGGCGTAAACTTTGGCGTTGATATCGATATTCAGATTTTTAATGGTGTAATACTGGCCGTTATAGGAGCCGCCAAACCATCCCAGCAATGTGCCGTTTCCTTTCTCCGCCAGGGCCAGAGCAATTGGGAAAAATACGCCTGGCTTTTCTTCCCAGTCATCCTTCTTATCCCCATTCAGGAGCACTTTTTTGATATTGTTTGCATTCTTTTTGTCTACATAATAGGTATTTCCTTCCGCAGTCCAGTCGATATCATGCGTTTGAATCCAGCAGTACTCATCGGCTGTCTTATCTTCGCTGTTGCTTTTGTCTATGCCGCATAAATACAGAAAATGATTCGCACGATAATGGGGCGCCGCCCCAATAGCAACATCCGTATAAACTCTGTTCATCTGATTGATTTCCTGGAGCTGCATCCCGCAACGCACCTGGAAGGGGTTTTGGGCGGAACCAAGCTTATCCTTCGGAACGCTATCTTCGAGTTTTACATTGTAATGATCGTTCAACTGGTCCACGTTCATCACACGCATAGAATCCGCGAACTGGGGATTGACGGCAAAGGTGATAGAAATCTTGCCTTTGGTTAATGTAAACGTCCCTCGATTATCAGCAACAATGTCCCTGGCAGAATCCTTGCCGTTAGAACTTGTTGGGCATAATCCGGATGTGGCGTTTGCACTTCGATACTGGTCTAACAGAGCACCATCTCCCAGCGAGGCCGGACGGGCCG
Organism: Oscillospiraceae bacterium; assembly: GCA_022791945.1. Lineage (GTDB taxonomy): Bacteria > Bacillota > Clostridia > Oscillospirales > Ruminococcaceae > Paludihabitans. The sequence goes on along the minus strand of JAAVZY010000011.1, from coordinate 48,762 downwards.
CTTCCCGATAGCTATACCATGAATGGAATGTGAAACCGGGCATACTCTGTGCAAGGACTGCATCGACTCCGCTTTCGTTTTCTTCAATGGCTCCAATTGTATTCGTTAAATTCGGCGCAGTTTTTACAATTTCTCGAGATGAATCTGTATAATTAAGGTACCCGATATTCTGCGCCGTAAGCTTTACCTGCTCATCACTTTTCTTATCCGCATAATATCCATACCCATACTCCGTCACCACGCCGCCATCCTCATAGGTGGTGGAGAGGGTGGAGCGCTTGCGGATGATGTTATTTGTCATATCCACCGACAGCAGGCTCACATGATAGCTGGACGCGCCGCCGGAAACCGGGGTCAGCTTCTCCCAATAGTAGATTCCCATCTCGCCCAGATCGATGGGCGTCGGATACTCGCCGTAGTGGACATACTCCCCGTTCGCATTCCTCACGCCGGTGGGATAGGGATAGCCATTCCCCTGGAATCCCATCCGGGGGAACCTTGCTCCATCCTGATCGGAGAGCTCATCATGAGAAAGCAGCTCAATGCCTTCGTTGCTATAGGCGGCGTTGAAGGATTTCTCCTGATAGGTAAAGTTACCGATGCCCAGGTAGCCGGAGGCATCCACCCCCTGGTCGGACGGGCACAGGCCGTAAGTCTGAGCGTAGGCACCGCTGGCAATCAAATCCATGGCGGAATAACAGCCGGAAACCGTGCCTTGATTCTCCCCCACCAGGCCGCAGATCGAAGCCTTAGAGGTCTTATCCGTCTCGCCGCTGAGCCGGCCCACCGCGTAGGATGCGGAGATCAGTCCGCCGCTGCCGTTCTGGCCGATCAGACCGCCCATATAGATCTCAGTAAAGCTGGTTCCCTTGGCTTCCAGCAGGGCGCACTCCGCCTCGCTTCCGGAAACCGCCCCCTGATTCTCCCCCACCAGGCCGCCCATATAGAGCACGCCGGTGGAGCCGTTGGCGGTGAATTCAAGCCCATAGGCGGCGCAGTTGGACACAGTGCCTTGGTTGTGCCCGACCAGAGCGCCCATATAAAGGACGTTTCTGTCTCGCGCAGAGCCGTTCAGCGTCAGATCCGGCAGGAGAATGTTGCGCAGCGTGCCCTGGCTGACGCCAAACAGCGCAGCGCAGTCGCCCTTCTGCTGAATCGTAAGGTTTCTGATTTCATGGTGCATTCCGTTATAGCTTCCGGTAAAGGGCTCCGACGCACTGCCCACAGGCAACTGGATAACGTCCGCCAGGCTCTGTACTCCCTGGGTATGGCCGGTATAGGCCTTGTAATCCAGATCCAGCTCCTGCCGGAAGGAATAGCCGTAATAGCCGGGGCGCCTGCTGAGCTGGTACAGCTGTCTTGCCGTGCGGATGGACACCGTATCCGGCGGCGCGGGAAGATCCTCTCCCTCCATGGGCAGCACCGTCTTTGCGAAATGAGGACAGTAGGCGGCAGTGCGGGTGTCGGCGTCCAGCGCCGTAAAGCTCAGACTGCGGTAGAAGTCCTCCGGAACGTCTTCGTCTGTCTCCGGATACGTCAGCTCCTTCGGAAGGACAGCAAGGTAATAGTCGCCCGCTGCCAGCAGATAGGGCACGTCGTCCGTCTCGTTTTTATTGTAGGTGACCTGGAGGTTATCGCTGTACGTGATGGTCAGGGACTCACCCCCAACATCCTCTTTCTTCATGGCAATGGCATATCCGTCTTCGATGATGTCAAGATCGTTCTGAAGGGTGCTTATATTGCCGCCGGAGAAGCCGCAGGAGATAGCGCCATTTTTATCTCGATAAATCTCATAGTAAACCAGACTGGTTTCGCTGAACTGAGAGCGCCAGTCTCCGTAGTGGGGGAGTCCCTTCAAGCCCGGGAAATCATAGGTCACCAATGCCAGATTGGTTTGCAGATTGTAGGGGTGGCTTGCGCTGCGGTTTTTCTCCTCGAAGGGGGCCTCTTCGCCAGCGTTCGTGCCGTTCATTGTGGTGAGGAAGTTGGAAGAAATCATTTCGCCGTAGGTCATACAGCCATTGTCTGCTTGATCCTCTTCGCGGCCGAGCGTGAGGTAGAAAACGGTACCATGTTCGGCACTCGGGATGGGGGTTATCGAAGCCTCAGTATCACCCTCACGCCCCTTCATCTGGGCCACAGTATAAACATATTCCGCCTCAGGATTCCCTCCAACGGATAGGCCCGAAACCGTCTTGCCCTCAAAGAAGCCCGCAGTATAGCAGTTACCCATTTTGGCGCCGCCACTCAGACTGCCAAGCAATCCGCCGACAACATCGCCCGACAGATAGCAGTCCGTGTATGAATTGGCAATCTCTACTTTTCTATTCGCATTTTCAATGGATCCGGCCAGCCCTCCGACTGTTTTTCCCTGTATCAGGGAAGCGGCCAGGCAGTCGGTAAAGGAGCCGCTGCTCATGACACCGATCAGGCCGCCTGCGCTGTTTTTGCTGTTCAGGACATAGTGATAGCCATCGTCGCTGTTTCCCAGCAGTTCCCGGAGATCCTGGCCACCGGGGCTGCGCTCCCAGTAAACCCAGCAATTCTCAAAGTCAACGGAGCCCTCCGCGACAGCACGGCCCGCCAGAGCGCCAACCGGCTGATTTCCATCGCCCTCGACGGCGGCATTCACCATCCGCACATTGGTAAAACGCATCTCGTCCGGCACTTCCGCAAACAGGCCTGCGCCGGATTTGCCCTTGGCGCTGTCCACCGTCACATTCAGACTGCGGATTGTATTTTTTCCGCCGTCGTAGGACTTCAACTCCGTATTCTCAATGGGCACGAACGCGTAAGGAGGAGCGATTTTCCCGCAGTCGATATGGGCTGTCTGCACCGCCGCAGTCTTCCCGGCCACTTTGGAATGCCCTGGATCCAGATTCTGAAGATGGCGGAGGTTTTCGATATAAGCGGTATTGCCGCTGCTGTCCTTGGCAAACAGGCTGTTGTCCGTTGCCGCAGAAGTGCTGGAGGTGGCCCCTGCTCCTGACAGGGTCGCTTTTACGGTAAAGTCTCCGCCAAAATGAGCGGGAGCATTGGCAGCGCCCCGAAACAGATCAGCGAACCGCTTCCCCTTCTCCAGCGAATCCAGCGGGATCGTGCAGGAGAAGCTGGTATAGTCTCCTTCGTCCTTCCGATCCAGAATCCCCGGGACAGGCAGGCCGATGGTGCAGCCCCCATATGTAAGCGTCACGTTCAGCTCCGTCTGGTCAGCCATGGCAGGAAGCACCTTATATTTGATCTCCGCGTAAAGGGTATCCCCGTTGTGAATCGTTACGATGGGGACGCCCAGCGCATCGTCCTGGGCATTGGAGGCAGAGCCACCGCCGTAGTAGCCAATCATAGGAGATTCTTTCATCCGCTGGGCCTGGGGCGCTGTCCGCCACGTCCAGTAAAACTCCCCAAGCTTATCAGCAGAAATCTCCGGATCCTGCTCCATGTAGAATACATCGGTGACGCTTCCGCCCTTGGCGTTGTACACCACATAGAAATATCCCTGCAGCAGGGTGGGATCGATGCTTCCGGCAGGGATCAGCTCTGTCCAGGTGTCAGCGCTGCTGTATGTATAGTGGAGCGTTTCGGCTTCCTCCCCAGTCGCGGCTGCGGACTGAACGCCGGGAAGCTCGTCAGAAAGCAGGGAATTCAGCCGTCCGCTGGAGGACAGGAGCACAGCCCGGTTTTCCGCCGCCAGATAGATCTCCCGGGCGGCGTTGTCCAGCTCGGTGATTTTCAGCCAGCGGACATAACGGGTAACGGCTACGGCGGAGAAAGCCAGCAGAATAATCAAAATCGCTGTTGTCACCAGAGCCTCCACCAGAGTGAAGCCGCTCCGTCTGCTTTCCTTCATCGCCAAACCTCCTTTTCCTGCGGGATTTTGGACAAAATAGGACTGTATATCCTAATCGGACACCAAACACATTTTATCATATCCGAATCGGATATACAATACTACTTGCGGATCTTTGAAAATTTTTTCAGCTCACCATCAAAGGGAGGGAAGGGCCATCATGGAACTGGATTATGTTGCCATTGGTATGCGGATCCGCCGCCTGCGGCAGGAGCGCGGTCTGACTCAACAGGCATTGGCGGAGCTCGCGGGCCAGGAGCCCTCCAATATATCCCATATCGAGCGGGGAGCTACCAAGCTCAGCCTGCCCACCCTGGTCAGCATTTCCAATGCCCTGAGCGTAACAGCGGATGAGCTTCTCTGCGACAGCGTCGCCGCTTCCCGGGGCGTATTCGAGCAGGAGCTGATCCGGCTGGTATCGGACTGCACCCACCCGGAGCTGAAGGTGATCACAGAGACTGTGCGCACCCTGAAGGAAAATCTTCGCCAGCTTCGCCCGAAGGGGTAGGACGGATTTTCAAAACCCGCTTGACCTCGGCAAAGGAACCTGCTATTGTATACTTGTGCTTTTTCGCTGTTCAGATCGACTGCCAAAGTGAAGGTTGGGAGTCTTTGAGAGTGAATATTCTTTTATAAGGTCAAAAAGCACAAGACGTCCTTCAAAAAAGACAGGGAGCTGTCTTTTGTATAAAGCATTGTAGCAGAACAAAGCGTTTTTGTGTGGGTTTGCGCAAAATTAGCAGGGATTTGCACACGGTAATATCCAGAAGGAGGAAGATACGTCATGCTGAGGATTGCCCTCTGCGACGATGATAAAGAGCAGCGAGCCATTCTGTCTGCGCTGCTTCGGGACTATCTGAGGCGGCCTGGAGCTCCCCAGGCGCGGCTGTGGACGTTTTCCTCCGGGCTTGAGCTGCTTTCTGCCGTAGAGGACAAGGGCGGCTTTGATCTGTACATACTGGACGTTATCATGCCGGAAATGTCCGGTATTCAGCTGGGGAAGAAGCTGCGGGGCATGGGGAGCGGCGGAGCGATTGTCTATCTAAGCTTTTCCAGGGAGTACGCCCTGGATTCCTATGAGGCCCAGGCCTTTTCCTACCTGCTCAGGCCGGTTCAGGCGGAGGACCTTTACCAGGTGCTGGATCGGGCCGTGGAGGCCATGGAGAAGCACAGAACAGCCTGTATCGCCGTTAAGACCAAGGATGGGTCCCGCCTGCTGCGGCTGGATGAAATCCAGTATGTGGAGCTGGTTCGGCGGAAGGCCAGATACTACCTTTCCGGCGGGGAGCAGGTGGAGAGCGTAACCCTGCGTGTCCCTTTTCGGGAGGCGGTGTCCGCCCTGATGGAGGATCCGCGCTTTTTTCTATGCGGCTCCAGCTTTGTGGTGAATCTGTACTATGTGATAGCCCTGGAAAACGGCTGCTTCCTGATGGACGGGGGCGCCCGTCTGGCCTGGGCCAGGGGACAGGCCCCGGAGGCCAGGCAGCGGTGGAGCGGCTACTGGCTGGACGCGGCAAGGGAGGAGGATCTGTGACTTCTTATACCATCCTGCGGGACATTTCCTTTCTTTGGTCCATGATCCATGTGGTAGCGTTCTTCCTGCTGCTGTTCAAGCCCCGATATTCCTGGCGGATAACCTGGACTGTCGGCTTTGCGGGAACGTCCGCTCTGCTGGTGTTCAATGTGCTGGCCATGTACTGGCTGGGGCATGGGATCATTATGAGCATCGCCTTTTTCTCCTGCACCCTTCCCAGCCTGCTGCTGTTTTTCGTGCTGTCCCAATACCGGGACGGGCGCTTTTTCTTTTTGTTCTGCCTGTCAGATACCTCCTGCTTTTGGATTTTGCAGCTGACCAACTTCCTGGACCGGCTGGCGGGTGACACCTATGTGGTGATGCTGATCAGCCGGGTGATCCTGTTTCCCCTGGCGGAGCTGTGCATCTGGCGGTTCTTCCGAGAGCCCTTTCTGTTCCTGCAGGAGCGGGTAGACAAGGGTTGGTGGCTCTTTACAGCCATTGGCGGGGTGTATTATCTCCTGATCATGGTTACCTCCGTACCGGTCGGCGCGCCCCTGCCGGATATGGCGGGCATGATCCGGATTCTTCTGGTCATGGTGCTGATGCCCCTGACCTATCTGACCATTTTGCATTCCCTTTGGAGGCAGATTCAGATTTCTGAAAGCCGCCAGCAGATCGCCCTCCAGCGCCGGGAGTATAAGGCCATCTGCCAGAAGGTGGAGCTGGGGAAGCTCTACCGGCATGACACCCGCCATCATCTGGTGGTGCTGGAGGGCCTGCTCCAGCAGAACGATACTCAGGAGGCCCTGCGGTATATCCGGACGCTCAGCGGAAGGCTGGAGGGGCTGCGTCAGCGGATTTGGTGCGCCAACCCGGCGGTCAACGCGGTTCTGTCGGCCTATGTGGATCAGGCGGAGGAGAGCGGCTGCACGGTGCGGGGGGAGGTGCTCCTTCCGGAGAAATTCCCTTATGGGGAAATGGACGTCTGCCTGATGGTGGGCAACGCGCTGGAGAACGCCGTCCAGGCCTGCCTGCGGAATCCGCCGGAGGCGCGGCGGATCCGCCTGAAGCTGGAGCTCACCGAGAACCGCCGCCTGATCCTCTGCGTGGGCAATTCCTGTCCGGAGCCGGTGAAGCTGGGGCCGGACGGGTTCCCCATCGTCCAGAGCGAGGGGGAGCACGGCCTGGGGCTGCGAAGCATCCGCTCCGTGGCGGAGTCTCACGGCGGGCTGATCCGCTGCCAGTGGGAGGACGGGAAATTCTTCCTGTGGGCCGTCCTGTTCCCCCAGGAATGAACGCTCCCGCGGCGTACAAACCGAGACATGCAACACAAAAGGGAAACGCCCCCGCTTGCGCGGAGGCGTTTCCCTTTTATATGACATATTACAGCCTTTTATTTTGCCAGAGCTTCCTCAACGGCAACAGCACAGGCCACGGTAGCGCCTACCATGGGGTTGTTGCCCATGCCCATCAGACCCATCATTTCTACGTGGGCGGGAACGGAGGAGGAGCCGGCGAACTGAGCGTCGCCATGCATACGGCCCATGGAGTCGGTCAGGCCGTAGGAAGCAGGGCCGGCAGCTACGTTGTCCGGATGGAGGGTCCGTCCGGTGCCGCCGCCGGACGCAACGGAGAAGTACTTCTTATCGTTCTCCATCGCCCACTTCTTGTAGGTGCCGGCCACCAGATGCTGGAACCGGGTGGGGTTGGTGGAGTTGCCGGTGATGGAAACGTCAACCTTCTCCATCTTCATGATGGCCACGCCTTCCAGCACGTCGTTGGCGCCGTATACCCGGACAGCGGACTTCTCGCCCTTGGAGAAGGGAACCTCACGGACAATCTTCAGATCGCCGGTAGCGAAGTCGTACTCAGTCTCCACATAGGTGAAGCCGTTGATTCTGGAGATGATATAGGCGGCGTCCTTGCCCAGGCCGTTCAGGATCACCCGCAGGGGCTTTTTCCGGGCCTTGTTGGCGGTTTTGGCAATGCCGATCGCGCCCTCGGCAGCCGCGAAGGACTCGTGGCCGGCTAGGAAGCAGAAGCAGTCCGTCTCCTCCCGGAGGAGCATTGCGCCCAGATTGCCGTGGCCCAGTCCCACGCTTCTCTGCTCGGCAACAGAACCGGGTACGCAGAATGCCTGCAGGCCGATGCCGATTGCGCTGGCGGCGTCGGCAGCCTTGACGGTGTTCTTTTTCAGGGCGATGGCGGTGCCCAGGGTGTATGCCCAGGAAGCGTTCTCGAATGCGATGGGCTGTACGCCCTTCACGATTTTATCTACATCAATGCCCTTTTCCAGGCAGAAATCCCGGGTTTCGTCAATGGTCTTGAAGCCATACTCCCCCAGGCATTTCTCGATCTTGGGCATTCTTCTGTCCTGACCTTCAAACTGTGCCATTATTTTCTTCCTCCTTTTAGCTTGTGCGCTTATTCTTCGCGGGGGTCGATATAGTTCACCGCGCCGTCCTCTTCGCTGAACCGGCCGTAGGTGCCTACGTTCTTCTCAAAGGCGGTCTTGGGATCGACGCCGTGGCGGATGTCCTCCATCATTTTGCCCAGGCGGCAGAACTGATAGCCAATGGCCTCGCCGTTGGCGTCCACAGCCACCTTCATGATGTAGCCCTCTGCCATCTCCATATAGCGCACGCCCTTTTTCTGGGTGGAGAAGATGGTGCCGATCTGGGAGCGCAGGCCCTTGCCCAGATCCTCCAGTCCGGCGCCAATGGGCAGGCCGTCCTCGGAGAACGCGGTCTGGGTGCGGCCGTAGACGATCTGAAGGAAGAGCTCCCGCATGGCAACGTTGATGGCGTCGCAGACCAGGTCGGTATTCAGAGCCTCCAGGAGGGTCTTGCCGGGGAGGATTTCACCGGCCATAGCGGCGGAATGGGTCATGCCGGAGCAGCCCAGAGTCTCCACCAGGGCTTCCTCGATGATGCCGTTCTTCACGTTCAGGGTCAGCTTGCAGGTGCCCTGCTGGGGAGCGCACCAGCCGATACCGTGGGTCAGGCCGGAGATGTCTTTGATTTCATAGGCTTTTACCCATCTGCCCTCCTCGGGAATGGGTGCGGGCCCATGCTTGGGGCCTTTGGCGAGAGTACACATTCTCTCTACTTCATGAGAATAGTTCATACGAATGCTCCTTTCGTTTTTACCTTTCGCTGAGAAAGGGTAACCGCATTATACGACTTCCTAAGAGCCTGCTGAGAGCCTATTCAAAATCTCTGTGTGAACGAAGGGCAAGGCCGCGAGACGCTGTCTCGCGCTCTGCCAAGGGGAGCTGGCTCCCCTTGGATTCCCATCTTTTGGGGGTTATGGGGGCAGGATTTTGGTTCCCGCAGAGTCGATCGGCCGCTACCCATTTTTTCGTAAAGAAAAAATTCAGCTTTACGAGCGGGGTAAGGGCTGCGCCGCAGAGAGTTTCGGGCGTGCTCTGCTGCGCTCATACCCTCTGCGGCATAGGAAGTCCCCCGCACGCAGGAGGGAGCTTTTTTCTTTACGAAAAAAGCGTACTGCGGGAATCAGACTCTCTGCGTGGCAGAGAGAGGGAAGTTTGTACAGACTTAACCCCAACCCCTTCCGCCCTTAAAAAATTACGGGTTCCAAGGGGATTTAATCCCCTTGGCGGGAGGCTCGCAGGGTCAAAGCCTGCGGCTTTGACCCTTGGGCAGAGCCCTCGCGGTCTTGCCCTTCCGGCGCACGGAGATTTTGAACAGGCTTTAAGCTCTAAGAGATACTTTCTTTATTATAAACAATCCCGGAAGGGAAAGCAAGTCCAAGATGTTAAATTTTTCACACGCTTTTCGACAAGGTTTACAGCCGGACGATTTCTCCCTTGACCTCGCCAGCGCAATGGGCGGCGTTGGCCTCATCGGTGTCAATGTGCATGGCCAAGGCGTACTTCTCGCTGACCCGGACCACCACGTCGCCAAAAACAGTGGAACGATCCCCGGTATTCACCCTGACCCAGACCACGTCCCCGTTATGTACCTGGAAGGCTTCCGCGTCAGCCGGGGTCATATGGATATGACGCTTGGCCACAATCACGCCCTCGGACAGCTCTACCTCGCCGCAGGGGCCTACCAGCCTGCAAGGGCAGGAGCCGGCAATGTCGCCGCTCTCCCGGACAGGAGGAACCAGGCCCAGGGCACGGGCGTCGGTGAAAGAAACCTCTACCTGCGTCTCCTTGCGCTCCGGCCCCAGGATGGACATATTAAGCTGGCCCTTGGGGCCCACAACTGTGACTTTCTCATTGGTGGCAAACTGACCGGGCTGGGAGAGATCCTTTTTGTTGGAAAGCTGGAACCCGGCGCCGAACAGGGTTTCCAGAACCTCCCGGGTAACGTGAAGATGACGCGCTGATGTTTCAACAATGAAATTCATAGTCCGATCTCCTTCTGCGATTTTTGCAGCTTCCTGCTGTTTTCAGAGCCTGTTCAGGATCTCTGGGTACGGCGAATGGAAGGGGATTTTTTTGCACAGCAAGGAAAAAAGCGGAGGAATCCTTTGTGGATTCCGAGCATTTTTGACGCCGCCTGTGCGGCACAAGCCCCTTTCAGGCGCTCTGCCCGGAGATTTTGAATAGGCTCTCAGGGAAAACCCTTTGTCGTCCCCTATTATACTCCACCCCCGCCCTCTTTTCAACCCCCGGAAACGGCGCGGGCCCGATGAAAAAAGCCGCCGATATTATACGCAGTGTATTCTTTCGGCCTGTATTACAAAGGGACGGCCGCGCCCTGTTCTGGAATGTGATATCGGGCCTGCTGCTCCGGCGAGAGAGCGTCGCGGAGCTCCCGGGTGTATCCGTGCGCCCAGAACAGATTGCCGGGATGCTCCCGGTAGGTGCCGAAGTGCTGGGCCAGAATCCGCTTGGGAGAGAGCTGCCCGATCAGCCGCAGGGAATCCTCAACCCAGGTATTGTGCTCCGTAGGAGAGACAAAGAGGACGTCCACCGGCTCCATGGAAAGATGCTCCTCCAGCAGGAGGGTGTCTCCTGGCTGATAGAAGGTGCTCCCCCCAAACCAGAGACGGTAGCCGCAGTCCAGAAGGCTTGCCCCGCTGTAGACGCTGCCCTGAATGTGGCCGTGGATGGCCCGGACGCAGGCAATCTCCGCGCCCGCCAGGGAGAGACTGTCTCCGGGCTTTACATACTGAACCCGCTCCTGCGGCAGGGGCCGGGCCTTTTCACGGCAGCTTTCCGGGATGAGGAAGCGGCAGCTCCCCTGTTCAGCCAGCATCCGGCAGGTTTCCATGCGGAAATGATCGTCGTGGGCGTGGGTGATCATCAGCAGCTCCAGCCGCTGGGCCAGGAGGGAAAGATCCCCGGGCGGCGGGCTCAGCCGTTCCGCGCTGTGCAGATCCAGATCCGTTGCCAAGAGGCGGGCTCCATCCCAAAGGAGCCACCCGTCATTGCCCATCCAAACCACTCCCGGCCGATCCGTTTTCAGTAACTGTTCCATCTGGCATTTCTCCTTTGTAAAGCAATTCTCTTTACGCAAAAGGGGGCGGTCAGCCGATTCTCTCCTGTACGTTGGGTGCAGTTTCCCATAAAACAGCACAAGGACGGCCCTTCCAGGGCCGTCCTACCCGTCTGCAATCAGGGTCAGACTCATATACAAGCCGTAATATGTATTTGAATCTATACAATTTACCAGATCCATTCGCCCTGCTTGGCGGATTTTACCTTCATCAGCCCGGTTTCCGCGTAGAAATAGAGTGTACGCCCATAGTCCTTTCCGGTGTCCTCCGCGATGATGGGAATACGCAGCTTAGCCAGAGTTTCCTTCACGGCAATTACATTCCGGGCGCCGATGTTTCCCAGCTCCTTATTGTTCACGCAGGCAAACATCTGGGCGCCGCCGGCAATCTTTGCCTTCAGGCGGCTCGGGTTCGCACCCATGGAGGTCATTTTCTTCACCAGCGCCACAATTCCTGTATCGGCAAACCGGTATTCCTGGCCGGCGGCATGGGCCATTCCGCTGGAAGGGAGCATAATATGCGACATTCCCGCAATGTGGGTCACGGGATCATACAGGCAGATACCAGCACAAGAGCCCAAAGCGTAGGTTACCAGAACATCAGGAGAACGTACAACATTCAAATCTGAAATGCCGACTGTCACCGTCTTGCTCATAGATCCATCCCCAAATTAGTCATAATTTTTTGGAGGGATTCCACGTCCGGAATCATAAGGATATGGCTCGCAGCATTACCACTGTCCTCATGCCCAAACTCATCCTCGATATAAATCACTTTGTCACTGATATTGGCATAATGAATCGCCGGCACGCTCAGAATCGAGCCTGCCATATCTATACAGGGGGAGGGTACCGAAATATCAATCGACATCCCGGTCAAATCGGAAATGGCATTGACGTAGGAAGCCGCCATAATGTTTCCGATTTCCTGAATCGCGGACATTCCCATCTCGTCGATGGAATCAAAGCCCTCCACATCCGTGCCCAGCAGGCTGCTCAGCGCCACGTGGGCGAAGTCCTGCTGAAGCAGGAACATGATCATGCCGTTGACATCTCCGCTCAGGGTGAGCAGGATGCCCACGATCATCATCTCAGGACCGCCCAGGGCCTCCACTACCTGATTGTATTCCAGGATGTGGATCTTGGGAACCTGAATTCCAATGGGATGGGCGAGCATTTCAGAGAGGGAGGTTGCCGCGTTTCCGGAGCCGATGTTGCCGATCTCCCGGAGTACGTCCAGCTGGAGCTCATTCAGATCACTGTAATCCTTTAGCGCCATGTTATTGAAGTCCCCTTTCTATGGGCCCGGTCAGCGCAGATTGTTCAGAACCTCTTCAATTTCGTCGGAGGTAGTGACCATACGGGCGCTGATCTGGTAGCCCCTTTGAGCGGTGATCAGGTTGACCATTTCGTCGGAAAGGCTTACCGCCGACTGCTCCAGGGTGGAGGTCAGGAGACGGTAGCGATCCGCAAACTCGCCCCGATCCGCCGAAACCGCCGGGCCGGAGGATTCGGTTTCCAGGAAGCTGCTCCCGGCTGAGGGAGCCAGTCCGTAGGGATTCTCGAAGAAGTACACGCCCACCCGATCTCCCACGTCAGAGAGCTGGTAGCCCTTGCCGTCCTCCTGGGGGAGGAGGCTGATCCGCCGGCCCCGGTTGTCCAGGACATAAGCGCCGTCGGAGGTTACTAGGTAGCCGCTTTTGCTCTCCACGCTGATATCGAAGCTGCCATTGCGGGTATACTGCACCTGGCCGTCCCGTTCCACAGCGAAGAAGCCGTCGCCGATGATGGCGAAATCCAGCTCCCGGTTGGTCTGGTTGGGATTTCCCTGGGAGAAAAGGAGCTGGCGGGAATCGGCCTTGACGCCGTGCCCGGTCAGAGCCTCTGTGGATTTCACATCAAGCTTGGAGTAAAGCAGATCCTGAAATTCGGGGCGAACGGCCTTAAAGCCGGTCGTGCCCACGTTGGCCATATTGTTGCCGATCACGTTCATGTATTCCTGGAAAGCCATCAAACCGGAGACGCCGGTGTAAAAGGAACTATTCAAAACGCAATTTCACACCTTTCACCAAGACTAAAACAAACTTCCACCTACTATTTTCATACAAACCCCGCCAAAAGTCAAGGGGGTTTATAAGGGAAAGACCTCGAGAGCTCCGCCCTCGAGCTTCCGCCAAAGGGGTTAACCCCCTTTGGAATCCATAAATCAGGTCTGGAGGAGGGGGAGGCCGCCCTCAGATATTTCCATAAACCGTCAGACTGCGGAGGGCGGCCTCCCCCTCCTCCAGACCTGACTACGGAATCCAAGGGGGCTTAGCCTCCTTGGCGGAGGTTTGGGGGCAGAGCCCCCAAGGTCTTCCCCTTTTAGCCGATCTTGGCGATGGAGGAGGCGGAACGCTGGTTGAGGTCGTCGATGACCTTCATGGCCACCGTGCAGGCCTGCAGGTTCCGGTTCGCCGCCATGACCTGGGTCATTTCCTGGTTGGGATCCACCCCGGAGGTTTCCAGGTGCGCCTGCGCCACCCGGATATCCTGCATGATGGGATTATTCGCCGGATCCTTCGGCGCGTACAGGCCGTTGGAGTACCGGTCTATCTCCTCTAGGCCCGGCCAGGTCAGCATAAACTGGCCGATTTCGTCCCCCTCATTGTTGTAGATATAGCCGTCCGCCGTAACGGTAAAATCAGAGGTCCCCAGCTGGATGTCCTGGCCGTTGGCGTCCAGCACCCGGCCGATCCCGTTCAGCACCAGGTAGCCTTCCCCGTCCAGGCTGAAATTCCCGTTCCGGGTCAGATAAACCCCCGGCTGAGCCTCTCCGTCCGCCTGCTCCCCTTCCCCGTTCTCATCCGCAAAGGGCCGGATGTTGAAAAATCCCTTTCCGTCCAGAGCAAAGTCCAGGGGCCGCCCGGTTTCCTCCATCAGGCCGCTGTCCAGGAGCACCGGCACCTCCGCGGTCAGGCGGATGGGCGACGCGCCGCCGATCCGGGTCCGGGAATAGGCGTCCTTCCGGAGCACGTACTCATAATCAAAGGTGGTGGTCACCAGACGCTCCGCCTGATAGCCCGGGGTCTTCTGGTTCACCAGGTTGTTGGTCATGACGTTGATCGCCCGCTGCTGGGTCAGTACGCCCGAGGCGACTGTGTAAAAGCCGGAAAACATACTTCATCCATCCTTTCTGCCGGACAGCGTTCCGCTATCCCTTCATGTATTTTTCCATGGGCTCACGCAGCTTTGCGATCGCCCGGCTGTTGATCTGGGACACCCGCTGCTCCGTCACCTTCATCACCGCCGCAATGTCCGACAGCTTCAGGTGCTCGTAATAGTAGAGGGTCACCACCAGACGCTCCCGCTCGGACAGGGCGTCGATGGCCTGCTTCAGCGTCTCCCGCAGCTCCTCCCGGAAGAGGTTCCCCTCCGGGCCCGCGCCGCTGCCCATGGAGCTCTCCAGCGCGTCCCCCATCTGATTGGTGTTCTGCAGAAGCTCCTCAAAGGAGAACATCACGGAATTGGAAATTTCACTGTAATACTGTGACAGGGTCTGCATGGAAATATTCATCCGATCCGCAATTTCCTGCTGGGTAGGCTCCCGGAGGAGCTCGTTGCAGAGCTGATCGTGGACCTGAGCCATGCTCTTGGCGGTCAGCCGCACCCGCCGGGGCAGCCAATCCTGCTTGCGGACAAAGTCAATCACCGCGCCCCGCACCCGCATGAAGGCGTAGGACTCAAAGCGGATCCCCTTGCCCGGATCAAACCGTTCCATGCAGTCCATCAGGGCCAGGATGCCCTGGTTGACAATGTCCTCCTGCTGGGCAAAGTTTGTGAAGATCCCCCGCATCTGGGAGGCCACCGTTTTGGCAATGTAGCTGTAGTGCATCACCAGCTGATTCCGCACGGCGATATTCCCCGTCTGCTTGTACTCCTGCATGAGGCTTACCGGCTCGCACTCCTCCGGCTCTCTTGCTACCGTGTCCGCCATTGCTTACAGCCTCCTTTGCTCAGTGGGATGGGGTTCTTATTCAGAAAGGACAATATTGCCAAGGGCCAGAATCTGAATGTCGGAATCTACCTCGTTGAAGGAGAGCACCACCGCGTCCGGATAGAACTGATCCACCAGCTTTTTGAAATAAATCCGCACGATGGGGGAGGTCAGAATGATGGGCGTCTGGACCAGATCCTTGATTTTTTCGATCTCCTTGGTGGAGGCGCTGATGATGCCCTGAATGGTCTGGGGCTCCAGCGCCAGGTAAGAGCCCCCCTCCATCTTCTTCACGGAGCTCATGATGGCGTTCTCGATCCGGGCGTCCACGCTGATGACCTTCAGCTGGCCCGCCTCCGCGAACCGCCGGGTAATGGTCCGCTTCAGGGCCTGACGCACATACTCGGTGAGCATGTCGCTGTCCTTGACCGTGGTGCCGTAGTCCGCCAGCGTCTCCAGGATCGTCTCCAGATCCCGCACCGGGACGCCCTCCCGCAGCAGGTTGCAGAGCACCTTCTGAAGGTCGCCCACGTTGATGATCCCCGGAACGGTATCGTTGACAATGGCCTCGTTTGTCTTTTTCAGGTTGGTCAGCATATTGTTGACCTCCAGGCGGGTCAGAAGCTCGTAGGCGTGCTTCTTGATCACCTCGGAGAAGTGGGTGATGATGACGGAGATGGGATCGATCAGAGTATAGCCCGCCAGCTCCGCCTTGAGCTTCTTGTCCTCGCTGATCCATTGGGCCGGAATACCGAAGGCCGGCTCGATGGTGTCAATGCCGTCAATGAGCTCAGAGGGATGCTCCGGCGCCAGGGCCAGGAAGTGGCCGGTGAGCACGTCGCCCATGGCCACATACTCCCCTTTCAGCTTGATGGCGTACTGGTTGGGGTTCAGCTCCCCGCCGTCGGTGAGCCGGATGGAGGGCACTACAATGCCCATTTCCAGGGCGAACTGCTTCCGGAACATAATGATCCGATCCACGAAGCTGCCCCCGCTCCCCTCATCCGCCAGAGGCAGCAGGCTGTAGCCCAGCTCCACCTCAATCTGATCCACGTTGAGCAGGCCGTAAACATTGTCAATATCCTTGTAGTATTCGGCCTCGCTGGTGATTTCCTCCACGGGGGAAAGGCCCTCCCCCTCGGCCGCGACCGCCTCCTGCTTGGGCTTGCGGAGCAGGAATACCCCCAGAATAATCAGGGTGGCGGAGATGATCAATACCTGGGGAACAGGAAAGCCGATGAAGCACAGGCAGATCATGGAGCAGCCGGCCATAATCAGCACCACCGGCTGGGACAGGAACTGCTTGCGCACGTCTGTGTTCAGGTTGGACTCAGAGGCCGAACGGGTCACCAGCATACCGGTCGCCACTGAGATCAGCAGGGCGGGAATCTGGGACATCAGGCCGTCGCCCACGGTGGCGGTGGAGTAGGTGGAGAGGATGCTCTCAAACTGCCCCCCGGCCATAAAGCCGGTGATGATGCCGCCGATCAGATTGATGAAGGTGACCACCAGGGACAGGATGGCGTCGCCCTTGACGAACTTGGAGGCGCCGTCCATGGAGCCGAAGAAGTCAGCCTCGCGTTCGATCTTCCGGCGGCGTTCCCTGGCCTGATCCTCTGAGATCAGGCCGGAGCTCAGATCCGCGTCGATGGCCATCTGCTTGCCGGGCATCGCGTCCAGGGTGAACCGGGCGGAAACCTCCGCCACGCGCTCCGCGCCCTTGGTGATAACGATGAACTGCACCAGCACGATGATCAGGAAGATCACCAGGCCCACCACCACGTTGCCCTGGATAACAAACTGGCCGAAGGTATTCACCACCTCGCCGGCATAGCCGTTGTTGGTCAGGATGGATCGGGTCGAGGAGATGTTCAGGGCCAGACGGAACAGGGTGGTGATCAGCAGGAGCGATGGAAAGATGGAGAACTCCAGGGACTCCTTGATGTACATGGTCGTCAGAAGGATGACGAAGGACAGGGCCAGATTGAGAATGAACATCAAATCCAGCACCACCGGCGGCAGCGGGATAATGACCAGAA
The DNA here is from genome assembly GCA_022791945.1 of Oscillospiraceae bacterium. GTDB lineage: Bacteria > Bacillota > Clostridia > Oscillospirales > Ruminococcaceae > Paludihabitans. The sequence goes on along the minus strand of JAAVZY010000011.1, from coordinate 31,913 downwards.
AGATGACCAAAATCACGAACGCCGATATCACGTTGTTGAATAGCTTCACGATAAGTCCTCTTTTTTCTTTATATTATAAACGAAAGCTAATACCTCGGCAACTGCCTGGTAGAATTCCTCCGGTATTTCCCGATCCAAATCAACCGCGTCGTAAAGGCCCCGGGCCAGGGGACGGTTCTCAAGGGTCACCACCCCGTTCTCCTCTGCGATCTTTACGATCCGCAGGGCCAGACTGTCCACGCCCTTGGCTACCACAACCGGCGCGGCATGCCTGTCTATGTCATATTTCAGCGCCACCGCGTAATGGGTAGGGTTACGGATAACCACGTCCGCGCTGGGGACGTTCTGCATCATCCGGCGGCGGGCCTGCTGCTGCATCCGCTCCCGGATTTTCCCCTTGATCTGGGGATCACCCTCGGTCTGCTTGTATTCTTCCTTGATTTCCTGCTTGCTCATCCGCAGGTTCTTCTCATAGTCCCACCACTGATAGAGATAGTCCGCTGCGGCTACGAAGGCGGCGGCAATGGCCACCGACTGCACCACCGAAAGGATCATCTCCCCGGTCTGGCCCACCGCGTCCCCGATGCCCATATCGATCATCCTGGGGAGCTGGGGCAGGTACTTGAGAAACACAGTATAGACAATATATCCCAGAATGATGATTTTTGCCACAGCCTTGAGCATTTCCACCACGGCCCGCACGGAAAACAGCTTTTTGAAGCCGTGAATGGGGTTCAGCCGGCTGAACTTGGGGGCCGCCGCCTTCATGGTGAACAGCAGCCGGGTCTGGGCCAGGGTCACCACCACAGCCGCCAGAGCGCCGATGATCAAGATGGGAAAGGCCGTCTTTGCGAAGGTGATGCAGCCGTCCAGGAAGATCCGCTTCAGCTCCGTATCCCCCACGGTTTCCACCACAGCCATCAGGCCGATGAAATCCTGGAAGTTCTTCTCAATGGACTCTACAATCCAGCCTCCCAGGAGGCGCACCGAATAGAAGGTTGCCAGAAGGGTAAATACAATCACAACCTCCTGGCTCAGGAATATATTGCCTTTTTTTCGTTCGTCCTGTTTCTTTTTTGGTGTCGCTTTCTCGGTCTTTTCCCCTGCTGCCATCGAGTCTCACTTCCCTTCCCGCGCGAAAGGCGCCAGGGCGGTATCGCCCTATATCAGGGTGTATAAGGCCCTCTCCATGTTCTCGAACATCAGCGTCATATAGTTATCCAGAAACGCCGTGATCGGGGACGCGAACAGGATCATCAGCAGGAGCCCCAGCAGAATCTTAAACTGCACGCTGATGACAAACACATGAATCTGGGGCACCAGCTTCATCAGCACGCCCATGGAAACCTCCGACACAAACATGGCGGCCACAAAGGGCAGGGACAGCCGGATAACCAGAGAGAACACAGAGGCAAACAGCGTCATGAAAAACTCCGAAAGCTCCGTGGTCACCAGCCCGGCCCCAATGGGCACCACCTGATAGGTGGCCGCGAAGAGCTTGATCAGGATCAGGTGGCTGTCTGTGGCAAAGAGATAGAGCATCAGGGCAATGTTGAGCATGGTGGAGGAAAGGGACATCTGCAGGCTGGTTCCCGGATCGAATACCTTGGCCATGGAAAGGCCGAATTCTACGTCCAGGAAATCCCCCGCAAAGAACAACATATAGTAAAAGAGCTGAAACACAAAGGAGCAGCAGAAGCCCACAAACAGCTCTTGCAGAAGCCCCCCCAGCAGGCCGAAATAGCTGGCCTCCTCCAAAGCGCCCAGGGAAAGCCCCGGCGCCAGCAGGATGGTCATCCCCAGAACCAGCACCACCCTGGCCCTGGCCGGCAGATTCTTCCGGCTGAAAAGGGGATTGATCAGAAAGAGTCCGCTCATCCGCGCAAATACCAGAAAATAGGCGGTCAGGTCTGCAAATTCCCAATTCCACTGCATTTGCATATGCCCTCACGCCCTCATAACTGCGCCATCATAACGAACAGCGAATCTATAAAATCCCTCAGCTGGGCAATCATCCAGGAGCCCAGCCCCAGCAGCATAATCACAATGACAATGATCTTCGGGACAAAGGTCAGCGTCTGCTCATGGATCTGGGTTGCGGCCTGAAAAATGGCCACCACCAGGCCGATGACAATGCTGACGATCAGCAGCGGCCCGGCCAGCTTGAGAATCAGCAGGTAGGCCTCCCGCATGACAGAGAGCACGTCCCCTTCCGTCATCGGCTCACGCTCCTTTCATCGCTTTGCCCCGCGTCGCGCCTGTGACGCTGCCGGTTGTGATACGCTACAAGTGAAAGCCTGAGATCAGAGTGCCGATCAGCAGGCTCCAGCCGTCCACCATGACAAAGACCATAATCTTAAAGGGCAGGGATATCATGGAGGGCGGCAGCATGACCATGCCCATGGACATCAGGGTGCTGGAAACCACCATGTCGATCACCAGGAAGGGAATGAACAGAATGAACCCTATGGTGAAAGCCCGTTTCAGCTCGCTGGTGATAAAGGCGGGGAGGACAATCTCCATCCCCAGCTGCATCAGCTCCTCCTGGGTTGTCTCGGCGGTGACCGTCTCCAGAGGCTGATCCCGATTGGAGATATCCAGAAACAGGTTCAGCTCCTTCCCGTCGGTCATCTGCTTGAACATGAACCGCTTGATGGGAACCGCCGCCCGTTCCAGGGCCTCCTGCTGGGTGATGACGCCGTTTGTCAGAGGCTTCAGGGCCTGCTCGTTCACCTCGGTATAGACCGGGTGCATGATGAACAGCGTCATAAAGAGCGCCAGCCCCACCAGAACCTGGTTGGGCGGGGACTGCTGGGTGCCCATGGCGTTCCGCAGAAAGGACAGCACCACCACAATCCGGGTGAAGCTGGTGGCCATGATCAGGAAGGAGGGCAGCAGAGCCAGCAGGGTGGTCAGAAAGAGCAGATCCAGCAGCTCCAGGGAATTGGTGCCCTCGCCGGCGTTCAGCTCAATGTTGACAGCCGGCTCCGCATAAACGCTCACCGAGAAGCAGACCAGCGCCAGGCAGAGGGTCACTCCCAAAGAGATCAGGAAGCGCGCTGTCTGCCTGCCCAGCTGCTTTTTCAGCTTGCTCATTGGTCATCTCCTTCCCCGGTTTTTCCGCCGCTCCCGCCGCCGACGCCCCATCCGTTTTTCAGCACGGTTTTCAGCGTGGACGCAAAGGGCGTCTCCTGCGCCGGGGGGAGCAGCGCTTCCGGATCCAGTTCGCTGAGGGCGTCGATCCGCTGGGAGGTGGCCCCGATGAGCAGGGTCTTCCCGCCGGCCTCCACAATGTAGAGACAGCGGTCCGGCCCCAGAGAGGCCCGATCCAGGATTTTGATGTTCCCGGCGGAGCCTCCCGGCCTGCCGCCATACCGCTTGCCGAGCCATTTGGTGGCCAGATAGGCCAACACCAGCACCAGCACAAAGGCGGCCAGCATTCCCAGCGCCGATAAAACCTCCGCCAAACATCACACCTCCAAGGGCGACGCGCCGGGCTTCCCCCGAAAACCGGCGCGTACGTTCTGATTAGCCCAGAATCTTTGTTACAGTCTGAAGGATCCGATCAGGCTTGAAGGGCTTTACGATAAAGTCCAGAGCGCCCAGCTGGATGGCCTCTACAACCATCGTCTCCTGACCCATGGCGGAGCACATCACCACCTTGGCGTTGGGATCCATCTCCTTGATGGCCTGGAGCGCCTGGATGCCGTCCTTATTGGGCATGGTGATGTCCATAATCACCAGATCCGGGTGCTCGTTTTTATAGGTGTCAACCGCAATCTGACCGTCGGAGGCCTCCATCAGATTGGTATAGCCGGCCTTGCTCAGGCAGTTTTTGATGGTCATTCGCATAAACGCCGCGTCATCCACGAGCAGTATTTTCTTATCCATTCAGAATTCTCCTTTGACTGTTGTGTTCCAATACCGGATAAAGGATGCTGTCTATTTCGTCAGTCCCCGGGATCCCGGAGAACGGACTACACCTTGTTATTCCCCAGGGACTCGATCAAATCCTTCATTCCCAGGATCTCTGTAATGCGCACGCCGAAATTGTCTTCAATGACAACCACGTCGCCCCGGGCAATGGGCTGGCCGTTGACGATGATTTCCACCGGCGCGCCCGCCTGCTTCTCCAGCTCCAGGACCGTGCCCTGGCCAAACTCCATGATGTCCTTGATCTTCCGCTTGGTCTTGCCGATTTCAACCGACACGTTCAGGGAGACGTTCATCAGCAGATCCATGCTGGAGCTGGGAGACGCCGCCGCCCCTGTTGCGAAGCTGGGGAACTGGGCCGCCTGGACATTCATGGGCTGGCGAATCACGCCCATTTCCGTATACATGCCGCCATCCGGTCCTCCGGGCGCGCCGCCCTGCATTCCCGGCATGGGCGGGTAGGGGTAGGGGTACCCCGGCATGGGCGGATAGGGGTAGGGATAGGGATATCCCGCCTGCCCCTGCTGGGGCATCCCCTGCTGGGGCATCCCCTGGGGCGGCATGGGCGGATATCCGGGAGGCACAGCCTCTGCCGGAGCCGGATAGGCGGGCGGAGCGGGCTGGGCCGGGGCCGCCGCCGGTGCGGCGGGAGCGGGCGCTGCCGCCGGGGGCGCCGGAGCCGGCGCGGGCTCCGCGGGAGCGGGCATGGCGTCAATCGCCGCCGCCTGATCCCCCATGACCTTCTGAATCAGGTCGTGGGCCAGCCCCGAGGGCATGACGCTGGCGAAGCTGGTGTTCATCACATCGGTGATTTCCATCCCGAAGGAGATGGCCACCACCTCCTGATTCATGGGCACATCCACAAATTCATCCAGCTTCTGGGTGGTGATTACATGGGCCTCCGGGGTTGAAATGTTCACTGTGGTGGACAGGATCTGCGACAGGGCTGTCGCGGATGCGCCCATCATCTGGTTCATAACCTCACAGGCCGCGCTCATGCTGATTTCGTCAAACTCAAAGTCATCCCGTGGGGGATCATCCGTGCCCATCAGCAGGTTCAGGATGATCTGCATATCCCGCTGGCGGAACAGCATTACATTGCTGCCGGAAATGCCCTCCACATACTGGATCTTTACCAGTATGGCCGGCTCCAGCTCCCCATAATCCAGGCTTTCCAGCACCTGGAGGGTCACCTTCGGAGGAGTGATAACCACCTGTCTATCCAGCAGGGCGGAGATCGCCGTAGACGCTGAGCCCATGCTGATATTCAGGATCTCGCCGATGGTATCTACCTCTTCCCGGGTAAGGATGTCGCCGATCCCTGTCTTCTGTTCCATATCTTCCACGAGTCCCGTCCCTCTCCTTCTTATGATTCTTCCGGCTTAGGCTGCGCCAGCGATCTGTTCAGCTTGATGGATTTCTTCATGCCGGACTCCCCAAGCTTTGCCGTGTACCAAGGCTCGCTGTCAACCAATACAGTTACATCATCATGGATATTCTTATTCAGAAGAACTACATCGCCGGCCTGAAGCTGGACGATCTCCTTCAGGCGCATCTGGAAGTTGTCAAGGACTGCCTTAACCTCCAGATCCGAGGATACGATCCCTTCCATAATGATATTCTTTTTGGCTGTCTCCGCCTCCGGATCCTGCTTTTTGGCGGCCCGGACATACCGGACGCTGAAGCTCTCAATAACCTCCTCCAGGCTTGCCGAGGGAATACAGATGCTCAGGCTTCCGGTCAGCTCACCCAGCCGGATGGACATCATCACAATCACCACAATGTCCTCTGGCGCAAGCACCTGCAAAAGCCGGGGATTGGTCTCAATATTTCGGAAGGTAATATTGGAGTCCACATAGCCCGTCCAGGCGTCCTCCATGAAATCGTCAGCCTTGTTCATAATGGTCTCCAACAGGGCAATCTCGATTTCTGTAAAGTCCCGGGTTGGGGAATAGCCCTTTCCGGTGCCTCCCAGCAGCCGCTCCACCATCAGGAAGCCAATGGCGGTGGATACGTCCATCATAAAGAAAGACTCGCTGTAGTGGCGGTTGGTGGGGGTGAAATCCAGCATCCCTATCAGGGCGTTGTCCGGAAGGGCGTTATTATATTCGTAATAGCTTTGTTCCTCGATCTGTACGACCTCAATCTCACAGAAGTCCCGCAGCAGGCCCGAGAGATAAGAGGAAAACATCCGGCCGAAGTTCTCATGAAGGCCGTCCAGGGCCTTGAGCTGTTCTTTGGTAAACTTCTTGGGGGATTTGAAGTCGTATTCCTTTACCTTGGGTCCTGTATCCTCCTCGACCGGAGCGGTCTCACCGCTGCTGAGCCGGTTTAAGAGGGCGTCTATCTGTGACTGCGATAGCTGTTCGGGCATTACAGGCACGCTCCTTAAACTATTCTGTTGCCCCTTCCGGCGTTCCCTCCGGAGCGGTCTCCGCGGGTGCCTTGGGCTCCGAAGCGGTTCCCGGCTCCGGAGCGCCATCGGGTTCCGGAACGGTTTCCGGCTCCGGAGCGCCATCGGGTTCCGGAACGGGTTCCGGCTCCGGGGACGTCTGACCTGCGCCCGTATCCATATAGTCGTCTGTCAGGAGATCCTTGACGCCGCCCTCCTTGGGATAGACGCTCTCGTCAAAGGCACCCCTCAGAAGCCGCAGAACGTCTTCTGTATCCATAATCGTCGCCTTGTTGCTGATCACCGCGATCTCTACCCGGCGGTTCTGCCGCCGCCCCTCCGCCGTGGCATTGTCGGCAATGGGGTAGCTGTTGCCCTGGCCGATGGGGGTCAGGAGGGCGCTGCTGATCTTGCTCTCCTCCTCAAAGTAGATGGCCACGTTGGCGGCGCGCTCCGCTGAAAGCATCAGGGCGCTGACCGGGTAGTCGTTGGCCTGCACCGAGGCGGTGTGGCCGTAAAGGTTGATCATCAGCAGCTGCTCCTCCACCTGCTTGAAGCATTCGCCCAGAAATTTCAGTGTCTCCACATTTTCCTGGCGAAGGTGGTAGCTGTCGGGGTTGAAAAACACGTCGCTGTTGATCCGGATGTAAACCGCCCCCGGCCCTTCCGAAACCTGGAGAGAGCTGGTCAGACCGTTCTGCTCTATGTAGGCCTGGATGACCTTGGCCAAATCGCTCATGTCCTCAATCTCCACGTTCTCCAGGTCCATGTTCATCAGGTCCTCCTGGATCTCGCTTTCAGTTGGGACGGAGCTCTGCTGCTCTCCGCGCCCGGCGTTCTGGCCCTCCGCCATCTGATCGACGACCTCCTGGCTCAGGGTGGACATACTGAACAAGGCGACAAAGAAGGTCAGAACCAGCGTAATCATGTCTGCGTAGGTGTTCAGCCAGGAACCCTCGCCGCCGCTCTCTTCCTGCCGTTTTCTTGCCATGTATGGTACTTCCTTTCTGGGGGAAAGGCCCCCCTGGGGATGCTAGGCGGCTTCGCCCTCTCCGCTGCTCTCCTGGCCCTTCTTGCCCTTCTTGCCCTTGGCGGCCATGCTGCTGGGGATCATCTGAATGAGCTTTTCCTCAATGAACTTGGGGTTGTCGCCGGCCTGGATGGCCTGCACACCCTCGGCAATCAGGCTCTTGCAGAGGTATTCCTCATTGTGGCGGGTTTTCAGCTTTGTCGCGATGGGGGAGAATACGATGTTGGAAAGCATGGAGCCGTACATGGTGGTAACCAACGCCACGGACATGCCCGCCGCCAGCATGGAGGGATCGTCCAGCTGGCTCATCAGCTTGATCAGACCGATCAGGGTGCCGATCATGCCGAAGGCGGGGCCCAGGGCGGAGCCGGTGCTGTAAAAGCCGGCCGCCTGGCTGTGGCGTTCGTCCAGATAGTTCAGCTCGGTTTCCAGGTGCTGCTTAACCTTTTCAGGCTCCACAGAGTCAACCACCATCATCAGGCTGTCCCTGAGGAAGGTGTTGCTGGTGTTGGAGAGCTTATCCTCCAGGGCCAGAAGGCCGTTGATCCGGGCCTCCTTGGCAAACTCGACCACCTGCTGGATGGTGTCCATGGGGTCGTACTTGGAGGGCATGAATGTGATCATCAGATGCTTGGGCATGGCTGCGAAAAACTTCAGAGGATAGGAGAGCGCCAGACCCGCCAGGGTGCCGCCCACCACGATAAACAGGGAGGGAGGATCCCAGAAGTTCAGAAGCATTGCCATGGGGTCGGCCTCGAACTTGGTGACTACGTTCACGCCCGAGGAGTGGTCGGTGGTCAGCACGATGCCGACCGCCATACACACAATGGCCAGCACCCAGCCTACAATGCTGTTTACGTCAAGGCTTTTCTTGACGCCGCCTTTTGCCTTACCTTCCTTTGCCATTTGTAACTATCATTCCTTTCCGGCAGCCTTCAGGCCGCAATCAGGCTTCATCGGAAGTGAGCGTCTTTGGGTCCAGCAGATGGCGGAAAATCTCCTGCCGGTATTCGATCACCTTGCGGACCACTTCGTCAAGGCTTTCACGCACAACGTAAAAGTTTCCGGTCGTCAGATAGATCGTGGTGTCCGGATTGGCGGACATATGCTCCACCTGTTCGCAGTTGAGCACGAAGGTCACGCCGTTGAGCTTGGTGAGTGTTATCATATTTATACCTCCAAATCTGCGTTATAGGCAAAGGGAAGGCCACACCGGCCGGACATCGGGGAAGAGCGGTGCGGGCTTCCCCTTGCCTATAACAGCGGCTTTCAGCCGTTATCAGCACAGCCCGCAGGGGCTTTCCGGGGGGCGAACCCCGGAAAGCCCGGATGCGGGTTTAGCGCTTGAGATTGACCAGCTCCTCCAGCAGGGTGTCGGAGACGGTGATCATCCGGGAGTTGGCCTGGAAGCCTCTCTGGGTGGTGATCATGTCCGCGAACTCCTGGGAGAGGTCCACGTTGGACATTTCCAGCGAGCTGGTTTTCAGGGTTCCGGTGCCGTCGGTGCCTGCCAGAGAGACGCCGGGCGCGCCGGAGTTGAGAGACTCGGAATAGTAGCTGTTGCCGGACTGGTCAAGGGCGGCGTTGTTGTCGAAGTTGGCCAGGTCGATCCGCCCGACCTCCTTCCGTCCCAGGATGGCGTGGGAGGCGGTAATGATGCCGTCCGCGCCGATGATAATGCCGGTGAGATCCTTCAGCTCCACCGCGCCGCCGTCCGTGCCGTTGGCCAGCTTGAAGGAGGAGCTGGAGAAGCCGAGATCATTGGAGGGGGCGCTGGGGGTGGCGACAATGGTCTGGTCAGCTCCAGCAGGAGGAGCGGGGGCTGTGGCCTCCAGCACAGGAATACTGCCATTAGTCAATTTAGGGCCGACATCCCCTGCCTCATAACCTGGCGGAATTATATCGGTATCTTCATATGCATCTGCATCTGCATTCTGTTCCACCGCAGACAGAATAGCACTCAAACGGGGGAATGTCATTGTAATTGTATCAGCCTCGTCACCATCAGCAGATCTCATAACGACACTGCCAGAGGTGCTCAACATCTCTTGGGTTAATGTGGCAGTATAGGTGTTGCCGCTATCGGCAAATTTCACTGATAGTTCAAATTCCGCAGCAGTGCTTGAGCCGTTCACAAAGGGCTCCTTTTGTTCTAATTTAAACAACGGAACTCCCGCACCCGTAAATTTTTCGCCAACAGTTTTCACAGTGAAACCGCCGAACAGTTTTTTAGGATCAGGATTAGCTGCCATACCCTTTACTTCAGTAAGTCCCTCAGTGGGAATCGTACCCAGCTTATAGCCGTAATTCGTACCGCAAATTTCCGCACCGGTCAAACCATCAGCAGGGAATTTAGTGGGTGGATCCATTTCAATCGAAAACCTTCCGGCAGGATGATCAATGCCATTATTTGCAGTCCGGATAGCATTATTGATGGCATCTTCCAATTCTGCTAAACTGCCAAACTTCTCTTTGGCATTCAGCCGAATCTGGATGGTGGAGGTGCCCACAATCGCCTCAGCTTTCTGACCGTAGGGCATATCCTCAGCAGCCACGAAGTTCAGGCTGACGTTGCCCTCACGGGTGGCGTTCTCAGCCCGGAAGATATAGTTGACGCCGTTCATGCTGGTTTCCAGGTAGGGCCGGGTGGCGGGCACGGAGCCCATGCTGTTGAGCACGTTGATCCGGTTGCTGGAGGGCTTCTGGCCCACCGGGTTGCCGGCCACGCCCAGCACGAAGTAACCGTTCATATCCACCAGGTTGCCGTCGGAGTCAATGTCCAGCATACCGGCGCGGGTGTAGAAGATATTGCCGTCCGCGTCCTGCACCTGGAAAAAGCCGTCGCCGTTGATGGCCACGTCCATGGGGTTGCCGGTGTTGGTCACGGCGGAGTCGGTCATCAGCAGGTCGATGCTGCCGATGGTAGCGCCGTAGCCCACGCCGGAGGGATTGGTACCGCCGGAAATCGCGGTGGGCTTGGAGCCGTTCCGCAGGTTCTGGTAATACACGTCCCGGAAGGTGGCGCGGCTGGATTTGAAACCGTAGGTATTGACGTTTGCAATATTGTTACCGATGACGTCCAGTCTGGTCTGATGGGATTTCATTCCGGTTACGCCGGAATACATTGACCTTACCATGCTTTCACATATCTCCTTTATTCGAGAGTTGCGGCAGGACAGGGCCGGCCCTTCTGTCAGTCCGGGCCGGGCAGCTCCCCGGGGCGCTCATTCGGAGCGCCAGGTCCAAGCTAGATAATCACTGTCCCGTCAATGTTTGTAAATACGCTGCCTTTCAGCTCCTCCGGCTCCACTGTGGTGATCACCGTGTTGTTCTTCACGCTTACGATAAAGGCGGTGTTCCCCACCAGAATCAGAGGCTCCTGAAGGCCCTTCTCCTCTGCCAGGCGGACGCCCTGGTGCAGGCGCTCCATGCTGGTTTGGTTCAGCTGGATGTTGCGCTCCATCACCCGATTGACCGCGTGCTTTGAGAAGGAAAGGTTGCTTTCCGCGATCCGCTGGCGGAGAATATCCTGGAAGGACGCTCCTGCCGGCTGGGGCAGACTGCGGGCCGCGCCTGGGGTTCCGGTGGTCACCGGCGGCACCGGGGGCGTCAGCCGTTTGACTGTCAGCTCATCCATGATTCGATTCCCCTTCCCTGGGAAGCTATACCTCCGCCTCCTCCGCCTTGGCGCCCGTGGTGCGGATATTCAAAGGCTGGTAGGCTGTCTTTGCGCCGGAGTTGTCGGTGATCACCACGCTGATGTAGTAATCCGTTCCGGGCTTCAGACCGCTGATGATGTCAGAATCCAGATACCGGCGGTTCGGCTGCCCGTTGAGAGTGCCCTTTTCCATGATCTCCTCCGGGTCGGTGCCCAGCTCCTCGGTGGAATAATAGACACTGTACTTCAGGTTCTTCCGAATGTCCGGATCGGTGGTGGTGGCCGGGATGCCGATTTCCACCCAGGTATCGGACAGGGATTCCTCCGTGAGCTTTTGGCCCTTGGCGTCAAAGTCGATATCGGAGGTGTTGCCCTTAATCTCCATGATCTGGCCCAGGGTGTAATTTTCCCCGTTGACGGTGATGGTGTACTCGTCTCCCACCAGGGAGATCTTCTCCACCTTGCCGGTCTGGGTGTTGGTGTCGCCGCTGACCGTAAACTTAGAGGCGGTAACCGTCTGCCCAATCAGGGAGGACACGTAGTTGGACTTGGAGTAGGAGGCCAGCTCCTGCATTTGCTGCATGGTAGCGAACTGGGCCAGCTGGGTGACAAAGTCCATGTCCTCCATGGGGTTGAGAAAGTCCTGGTTGCGGATCTGCATGACCATCAGGTTCAGAAAGTCGTTGACGCTGACCGTCTGCTCACCGCTCATGACCATGTTCAGGTTCTGTCCGGCGGTTTTGTTGGTCTGCCGCTGGGCTGCATAGGGATCCGTATAGGTGTCCCGATAGTTGTTGATGCTGTCGAAATCTGCCATTGTTTCAGCTCCTTTCCTCTGTCAGGTCAGGCTCAGACGTAGGCGTTCAGCCCTGCCGGAACCTCCGCCGGGGCTTCCTGAATTTCAGGCTCCTCTGTCATGAGATGCTCCGGGTAGTATGCGGGCTGCTGGCTGGTATAGTGCTGCTGATGCTGGAAGCTCTCAAAGCCGCTGCCAAAGAAGCCGCTCTGCTGGGAGCTGTCTGCCTGCTCCGGCCGGGGAATGATCTCCCGCACCTCTGCCTGTAAGGGCCGCAGGGCGTTTTTCAGCGCCTCTACCGACTGGTTCAGAAGCTTTGCAGTCTCGGTGCTGGCCGTGAGGATGCTCATGGAGATTTTGCCCTCGGACTGGACCATCTTAATGGTGATCTCCCCAAGGCTCTCCGGCTTCAGGCGGATGGTAAACTCGCTGTCCCCGTCTCCCAGATTTTTCAGAATGTTCTCCTTGACCTGGTTGACCACGCTGTCCCGCAGCTGGAAGGTCTGGGTTTTCTCCCGGAGCGCCGCTGTCATGTTGGGCCGTTCCGCGTTGACCCGCTGCTGAAGGGCGTCGATGTCCAGGGCCTCCGCCTTGGGCTTGGGTTCCTCCTCCAGGGCCTGCCTAGCCTCCGCTACAGAGCGCCGGAATTCCAGCTGGCCGTCAAAGAGATTCCCCTCCTGATTGGAAAGACTCTCCTGCCCGCCGGATCCGCCGGCCTGCTCCACCGCAAGGGCGTTCAGCTCCTCCAGGAAGCCGCCTTCCGCCGCGGGCTGTCCGGTCAGCTCCTGGCCGGTCTGGCTGCTCTTGGAAACAGTCTCCAGGCCGGAAAGCAGCTGCTGAAGCACCGCAGGCTCCTGTCCCGCCAGAGCGGTCAGCGCGCCGCCGGCTCCGGCAGTCTCGGCCATTCCCTCGCCGGTGAGCAGGGCCATCATATCCGTTGGAAGCAGGCCGGTATTCCCTGCCAGCAGCTCCGCCATCATGGCCATGGCGTCCGGGGAAAAATCCTCCTTCCGCTTGCCCAGAAGGCCGGCCATCAGCCCGGACTCCTCGCCGCCTCCGAAGAGGGTCAGCAAAAGCTCCGCAAAGGCGCCCGCGCCTCCCTGCCCCGCCGAAGCCGCCTCGCCGCCCATCATGGCACGGTAGCCGCCCTCCGCGGGAGAAGCCGCGTTTACACTCATCATGTTGATTCCACCTCCCTGATACAAAAATAGAGATACGGTGCAGGATTGCTCATGCGCCGTACACTGTATGCTTCCCGCCGGAAGTATACACTGTACGCCGCACGGCGCGTCCGGCCTACTGGGCCTGCCGGATCAGTTTTCCGGAGATATATTCCGAGATGAAATCCTCATCTGCCTTTGCAACCTGATGCTGGTATTCCTCCAGCTGCTTTTCCTTGAGCTTATCCAGCCCGGCCACCTCCTGGGAGGCGGCCACAACCACCTTTACCTGACGGTCCACCTCAATCTCCGCCCGCTTCTGTTCGATCCGGAGCTGCTTAAGCTGATTGCGGATGCTGTCCTTCTCGTACTCGTACATCCGAATCTGGCCCACGAAGATGCCCCGGGCTTCCTTTTCCTTCTGCTTCCGGTCCGTCTCCGCGAACATCCGCTCCAGCTCCTCAATGGAGCTGTCGATCTCAAACTTTTTCTGGTGCAGCTGGCGGAGAAGGTTCTTCTCCGTCTCCAGCACCTGGTCCTTATAGTCCAGGAGCCTCCCCAGAGTAAAGCTGAACTTTTTCAAGCCAACCGCTCCTTTCTGAAGGTGTCTGCTTCCCCGCAGCCGGATATCCGGAGCGCTCCCCGGCCCTGCGGCCAAGGCCCGCCCTTACTGCACCACCTGTCCCAGCTGCTCCACCGTAAGGGCAAAGTCGCTGCCCCGGTCAACCGGCTGCTGCAGAAACCCGTTGATGGCGTCCATATGCTCAATGGCCTCGTCCAGCCGGGGATTGGTGCCGGACTTGTAAGCGCCGATGGAGATCAGATCCTGGTTTTCCTGGTAAACGGACATCATGTTCCGCATCCGGCCTGCCGCAGCCTTGTGCTCCGGCGCAGCGATCTCCGACATGAGACGGCTGATGCTGGCCAGGATATCAATGGCCGGGTAGTGGTTTTTCTGCGCCACCTTCCGGGAGAGCATGATGTGCCCGTCAATGATGCCCCGCACCGTGTCGGAAATGGGCTCGTTGGCGTCGTCGCCCTCCACCAGGACGGTATAGATCCCGGTGATGGAGCCCCGCTCGAAGTTGCCGGAGCGCTCCAGCAGCTTGGGCAGGGCGGTATATATGGAAGGGGTGTAGCCCCGGGCGACCGGAGGTTCCCCAATGGAAAGGCCGATTTCTCGCTGGGCCATGCAGAACCGGGTGAGAGAATCCATCATCAGGAGCACATCCTTGCCCTGATCCCGAAAATATTCTGCAATGGCGGTGGCGGTCATAGCACATTTATTCCTCATCATGGCGGGCTGATCCGAGGTGGCAACCACCAGCACCGACCGGGCCGCGCCCTCCGGGCCCAGATCCCGGTTGATGAACTCCACCACCTCGCGGCCGCGCTCCCCCACCAGGGCGATTACGTTCACATCCGCCTTCACGTTCCGGGCAATCATCCCCATCAGGGTACTCTTGCCCACGCCGCTTCCGGCGAAGATGCCCATTCTCTGGCCCTTTCCGATAGTGAGCAGGCCGTCGATGGCCCGCACGCCCAGCTCGATGGGCTCCTTAATGGGCGGCCGCTGCATGGGATTGGAGGGCTCCCCGGCAATGGAGTAGGGCACCCCGCCCTCAATGGGCGGCCCCCCGTCAATGGGAAAGCCCAGGGCGTCCACCGTCCGGCCCACCAGGCTGTCGCTCATCCGGACGGTGAGCTTCTGGCGGGTGTTCTTCACCGTGCTGTCAAAGCCGATGCCGTCGATCTCCTGATAGGGCATCAGGAGCACCTTGTTCTCCCGGAAGCCCACGGCCTCCGCCGGGACGACCCGGCCCTGCCCCAGCTGGATGTTGCACACATCCCCGATGTTGCAGGTGATGCCGGTGGCCTCCACCGTCATGCCCACAATCTGATTGATCCGGCCCTCGAAGCTGTAGAGGCTGTCGATCTGCAGAGCCCGGTAGTAGGGCCGCAGATCCAGTGACTGAACGCCCATTTCCGCAGCCCCCTCTCCGCTTTCTCGGCTTCACCAATCGCCTTTTATACTATGCGCCTGCGCTTTTCTTAGATATCATGGAAGGTTTCCCGGAGGTTTTCCAGCTGGGTGGCAACCGAGGCGTCCACAATTCCCTCCGGGGTCTGCACCACGCAGTGCCCGCGGGGAACCGGCCTCCCCTCCACATCTACCCGGCTGTCCGCCCGATCCAGCTCCTTTCGGAGCTGCTCAATGAGGCCCGGAAGCTGATCGGAGATTTCCACCTTGATCCAGTCCGCCTTCTTAATGGCAGAAACCGCCCGTCTCACAAGATCCCGCAGGAGAAAGTCGTCCTCCTCCAGCCGGCGGTCCAGCACCTTCCCGGCAATGTCCAGGGAGAGCCTCCCCACGTCCTGCCGGTACTGCTCCAGGAAATCGTCCAGGGACTGCTGGAGCTGTATCATCAGCGCCTCCACCCGGGCGATGCAGCTGCTGATCTCCGCCCGCTTCTCCTGGAGGGCAGCTCCATAGCCTTCCTCCATGGCCTGCTGCTTCAGCCGGACAGCCTCCATGGCTGTCTCCCGGCGGAGGGCCTCGCATTGGGCCTGCGTCTCCAGCAGAAGCCGCTCGCTTTCCGCCTGCCGGCGGAGAACCTCCTGCTGAAGGAGGGCCGCCTGCTCCGCAGCCGGATCCGCCTCCGCGAAGGCAGTCTCTTCCGGCTCCGGAGGGGGCGCCGGCCCCGAGGGAATCAGGACCGCCTCACCCTGGCTCAGGCTGTAGCCGTTCTTGATTATCCTAGGCAATGATTTCATCCTCTCCGCCCTTGGAGATGACGATCTCGCCCATCTCCTCAAGCTGCCGAATAACGCCCACGATCCGCTGCTGGGCTTCCTCCACGTCCTTCATGCGCACATTGTGCAGATACTGGATATCCCCCTGGATGGTTTCCTGCATACGCTTGGACATATTGCGGAAGATGGTTGCCTTTACATCCTCGTTGGCGGCCTTCAGCGCCACTGCCAGATCCTTTGTATCCACCTCGCGGATAAACCGCTGGATGGCCAGATTGTCCAGATTGACGATGTCCTCGAACACGAACATCAGCTTGCGGATCTCCTCGGACAGCTGGGGGTTGGAGTTGCCCAGCTCGTCGAAGATGTACTTCTCCGTGTTCCGATCCACATGATTCATGATGTCCGCTATGTAAGGGATGCCGCCCACCTCTGTCATATCCACCGAGATGATGGTGGAGAACCGCTTTTCCAGCACCTTTTCCACAGTGCTGATGATGTCGGGCGAGACGCTCTCCAGGCTGGCGATCCGCTCAATCACGTCGATTTGCAGGTTCTTGGGCAGCTCGCCGATGATCATGGAGGCTTGGTCCGCCCGGGCGTAGGAGAGCACCAGCGCAATGGTCTGGGGGTGCTCGTTCTGCACCATCATCAGCAGGTTCTTATAGTCAGCCTTCCGGATAAAGTCGAAAGCCTTGGTTTTCAGGGACTTGGAGACGCGCTCCATGTAGTTGGTAGCCATCTGGGCGCCGAAGGCCTTTTCCAGGATGTCCTTGGCGTAGGCCACGCCGCCCTCGTTGATCACCTTCTGGGTCACGCAGAGGCCGTAGAAGTCGTCCACGATTTCCTGCATGGTGTCCGGGGCCATCCGGTCCAGCTTGGCAATCTCCAGGGAGAGCTTCTCTACCTCATCCTCACGGAGGTACTTATAGACCTCCGCCGCTTCCTCGGAGCCCAGGGCGATCATGACAGCCGCAGCCTTAGAGGTAGCGGACATCTTCGTCTTGGAAGCCATATCAAGCATCCTCCTTCAGCCAGGAACGAATGAGATTTGCCGTAATTTCCGGATTGTCTTTGGCGAAGCCGCGGATCTCGTCCACGATGGCTCCGTCGCTGGGATTTGTCTCGGCCTGAGCGGCTTCGGCGATCTGCTTCTTCCGCTCCTCGATCTCCGCCTGGAGGGAGTTGATCAGCTGGGCGGACTCCTCCTCCTGGGCTACGGTCTTGGCCTTGTGGCGCTTGCGCATGAGCAGCAGCAGGATCAGCAGGATCACGCCGATGACCAGGCAGATGCCCACCACGTACCATACCCACATGCTGATGCCCCGATCCTCCCCTTCGGTGCCCTCCAGCCCGGGAGCGATGGTTCCCACATTCTGGGGATACATCTGAGAGACAGTGACCGCGTTGGTATCCACATTGGCAGCCTTGGCAACCAGGTCCATCAGCTCCGCCCGGCGCTGATCCGTCAGGTTGGTGTCGTTGACGGTCACCGCCACGGTGGCGCTGGTGATGATGGGCTCCTGCTTTTCAATCTGCCGCTTCACATAATCGGAAATGTACTTTTCATAGGAGTGGTAGTCGGTCATGCCGCCGTTCCCGTCCTCCTCCAGGCCGTAGGTGGGGACGTCGGTGTTGTCCTCCTCGCCCACAATCCCGGATACAGGCTCCTGGCCGGTGATGCCGTAGTCCCGCTCCCGCTCGCTGAGCACGCCCCGGGAGGGATCGGGGTTGGTGCTCCCCTCCGGGTTCTGGGTGAAAGTCTCGGTGATCATCTTGTCGTAATCCACCTCGACCCGGGCCACAACCGCCACATTCCCCTGGCCGTAGCTGGGCTCCAGGATCCGGCGGACGTTGTTTTCAATGGTCAGGGCGCACTGCTGCTCAAACTCCAGCCGCTGCGTGCTGTACAGGCTGGTGCCCTCCGCGGGGACCCCCTGCATCTCCACGCCGGTGCTGCCGTTGACCACCGTGACATTCTCCGGCTTCATGTTGGGCACGCCGGCAGCCACCAGGTTCTTGATTGCGGTCACCCGTTCGGGAGAAAGGCTTGCTCCCGCCTTCATGGTCATGGTGACGCTGGCGGAGCTCTCCTGAATGACAGCCTGATCCCACACGTGGCGGGTGTCGTTGGGAATGTTCAGAATCACGTTGGTGTTCTGCACCCCGCTGATGCTGTTCAGGGTCTGGGTGATGTTCTTGGCCAGCTGAACCTGAGCGGCATTCCGCTTGTCGGTTTCCGTGGCGGTAAAGCTGGTGTTTAGAAGGGTGTCATAGGAAAGGGTGGACTTGGGGTAGTTCAGCTCCGCCAGGGCCAGCAGCAGCTCGTCGTACCGCTCCGCAGGCACCATGATCTCCCCGCTGGCGTTCAGCTGGGGGGAGACAGGGGGCTCCATGGTCTGGAGGGCGGCGTAGACCTGGGTAGTCTCTTCGCTGTCCAGACCGCTGTAAAGCACCTTGTATTGGGATTTTTGTATGTACATTAAAAGGGTAATCAGCGCTGCGGCCGCCACCAGCGCAACCGCCACGATTTTGATGAGCAGCCTCTGCTTGGGAGCCAGCTTACTCCAGAATTCCTTAATGCTGGCTGCAATTTTCGAAATCTGATCCTTCAAATTCATTCAAACCCACTTTATTCTGGATAGTTTTTCTGGCCACTGGCTTACTCAGCCAGCAGACAGGCGAAAGAACGAACAGCGGCATATCCCGCGTCCGCAGGCGCCGCCTTCCCGGCGGCGCCGGGAGAGAGGCCGGGAAGGCGCCCAGGGGAAGCAGGCCGCAGGAGGGCTGCTTCCGTGAAAAATCTGATTCCTGTCTTTCCGTTTGTGGGGAGAGCCCATCCGCAGGGAATCTGCGCTGACCCGCACATTCCCTGCGGACAGGCTCTCACAGCTGCCAGACCGTCAGATCTGCATCTGCATGATTTCCTTATAAGCATTCACCGCGCGGGAGGTGAGCTGCACCGTCATGGTGACCGCCGCGTCCGCCTTGGCGGAGTTGATCATTATAGCCGCCAGATTGTCGGTATTGCCCATGGCCAGATCGTAATTATCCTGCTGAGACTGGATCTGAGTCTCCTTCAAATTCTCCACGGCGTTCTTCAGCACGTCCGCAAAGGGAGCGGACTGAACGCCCTGCTTGATCGGTTCCTCATCTCCCATAAAGGCGCCGAATTTCATCGGTGTGATTGGTACAATATACATAAAGCGGCCTCCTTACGTCTGGTATGCGGAAGGGAACGGGGCTGTTCGGACAAGCCTGAGAGCAGTCCGGACAACGGCAAAGAGCCGGGACCCTTTTACCCTGCGAATAAACGCGTGTCAAAGTGCGCCAGGCTGTCTGAAGCTGTTCAAAGATGATCGGAGAAGAGGGATCTCCCGCTTCTCCTGAAAAAGGGGAACACCGTCGGGCAGACCGGGAATACCGGGCCCTCCGGTACACTGTCCTTCAAATACTGTACAGCGCACATAACGGCCCTCCCTTCGGCAGCTTCCGCCCCCAATCTACGGGCGGGCCCCTGACAGCTGACCCAGCGCTCTAAATATTATACATCATAGAGACAGTAAATTGCAACCTATTTTTTCACTTGGTGAATCCTTCCATCTCTGCATTTCGCTATTCTGTAGAAGCTGGACGGAATCTTTCAGATGAAAAAGGAGAATTTGGGCCGCTTTTACATAAAAACCCCTTAAGTTCGTCCATTCGGCCCCCAAAAATGTAAAAAAGCGATGAAATATGAAGCACTCCACCCAGTTTCGCAATCCCACCTCAGGATCGGAAGGGGCGGCCTTCACAAAAAATTTACCAATATCCGGCCCTCCCCCTTATTTCTATGCGGGAGGGCCGGATCATATTACTCGGCGTTCTGATCCTTTGTCAGCCGATCAATAACGGAAACCAGATAAGCGATCTCCGGCTTGGTAATCTGCTCATCTGCCCCCAGCTCCTCACCCTTGCGCTTCATCTCTTCGTTGATCAGAGAGGAAAACAGGATGACCGGGATATCCTTCAGCACGGGATCGTCCTTGACCTGCTTGGTCAGGCGGTGGCCGTCCATCTGGGGCATCTCAATGTCAGTGACCAGGCAGGCCACATGGGCGTTGATGGGATCGCCGGCGGCCTTGACCTCGCAGAGGTAGTTCCATGCCTCCAGGCCGTTGTCGGTCTTGATGGTGTTCACATAGCCGGACCTGTGGAGGGACTCGATGATCATCTTGGAAAGAAGCATGGAGTCCTCAGCGATCAGGATGGTCTTGTCGCTCCGGGTGCGCTCGCCCAGCTTCTCCAGATCAGAAAACTGGATGCTGGTGCTGGGGCTGATTTCGGCCACAATCTTCTCAAAGTCGAGGACGGTGATCAGGCGGCTCTCAAACTCAGCAATACCGGTGGCGACGCCTTCTTCACCGCCGTAGACAATCTTGTCGGGCTTGCGCATCTGTTCCCAGGAAATGCGGTCGATGCCCACCACGGAGTGGACATGGAAGGCGAAATCCAGGTTGTTGAAGTTGGTGACAATGAATATGTCGTGTTCCGGGTTGTCGGAAACAGAAAGGCCCAGATATTTTGCCAGATCGATCACAGTGATGACCTCATCCCGGGGCTTGTAGATGCCCTCAACATCCGGATGGGCGCGCTGCATGGGCTTCACAGGGCGGGCCATCATGATTTCCTTTACTTTGGCCACATTGATCCCGAAGAGCTCCCCAGCGATGGTGAACTCCATAATTTCCAGCTCATTGGTACCGGATTCCAAAAGGATGTCCGTCTGATTCATGGCTTGCATATCGTCAGCTCCCTTAAACAATTCCCACCAAGGACATTAGATAAATAGATTATAGCATTTCCGGTAATGTTCGTCAATGAAAATATCCACGGGCTTTTGACGAAAAAAACCGGCAGCCCTCCAATAATAAAGGGCCGAGCGGGCCCGGGGCTTGATTTCCCGGAATTTCTGCCGAATGGAATATAGTGGAGAGAAGCCTCTCAGAACACAGGAAAGGAAGCGAACCGTATGGATATAGCCGCTATGAGCATGCAGATGAGCATGGCGCAGGTGCAGGAAGCCGCCAACATTTCCGTGATGCGCAAGGCCATGGACATGCAGGAAACCCAGATGGCGAACCTGCTCCAGAACCTGGAGGCAGCCGCCCCCGCCGTTCACACCGGCCACAAGCTCAACATCGTGGTGTAAGGCGCCCCTGAGCCCTCCACGCAGAGCTCCCCCAACAGGCTCTCAGAGCCCCGTTGGGGGAGCTCTGTGCGTGGAGGGGAAGACCTCGAGGGCTCTGCCCTCGAGTCTCCGCAGTGCGTTGTTTCACGACGCACCGCAGAGCGCGAGACAGCGTCTCGCGGCCTTTCCCCGACACCCCGGAGAGCTGGAAGCTATACGCCCTGTGCGTCAAAGGGAGGGATGAAGCTTTCGTCGGCGGTTTCTCCCTCCTGGATGAAGCCGTTTTCCAGCCCGAGCGCCAGGGCGCAGTCAATGGCCGCCTGATACTCCTCCGGTGTAATCCGGCGGTTCAGCTCCGGAAAGCGCGCGGCCTGGGGGAGGGGGGTGTATTGATTCATCAGACTGATCCAGATGCTGTCCCCATACCGCTGGTACAGGAAGCGGATCACCGCCCGGGTATCCTCCGGCTGACCCGGCAGAAGCAGATGCCGTACAATCACGCCCCGCAGGAGGATGCCCTCTTCCACCAGCTCCCCGGGACCGGCAAATACCGGACTCCCTGCCTGCCGCACCATCTCGTCCAGCGCGGCGGAAACAGCCTGCACATAATCCGCCGCTCCGGAATACCGCAGGGCCAGCTCCGGAGAACGGTACTTACAGTCGGGAAGCCATACGTCAATCAGCCCCTCCAGGGTCCGGAGCACCTCCGCCCGCTCATAGCCGGAGGTGTTGTAGACCACGGGCAGATACAGCCCCTCCCCTTTGGCGCGAAGCAGCGCCCGCCGAATCTGAGGAAGGTAGTGGGTGGGCGTCACCAGATTGATATTATTGGCCCCCTGTCCCTGAAGCTCCAAAAAGATTTCGCTGAGCCGCTCCCAGGGGATCTCTTTTCCGGCGCCATGACTGCTGATTTCGTAGTTCTGGCAGTAGACGCATTTCAGGCTGCACCCTGAAAAGAATACGGTCCCGGAGCCCCGTTCACCGGAGAGACAGGGCTCCTCCCAGAAGTGGAGGGCGGCTCTTGCAACCCGGAGGGTGTGATCCGCTCCGCAGAAGCCTCGTTCCTCCGCAGCCCTGCGGGCCCCGCACTGTCTGGGACAGAGACGGCAGGCGGCGGGCAGTCCCTTATGAAAGATCCATTTTGATTCCATGCCGTTTCCAGTCCTCCGAAAGTATTCCGTACAGGTACAAATCCGCCCAGTTTCCTGAGAGATCCCTGACCTGGCTTCGCTGGATTCCCTCCGGGAGCATCCCCAGCTTTTCCATCAGGGGAACCGATTTCCCCGGATCGATGGTTTCCGCCAGCAGCTTATGCGCGCCAAGAACGCGGAAAGCCCGATCGATCACTCCGGAGCACGCCTCATAGGCATAGCCCTGCCGCCAGCAGTCACGCCGGAAAATCCAGCCGATTTCATAGACATCCTTATCAATAGACTTGAAGAGGATATAGCCTGTGAGAAGCCCGTTGTCCTTTCGGACAGCGGCCAGGGCCCCCTGCCTTTTGATGCAGAAGTCCGCCAGGAACCGGCGGGTTTGTTCCAGGGTGTAGGGCGGCTCGCAATACGCCATGGTTTCCCTGTCCCCCAGAATCTCATGGAGAGCAGGCGCGACCTCTGAGACAAAGGGACGCAGGAGCAGTCTGGGCGTTTGGAAAAGAAAACCCGCAGCGTTCATAATCAGCAGCAGCTCCTTGTCAATATGTAAGCGCTCGTCCAGGATCTCTGGGGGCCGAAGGGCAAGGCCGCGAGACGCTGTCTCGCGCTCTGCGATGCGCCGCTGGCGGCGCATCGGGGATCTAAATCCCCTTGGATTCCCGTAAATTTTTTTGGGGGTGGGGGGCCTGCCTCGCTGATACTTCCCGCAGAGACGATCGCCCGCCTACCCACTTTTTCGTAAAGAAAAAGATTCATCCCTGCGTGCGGGGCAGCCAGTACGACGCATCTGCTGTCTGCCAAAAGGCCAGAGCAGATGGCAGGGGGCGTGGCACAAACTTGGATTTTGCACAGAGAAGTTTTTTCGTCTTGAATAGTCAAGTGCATCAGATGATAAAGAAACATAGCCGTTTCGCTGCGATAACTGTTGTCAAAATTTCGGATTATAGTTTCGTAATACTTCTATGTCTCTATATCCGCTGAATTTTTGGTGATAAAAGGATTTCTTTTGATTTATCAAAATATCTGCGCACTTTTTCAGCGGAAACCACACAGCTTGTGTTCCCCTTTCTGCTTCTTCAAAAGTCAAATGACGTTCCTCTTGTTTCCACAGCAGGGACTCATAATAATATGTTATTTGCAAGATGCTTTCTTTGGCTCTGATTTCTCGGCAAAGTCCGATAGCTTCAATATTATTTATTAATGCGCCGACTTCTTCATGTGTTTCCCGTTTCAGGGCCTCGATTGGCAATTCGTCTTTCTCGATATGCCCGCCTGGAAATGTATAAAATTCCTCTTTCAAATCAAAAATTAAGCAAATTTCGCCCGACCCATTTCTCAGAATATTTCGAACCTTTTCGATAATTCTATAATTATAAAAATCGGAATTTACCGCTTGCGATGCATTTTGACTATATAGAACTTGATTCTCATGTATATCTATTTTCAACATCAGCCCATAGTCCTCTTACGAATTTTATTAGCATTTGCCAGGCCATTGCTTCATCAATCGTTTGAGATAATATTTCATTTATGAGGAATCATCGCCAAAACTTTTCACCATAAGCTCTCCGCAATATCAAAGAGCAAAACCTTGGGGGGCAGACCAATACGAAGCCCCCGCTGTCTGCCGAAGGGCTAGGGCAGACGGCGGGGGGCGCGGCGCAGACTTGGATTTTGCACAGAGGAGCTTTTTTCTTTACGAAAAAAGCGTCCTGCGGGAATCAGACTGTCTGCGCGGCAGGGAGGGAGAAGTCTGTACAGACTTCTCCCCACCCCTTTTTCCGCCCCTAAAAAGCCCTTAAAAATAATGGGAATCCAAGGGGAATCCCTTCCCGATGCGCCGCCAGCGGCGCATCGCAGAGGTGTGGGGACAGCGTCCCCACGACCTTTCCCCTTTTCACGCAGAGAGCTTCCCAGGCGCTGAGCGCGCGTCAGAGTCCTTCCGCTGTCCGGGACTCACTCCTGTTCAGGCTCGGCGTCAGGGGATTCCTTTGCGGCCTTCTCCTTCTTATTCTTCTGGAACAGGTCTGCCACCGTCTGGATAACCTCCGGAACGATGCCGACCACTCTGTCGGCGGTTTCGGAAGCGGTGTCGATCTGGAGGATCTTAACCTCTCCCTTGGAAACCACCAGGAACGCCAGAGGCTGGATGGACACGCCCGCCCCGCTGGCTCCGCCAAAAAGCTCCTTGGGCTGCTTGGAAGGCCAGTCCGAACCGCCTGCCGCAAACCCGAACCCCACCTTCGATACCGGAATGATCACAGTCCCGTCCGGGCAGGAAATGGGATCTCCAATGATGGTGTTTACGTCCACCATTTCCCGGATTTTTTCCATAGAAGTGCCCATCAGACCCTGAATCGGATGCTCGCTCATACTAAATGACCCCTTTTCTGTTTCGTTTTCCCCCGGCCCTTTGAAACGGCCCGGAGCTTCTTTATCATGCCTGCAAGGAATTTGCCGCATATCCTCAGTACATCCCAGACAATCCGGGCCAGCCGCAGCCGGACCCGAAAGCTGATGTCATACACCGTCTCTCCCGAGACAAAATCCGCCGCCACATCCACTGACTTCAGCCGGAGAACGCACCCCTTGTCCAGCACCGCCAGAAGGTTGTAGACGCCCGCGGAGATGCCCCCGTAGGCAAGGGCGGTCTGATCCGCCGAATCCATCCCCACAGAGATGGCAATCCGCATCCTGGTGAACCGCAGATGGGTCAGGATATCCTCCAGCCCCGGAAGCACCGACCGCACCAGCAGAAGCACCAGCTCCACTGTTTCGCCGAAGGTCTTTTCCCCTACAGGCTCTTTCTCCAGCTCTGCCGCCTTCTCCTCCAGAGGGGCGTCCCGCTTTCGCTTTTTCTCACGGGGCGGCTTCCTGTTCCCCTTTTCCGCCTTCGGCTCCTTCTTTTGAAAGGGGAGAAGCGGGAACCGGAACCACAGAAATCCCGCAGTGATCCGCACCTGCTCCCGGATTTCCACAGAAAGGGTCAGATCCAGAGAAAGCACCGCGCCCAGCAGAGCCAGGATACCCAGCAGGATCCACAGCGCTGTCATAGCTGCTCCTCTCCGGGAGGGGAAGTCTCCCGCACCGCCTCGTCCAGCAGGAGCTGACCGTCCTCATCCGGCAGGGGCGGAAGCTCCTCCAGGGATTTCATCCCGAAATTTCGGAGAAACCCCTGAGTGGTCCTGTAGGAGATGGGCCGTCCGGGAATATCCAGCCGGCCGGCCTCCTCCACCAGCCCCTTTTCCACCAGGTTCAGCACCGTCTGGGAGCTGTCCACCCCCCGCACCTGCTCCACAAAGGCGCGGGTCACCGGCTGGTTGTAGGCGATGATGGCCAGCACCTCCATAGCCGCATTGGACAGAGGGGTGTTCCGGCGGAGCTCCATGGTCTGCTTGACCACGGAGGCGTACTCCGGCTTGGTGCAGAGCTGGAAGCTGTCCTCCAGCTCCACCAGAAGCAGGCCGGAGCTCTCCTGCTCATAGCGGTCCTTCATGGTCTGGAGGAGCTTGTATACAAGCGCTTCCTCCAGCTCCACAGCCTGAGCAATCTTGGCGGTTTCCACCGGATCCCCGCTGGCGAACAGCACCGCCTCAATGGCTCCGCAGGCATTGTTGATTTCCATCCCGTGACGTCCCTTCCCAGCGCCTGTCCGAACAGGCGCACGTTCATCATTGACAATATTTCCTGCTGTTAATCGTAGTCAGTCACCGGCTCCGGCGGCTCCAGCGGCCCGCTCAGCTCCCGGTTGAAGCAGACCCGGCTCCCGTCCTCGCTGATCCGGATCCGCCGGGACTTGATCAGCTCCAGCATGGCCAGGAAGGTCGCCACCATCTCGCTCCGATCCGGCACGGCAAAGAACTCGTCATAGCTTACCTCTCCGGCCTCATAGAGCTTTTTCAGCACAAAGACAATCCGGCTTTCCACCGGGACCATCCGCCGGGCTACAATCCCGGAAAAGGCCGTTCTGGGCGGCGGAAGCCGCCGCCGGGCCTTTCCCACCGCTGCCAGGTAGGCGTCCAGGAGCGCCTTGGGCGGATGGGACAGCCGGTAGCTCTTGTCCGCCGGAAGCTTCATGGGCGGGCGGATGAACAGCAGCCCGCCTATCCCCTGCTCCCGCAGGCGCTGGGCCATTTCCTGACAGAGCCTGTATTCCAGCAGCTGTCCCTGAAGCTCCCGCTTCAGCTCCTCGGCTTCCTCATGCCGGGGGAGCAGGGAGACGGTTTTCATGTAGACCAGCCGGGCGGCCATGGTGAGGAACTCGCTGGCGATCTCCAGATCCGCCGCCTTCATTTGGTTGATATAGTCCAGATACTGGGCCAGCAGACTGGAGATTTCAATGTCGTAGATGTCCAGCTTGTGCTTGGAGATCAGATGGAGAAGCAGCTCCAGCGGGCCCTCAAATACATCGAGCTTGAATTGAAGCTGTTCCATGGCTACAGCAGCCTCAGCAGCAGATCCATAAAGCCTGTAAGGATATCCAGCAGGCGATACATCAGCCCGGTCAGCAGGGCCAGGGGGCGATCCAGCACCGGAGTGAACATAATCAGGGCAAAGAGCGCGTACATGATGATGTGCTCATAGCGCATAACCGACCAGTAAATCCGATCCGGCAGCAGAGCGCCGAAGATCTTTGCCCCGTCCAGGGGCGGGCAGGGGATCAGATTGAACACAGCCAGGCTGATATTGGTGGACACCATGATCTGCACCATCATCAGCAGGGTATAGGTGAAGGTGTTATATGGAAGAACAACCATTGCCTTATAGAGAATGAGCAGCACCCAGGCCAGCAGGAGATTGGAAACCGGGCCGGCCAGGGCGGTCAGGGCCATGCCGGTTTTGTGGTTTTTGAAGTACATGGGATTGATGGGCACAGGCTTTGCCCAGCCGTAGCCGGTCAGCAGCAGCATGGTGGTGCCCACGGGATCGAAGTGGTGCAGAGGATTGAGATCCAGCCGTCCCAGGCGTTCCGCAGTGTGATCCCCCAGCCGCCGGGCCACCCATCCATGGGCGAACTCGTGAAAGGGGAGTGCTGTGAAGACCACCAGCACCCGCACCAGAATTTGAAAGAGATAGCCGCTCCAGTCCCCGCGCATCAGGCTTGTGAGCATTACATCCGCTCCTTTTCTACTGATTATTATATTATACGGGTTTTTCCAGAAAAACACAACCCCCACCGGAGAATCAGCGGGAAAAGCCTGCGGCACCCAAATTGGAAATATTTTTCTGTCAAGGCACTTGTACAGCCTGTATAAATGTGGTACTATGATTTCAGAGCCCGCTTCGAATTTCTGCGCAGCCGAAGGGCAAGACCTCGAGGGCTCTGCCCTCGAGTCTCCGCGGTGCGTCGTTTCACGACGCACCTAGGAATTCGGCTTCGCCGAATTCTGAGATGCGCCGCTGGCGGCGCATCGTGGACGCGTCCCTTTGGAATCCCATCCTTTTTAAGGGCGGAAAAAGGGGTGGGTCAAGTCTGTACAGACTTCCTGACTACTGCCACGCAGAGAGTCTGATTCACGCAGTACGCTTTTTTCGTAAAGAAAAAGCTCCCTCCCGGGTGCGGGATACTTCCTGCGCCGCCTATGGGGATGAATTTTTTCTTTACGAAAAAATGGGCAGGCGGGCGATCGTCCCTGCGAGAAGTATCAGCGAGGCAGGGAGTGCCAGCGAGGTAGGGGGCGGGCGCAAGCGCCCGTCCCCACCCTCACCCCAAAAAGACGGGAATCCAAGGGGAATCCCTTCCCCTTGGCGAGAGGCGCGCAGGGTCAAAGCCGCAGGCTTTGACCCTTGGGCAGAGCTCTCGCGGCCTTCCCCTCCGATTTGAAAGGGAGTGCATAGAAATTGCGGTGTTCTCTCTGCGGCTGCACGGAAAGCAAGGTGATTGATTCCCGGCAGTCTGAGGATAACCTGCGCATCCGGCGCAGGCGGGAATGTTTAAAATGCGGGGCTCGCTTCACCACCTATGAGGAACGGGAGACAAGCCCCCTGATGGTGATCAAGCGGGACAAAAGCCGGGAGCCCTTTGACCGGCAGAAGCTCCTGAACCGGCTCCTGCGGGCCTGCGCCAAACGGCCGGTGTCCGTGGAGGTGCTGGAAAAGCTGGTGGCGGACATGGAGTACCACTTCGCTAACCGGATGCTCAAGGAGGTTCGTTCCACAGATATTGGGGAGCTGGTGATGCAGAAGCTCCTGGAGGTGGATCAGGTGGCCTATGTGCGCTTTGCCTCAGTCTACCGGGATTTCCAGGATGTGGACAGCTTTATGGAGGAGCTGCGCCGCCTGAAAACCGAACAGCCCGCCACCCTGGAGGATGCCACATGATCTATGAAGAAGCGGAAGCCCGTATCCACGCCCTGACCCGGTTCGGCTCCCAGAAGGGGCTGGAGCGGATGGGCCGCCTGATGGCCCTGCTGGGCAATCCCCAGGAGCAGCTCCCCTTTGTCCATGTGGCGGGCACCAACGGCAAGGGCACTACCTCCCGTCTGATTGCCTCTGTCCTGGAACGGGCGGGCTTTCGGACGGGCTTGTTCATTTCCCCCTTTGTGGTAGAGTTCCGGGAGCGGTATCAGATCAACGGAAGCATGATCCCCAAAGAGGACTTTGCCGCCCTGATGGAGGAGCTGCTCCCCCGGCTCCGCCAGCTGTCAGAGGCCGGGGACGAGGTGACGGAGTTTGAGGCCGTAACCGCTCTCGGCTTCCTCTGGTTTGCCCGGCAGAAGTGCGACATTGTGGTGCTGGAGGTGGGGCTGGGCGGTCGGTTCGATGCCACCAACATCATCCCGCCTCCGCTCTGCGGGGTGATCGCGTCCATTTCCATGGATCACACCGCCATCCTGGGGGATACCCTGGAGCAGATCGCCTTTGAGAAAGCAGGCATTATTAAGCAGGACATGGACGTGGTGACCTATCCCTTTCAGGCGCCGGAGGTTCTGGGCGTCTTTTATGAGCGGTGCGCCCGGACAGGCAGCCGCCTGATCCAGCCCAGCCCGGGCGCACTGGAGATTCTGGAGGAGACTGCTTTCGGCTCGGAATTCGTCTACGGAGGGGAGCGCTGCCGCCTGCCCTTTCCCGGCCGGCATCAGATCGGCAATGCCCTGGACGCCATTGAAGCGCTTCAGGTGCTCCGGCGAAAGGGCTTTGCCATCTCCCGGGAGCAGCTCCGGGAGGGCCTGGAGACGGCCCGCCTGCCCGCCCGGTTTGAGGTGCTGTCCCGCTCCCCCCTGGTGATCCTGGACGGAGCCCACAATCTTCAGGCGGCCCAGGGACTGGCGGACACCCTGGCCCTGGTGAAGGAGCGTCCCAGGATTGCCGTCATGGGCATGATGCGGGACAAGGACTGCCGGAGCGTCCTGGAAATCATCGGAGGCCAGTGTGATCAGCTGATCGCGGTTCCGGTGCTGGGGATGCCCCGCGCGCTCCCGCCGGAGGAATTTGCCGCCCTCGCCGCGCCCTGCTTCTCCCATACGGAGGCCTGGACAGAGCACCTGCCCGCCCTCAGACGGGCTGCGGAGCTTGCCGGCCCCTCGGGCGCGGTGGTGCTCTGCGGCTCCTTCTACCTGGCCTCCCAGCTCCGCCCCTTGGTGCCCCGGATGTGCGCCCGCAGGGGGTAGGGCGGACTTCGCAGAGCAAGGCCGCGAGACGCTGTCTCGCGCTCTGCCAAGGGGACTCGTCCCCTTGGATTCCCCTCCCCCTGCCTCGCTGCTGCTCCCTGCGTGGACGATCGCCCGCCTACCCACTTTTTCGTAAAGAAAAA
The DNA here is from genome assembly GCA_022791945.1 of Oscillospiraceae bacterium. Taxonomy (GTDB): domain Bacteria; phylum Bacillota; class Clostridia; order Oscillospirales; family Ruminococcaceae; genus Paludihabitans. Next base: position 2,113 of record JAAVZY010000011.1, on the reverse strand, counting down.
GTTCATCCCTACAGGCGGCGCAAGGAGTCCACCGCCCGCAGGAGGGAGCTTTTTTCTTTACGAAAAAAGCGTACTGCGTGAATCAGACTCTCTGCGTGGCAGGGAGAGGGAAGTCTGTACAGACTTGACCCCACCCTTTTCGCCCCTAAAAAAAGCCCTTCAAAAATTACGGGTTCCAAGGGGATTTAGATCCCCGATGCGCCGCCAGCGGCGCATCTCAGAATTCGGCGAAGCCGAATTCCTAGGTGCGTCGTGAAACGACGCACCGCAGAGACTTGAGGGCGGAGCCCTCGAGGTCTTCCGCTGCAAAATAGCAAGGAGTGATGGAAGGAATGGAAAAAACGGCCTTGGTGCTGGCGGGCGGAGGCGCCCGGGGCGCCTATGAAATCGGGGTATGGCAGGCTCTCCGGGAGCTGGATATCCCGATTCATATTGTCACCGGAACCTCCGTGGGGGCGCTGAACGCGGCCATTATCGCCATGGGGGACTTTGAAAACGCCCGCTCCCTCTGGATGAATATGAAAACCGATATGATTTTCGATGTGGACGTGGACGACGCTCTGCCCGAAAAGCAGAAGAACGTCCAGATGTTCCGCCAGTTTCTCCGGGATTACGCCCGGCAGGGCGGGGTTGATTCCTATCCCTTAAAGCAGCTGCTGGATACGCACATCGACGAGCAGGCTGTGCGGGAAAGCCCGGTGGAATGCGGCTTTGTCTGTGTGGACAAGACCAATCTCCGCCCGCTGGAGCTCTACATGGAGGATATCCCCCAGGGGATGCTGACCGAGTATATGGTCGCCAGCTCTTCCCTTTATCCCGCCATCAAAAGCCAGTCCATCGGCGATTCTCAGTTCATCGACGGGGGCTATTATGACAATCTTCCGGTGGAGCTGGCCCTGGAAAGGGGAGCCAGCCAGGTGATCGCCGTGGATCTGGAGGCGGTGGGCATGGTCCGGCGGGACACCCTCCGGGCAGCGGAGAACCTTCGGATGATCCGCTCCTACTGGAACCTCGGTTCGCTGCTCACCTTTGATACTGCCCGGCAGGCCCGCAACATCCGTCTGGGGTATCTGGACGCCATGAAATCCTTCGGCGCCTGCGAGGGGATCGCCTTCGCCTTCATCAAAGGGGAGTTTGCCTCCTGCATCCGGCGGCAGCGGAACGCAATCGCCGCCCAGAACAAGGTCCTTGGGCTGGAATTCGGCTCCGGGCGCTCCCTCAGCCGGAAGGAGGAGCTGTTCTTCCTGCGGATGTCGGCCTTCCTCCGGCGGAAATACGACCGGGAGCCGGATCGGCGGTATAGCTCCTTCCTGACAGCCTGTGCGGAGAGCGCGGGGGAGGCCTTCGGGCTGGACAGCGAAAAGCTTTACAGCCTGGAGCGGTTCAACCAGCGGCTGCTGGAGGCTGTGGGCCAGGTGGAAACCGAGCCCTCCTGGACGGATCGCGTCTCTGCCAAAGCGCTTCGGGAAAGTCTTTCCCTGCTGGATAAGACCGTGCGGATGGTTCGTCTGAGTGTGATGATCAAGCGGGCCGCAGCCACTGAAAAGTCCCTGGATATCCTGGGGCTGTCCCTGCTCCTGCCGGACGAGCTGCTGGGCGCTTATTACCTGGCGCTGATTTCATAAGCCGATGGGAACGGTTTTTCAGGATGTATACAGGCTTCTCCGGCAGATTCCCCGGGGGCAGGTGACCACCTACGGGCAGATTGCCCGGCTGCTGGGAAATCCCCGGATGTCCCGGACGGTGGGCTATGCCCTTCGGAGCTGCGGCCCCGGCATTCCCTGGCACCGGGTGGTCAACCGGATGGGCGGCTGCTCCCTGGAGCAGCGTGACCCCAGCGGCGGTGCGCTCCAGCACTCCCTGCTGGAGCAGGAGGGAATTCCCTTCCTGCCTGACGGGCGGGTAGACCTCCGGCAATGTATGTGGTACGGGCCGGAATAGGCGCGGGGAGCGCCTGCAAGGAGGGGAAGGCCGCAAGACGCTGTCTCGCACTCTGCCAAGGGGAATCCCTTCCCGATGCGCCGCCAGCGGCGCATCTCAGAATTCGGCGAAGCCGAATTCCTAAGTGCGTTGTGAAACAACGCACTGCGGAGACTCGAGGGCAGAGCCCTCG
>JAAVZY010000092.1 GCA_022791945.1 Oscillospiraceae bacterium | reverse complement strand
TTTGGCATATTCCAGATTGCGTATAAGTATAGGACTTGTGAGCTTGGAAATGATCAGATTCTTTCGATCATTTCCGATAACCGCCTCTACGCGCTGGTGCGCAGCGGATATAAGCTCTGAGAGAAGGTCTTCTTTGCTTTTTCCCAGGATTTTTTCATCAGGTTCCAGCGCACAGATGGAATACTGTGCATCGTAGATCAAGCCATCCCGCTTACAGTAAATCCCGGCGTACTGAAACGATTTCTCCCGCGTAAGAGTGTTGTCATTATGATTTTCCATACAAAATAGGTAGTCAACGTCCTTGTTTTTAGCTAATTTGACGAACGTAGAAAAGCGTCCAAAATTGTTTTCAAGATGAATGATCATCTCATCCGATTTCAGCCAGTTTGCAAACCGAGTCTCGTTATTCATGAAAAAGCCTCCTTAAAAATGAAAAAGTGTGCGGATCACCTTGCTTTTGATGATCCGCACACTCCATGCCAACACTTCCGAATGATTCAAGAAACCGCTTCGGCGGCCTTTTCCTCCTGCGCATACAAGACAAGACGGGCGTACTCAATGCAGAGGATTTCATCAATCGTATAGGAACTGTCCTCGCCAAACAGGTGATGGAAATTCTGACGATCCGGCGCAATGATGTACCAGGAATTGAATCTTTCACCGCTTGATCTTCTCAGAGCCTCCACATTCGTCCGGAAAGTGAAGTCGATGCCGTTCTTGCGGATGGTCACATGGACGTTTCTGGCGCAGGCGCAGATGTGCTTCAGGCCGTCTTGGATCGCCTTGAATCTCTGCACCGGCTCGGTGGGGGCACAGCAAACAGACTGGTAGGCCCCCACAGAATATCGGTATACAGAAATTCATACAGGATCTGTTCCTGGTTCTCCGCAAGATAGGCGTCTGCCTGCTTTTGCACATAGTCGCAGGGATTCAAAATATACTCGGCCATGGTTTCCTTTGTCCATTCCGCCGGCGTATACTCGCAGCGATACTGCATCTTTTCTTCGGGCTTTTTTCCCTTGATGTAGCAGCTGCGGGCCGTGACCAGTGCTCCGCCTTCGCGGAAGTTATCCAGTGCCTTTGCGAGCTCCGGATCTGTGACTTCGGAAACGCTCAGATTTCTTTCATCATCTCCGACAAGGGCTTCCACGCGCTGGCGCACATCCTTCTTCAGCTGCTCGGTCATGGTATACCGGTTTTTGTGCGGAAGTCCGGTCTTTTCGGCATACGTGCAAGCTGCGGTATCATAGAACATCCTGTCTTTTTTGCAGAAGACGCCAACATAGGTGAAATTCAGCCCCTGGCTGGGATCGGTATCCTTTGCAGACGAACAGAAAATGTAGTCAAGCCCATCCCTCTCCGGCTTCCGAAGGTAAGAATAGCTTCCTTCCGGATCCTCAAACTGAAAAGAATCCTGGCCGCGAGACATGAGCCAATTTCGAAGTTTGTTGTTAATAATAGCCATTTGAAAAATCCCCTTTTCTTTTTTGAATTGATTCCGGACATCGCTTTCTCAAATATTTTTTATTTTCTCAGGCATCGCCTGTTGCTACGGTAAACCGTTCTATGAGCACAACAAAAAAGAGCAGCGCGTCCGAATTTGCGTTTTCCGCAAAATGGACGCACTGCCCCTAGGCTGTGCTTGTCTTAACATCATTCCTTAAAAAGGATTGATTCTTACTCTTTCACTATACGCCGATGGATTTTCAATGTCAAGGAAGCAAAACATCTTTTTTGAGTGGGATTTCATTTGCTGTCCCAATGACTGCGGAAGCCCCGATACCATACCGGCAGCCTCTGAAAAGTGCTAAGAATCAGCCGCTTAGAAGCGCCTGAATACCGCAGGACGCTGCCCGGCTCCTCTGGAGGGGAAAAATTGTCTCAGCAAAAAGGCCCCCTGTGGGGGCCTTTGATGGGTTTATGCTTCGGCATAGTGGTTTAAGTCGTTCCAGTCTATCTCGGACTCCTCAACGAATCCGCTGGCTTCAGCTTCAGCCATCTCCTTTGCTTCCTGGGCGGTGGCTTTTGTAAAATCCGGATCCCACGCCAGAACCAGCTTCTTGATAAACTCGCAGGCGAAATTCTGATCCGATTCCGGCAGCATATCCATCATACGGGCAGCTTCCATAGCTTTTTCAGACATATCTTCCACACCTCACTTGTAGATGTCTCCCCGATTGCCTATTTCGATAATGAGAAGAATCTCAATTGCTCCTTCCTGGTCATATCGGTACACGACCCGCCAGTTTCCTACACGAAGTCGCTTCCGACCATCATTGTACCCCTGCATGGGCTTGATGTCGCCCTCCGGAGGTACGGACAGCAGGCCGTTTATAGCAGTCCTTATACGGGTCACCGACCTGTCATCCAGCTTGCTCAAAAACTTCAGCGATTTCTTCGAGTACCTAATGACCACCATGCACACCTCTCAGAACGATTCAAGTCCTTATTGTTATTCTATCAGATTCCTGGCAAGTATGCAATCTCATGTCAAGGAACCAGAATCTCTTTTTTGAGCGCGATTTTATCGAGCCAAGAATCCTCGGCTTTAGCCGTGGGGAGTGTCAAGCCGGGGCGCTACACTCATATAGCTCGTGCGGTGCGATGTCCTGCCCGTTGTTCCACTCAATGCCCGTCCCGCCCGGCAGAATCCGCACCGTTCGGAAGTAGGCATCCTCTCTCAGCTCCCCAAACCATGAACCATTGGCATATGGGGAGACATCGAACAGCTTTACCTCGCCGGTCTCGTATGTGAGTTTGAGCTTCAGATGTCCTACTGGCTCTACATTTACTAACCTCGGCTGCAACATCGGCGCCACCTCCTTTATTTCAGAGGATCAATGCGGAAGAACTGCTCGCCATTGGATAACAGCTTCCAGTTCGCTTCAAGATCCTCACGATGTATCTCCATCCAGACCTCCAGCATCTTCCGCTTATTTCTTGGAAAAGTCTTTTCCCCTTCCAAATCGTCCCATCCAGAGCCATCACGATTTCCTCGCCTGAATACTCTGCGTGAAGGTGCGGCATATTGTGCTTGCCGCTTTCCTCACGATACATACGGACGATGATTCCAAAGAACATACTCAGTACCGGCATACGAAGCACCTCACCTTCTGCTTTTATTCTACCAGACTTCCGCCGGATATACAATCAGATTTTAGGGCGGTACGGTAAAATCCTTACCGTACCGCCCCCTGTTTCTTCTGTGCACCCGAAATCCCTATACCATTTCCATGGGAACGCGGACAAACTCCCGCTCCGCTTTGCAGCGCGGACAATACAGATATTTCCGATTCTCATTGGACGCCGCTGCCGGCCGTCCTCTGGGAGCAGTCAGCTGCAATCCGCATTCCGGGCACTCAAATGTACGCAGCCCGAAGCTATATTGCGGCAATCCTATCAGCATCACCGTTCTGGCTCCTGACGGCTCCATAGGGAGGCCGCCAAGGTTACGAGGCGTTACAGATCTTGGCGCGGCTCCTGGCCGCATTTCGGGCATACAGAGGCGTTGCCGTCCAAAGCAGCATCCACGCCAGCCTTTTTCCGGGGCGGACGGTACAGCAGGATAGATACCTCTCCCTGCTCCTCCAAAACCGCCTCAAGGGTACGGGCGAGCGTGTCTGAGAAGGAAGCGGCGTTCGGTTCTTCGGAGTTTGGACACATCCTCCGTTCATACTCCAGGATTTCATCCCAGGTGATCCATTCCGGCTTTTCAGAAAAGCTATGCCAAAGGGCCTTCATGAGCGCAATTTGTTCCTCCTCATCATCTGCCCACAAGTATTTCCGAAGGCGGTTTCCGTAGCTGAGGTAATACTCACAGTCGGACTTCATCCGACTGTGCAGCTGATAGCGGAAACAAGCATTCTTCCCAAGGATTTCAGAAATAGTCATTTGATTTTCTCCTTTCGTCTTTTACAGTTGAATTTTCTTTCCTGTGATTACATCCGCCACCACAGTCCCCTCGTCGAACGCCGCCCGCATTTCAGCGAGCTCCTCGGCGTCGGGAGGGCTTTGGCGCTGCCGGTAGGCTTCCAGCCGGCCTCCGTCTCTGCCGCCCGTGCGGCCTGCGTTGCCGCCTTGCTGACCTTATCTGTGAGCATCATAACCTTTTCGAGCATATCGTCCATCAGAACCCGTCCAATACAGTTTCTGGCGACTCCATGCTGGTCGATGGTAATCGCTCCGCTGTCCAGCTCGGCCTGGGCCTTCGCCAGTTCTTTTTCCGCTGAACGCTTCCAATAGTCTCCCAGTTCTCCGCTGATTTCCTGCACAAACCTTGACACTATTTGACACCCCTTTTCCGTAACACAAACAAAAAGAGGCAGTGCATCCGAATTGCGTTTTCCGCAAAAATGGACACACTGCCCCTATGGCCTGTGTTTTTCTGAACATCATTCCTGAAAAAGGATTGATTCTTACTCTTTTATTCTACACCGGTGGATTTTAATGTCAAATCCCTGCGTCAAACTGAAAAATGCAACGTATTATTCAGCAGAAAATCCACCAAATGTATGATTTTTACGAGTTTCTGGAACCACTGCCGCATTTGCTCCGCCAACGGCGGCTTCCTCCCCTCTCCCCCCTCAGCCCCCCCTACAGCGGTATATTGCCGTGCTTTTTCCAGGGGGAGGACTGCTTTTTTCCTTTCAGCATTTCCAGGGCTCCGGCGATTCGTTTGCGGGTATCCGCGGGGTCGATGACCTCATCCACGTATCCCCGCTCCGCTGCGGGGTAGGGGTTCAGGAACTGATCGGTGTACGCCTGGACCAGCTCCTCCTTCCGAACGGGATCCGCCTTGATCTCCCTGCGCCAGACGATGGAAACCGCCCCCTCGGCCCCCATGACCGCCAGCTCAGCAATCGGCCAGGCGAACACCAGATCCGCCCCCATCTGCTTGCTGTTCATGGCTATGTACGCGCCTCCGTAGGCCTTGCGCATGATCAGGCTGACCTTGGGCACCGTCGCCTCTGAAAAGGCGTAGAGCAGCTTTGCTCCGTGCCGGATGATTCCGCCATGCTCCTGGACCACGCCGGGCAGAAAGGCCGGTACATCCACCAGCACTACCAAAGGTATTCCAAAACAGTCGCACAGCCGGATGAACCGCGCCATCTTGTCCGAGGCGTGATAATCCAGGGAACCGCCCATATAGGCGGGCTGATTGGCCACGAAGCCCACCGTCTGCCCGTCCATCCGGGCCAGCCCAATCACCGCGTTCTGCGCCCACTCCCGCTGGATTTCCAGAAAGCTGCCCCGATCCGCCATCGTTTCGATGACCTCCCGGACATCATAGGCCTTCCGGGGATTCTGGGGAACGATTTTCTGGAGCCGGCCGCTGTGATCCACCGGGAGGGGCTTGGCCGCCGGGGCGCTCTCCCGGTTGTTCTGGGGCAGATAGCCCAGCAGATTCCGCACCCCCTCCAGGCAAAGACGGTCGCTGTCGTAGGTGAAGTGGGAAACGCCGCTCTTGGAGGAATGCACCTGCGCTCCCCCCAGCTGGTCCGAGGTGATGCTCTCGCCCGTGACCGTTTTGAGCACCTGCGGGCCGGTGATGAACATATAACTGGTATCCTTCACCATGAAGATGAAGTCGCAGATGGCCGGGGAATAGCAGGCACCGCCCGCGCAGGGCCCCATGATTACCGCGATCTGAGGAATCACGCCGGAGGCCCGGGTATTCCGAAGGAAGATTCCGGAGTAGCCGTTGAGGGAGTTCAGCCCCTCCTCGATCCGCGCCCCTCCGCTGTCGTTGATCAGAACGATGGGAGCGCCCGCGTCCAGGGCCATATCCTGGAGCCTGCATATTTTCAGGGCGTGGGCTTCCCCCAGGGTGCCGCCGATGACGGTGAAATCCTCCGAGGAGGCGAAGACCAGGCGGCCGTTCACCCTGCCGTATCCGGTGATCACGCCGTCCCCGGGAACCTTCTTTTGGTCCATCCCCAAGTCCGATATCCGCGATTCCACCAGCCCGCCAATCTCGGTGAAGGTGCCGGGATCGAACAGGATTTCCAGCCGCTCCCGGGCCGTCAGCTTCCCTGCGCTATGCTGCTTCTGGATCCGCCCCGGCCCTCCCCCGGCCAGCGCCGCCTCCCGCTTCGCCTCCAGCCGCTCAAACACAGACTTCTCCCACATCTGAAAACCTTCCTTTTGTATTCGATCCGCTCAAAGCTGGTATCCGCAGCTGAAGCCGCCGGCGGAGGGGCCGGATTCTGATTTGGAACCGATGGCGTTCAACGCCGAGATTAAACACTTATTTTCGTCGGAATTCTTGACCGCAATACGGATATATTCCTGCTGGTCAAATCCATATTTTCCCGACAAATCTTTAATCAGCAGCTTATAATTACTTAAGAGGAGCGTGGCCAACTTCTTGGCTGTATATCCTCCAGTGACCTTGCACATAATGTAATTGGCCTGAGAAGGATAAACCTTCAAAAAGGGGATCTTTTCCAGCTCAGCGGACAGCGCTTTGCGCTGACGAGCAATCTGGTCGCAGGCGTCCGTATAGCTGGCTTTGTATAAAGAATAGATCTGCAAGAAGTATTCTGCAAAGGAATTGATGTTCCAAATTGGGAGAGCCTTCCATAAGCGCTTAATGAGCGTGCAGCTGGAGGAAGCCAGTATGCCCAGCCGCAGTCCAGGAACGCCATAGGACTTGCTGATGCTTTTGATCACAATCAAATTCGGGTATTGCTCCAGCAGAAAATCATCCAACAGGGTATACCTACACTCGCTTTCGGCAAAGTCGATAAAGGATTCATCCACGACGCAGGTTGTGTCCTGCTCCCTGCATAGGTCGAGAAGCTCGATCAGCTCCGCCTGCGTCAGAAAGCTGCCGCTGGGATTGTCCGGGTTGACGACCGCGAGAATATCGACGCGCCTGGCCGTCTCCCTCAGCCGTTCAAGATCGAATCGAAAATCGTTCTCACCCATCGGAATGGGTTCCATGCTGCATTGGTCAAAGCAGCGGATATATTCATTAAATGCAGGAACCGGTACGGCCATTTTTCCGCTGAGGTTTTTGCCAAGCACGTCAATCAGCTCGGCCGCTCCGTTACCGACCAGCAGGTAATCCTTCTCGACTGAGAACATTTTCCCGGCAATCAGCCTTTGGATATCCATTCCGGAAGGATATTGGACCAGCAGTGTATCATAAAAAAACTTCATCTGATCCAGCATCTTCTTCGGGGGGAAGTAAGGGTTGACCAGATAACAGAAATCCTTCAGCCCGGGAAACCTCCAGTACCCACCGTAATGACATTCATAAGCCGGCAGCTTTTTTTCCTCTTCGGCAAAGATGGTGTTGGCGATATCCAGATCCTGCTCGTCGTCGATCTCATACCAGTTGACATTTTCCAGCACAAAAGCCTTCAGACGGGCATATGGAAGGTGCGCCAGGGCTTTCAGTACCAGCTCGTAATACTGATTTTTTCCATAGGCCCTGATATAGGCCTCCAGGAACGGAATATACTGGCTGTGGGAAAATTCCTTGCTGAATTTATATATGTTGACGGTCTTGTAGTAGTTGGACACGTCCTCAAAGCGGAAGTTCTTTTTCTCAATGAATTCGTGAATAACGCCGTCGTCATCCAGGGTGGTTACGGTGCCGTCCATCCAGTGCTCGTACTTTGCCACGGCAACAAGATTTTCTTCAGGTGCCTCCGCTATTTTTTTGATGAGCCATGGATCGTAGACCAGATCGGACTCCAAAAGGATGGTATCGTCCTGTGCGAGCTGATTTCGTGCGAGGTAGAGGGAATAGATGTTATTGGTAAGCGCGTAATCATTGTTATAGACAAACTCAAATTCCATGTTGAAGCCGCTTTGATGTACGTAGTCAATCAGCCGGTCGGCTTCCCATCCGACCACCATTACAAATTTGCGGATTCCGGCCCCCTTCAGCGCTTCAACCGTGCGTTCAAGCAGGGTTTTTCCGCCAACCTCGATCATGCACTTGGTCATAGCCTCTGTATATTTTCCCATTCGTCGGCCAAGCCCGGCCGCCAGCATGAGTGCCTGCATTCGATCATCTCCCTTTTTATCTCTTCCTCAAAAAAGCGGTATACAAAACCGGAAGGTCCCGGTGACGCTGCCCGCGGGCTCCCGCCTCCTGGCCTATATGTAGCCCTCCCTGATTTGGCAGGTACGGATACAGGTTCTGAGCAGGCAGGAAGGACAATGTTAATCGGTATTTTGATCCGGCCTGTCAATCCGTGAAAGCTTTCCATAGTGTCCCGCGATGGGTGTGCCGGCGAATTTGTGCCAACGCATAATCTTCGGATTGACCGCCATGAAGTACCGCTCCTTGCCTTCCAGCTGGAACTCTAGTGAGGATTTCAGATCGATCCAGTACGCATAATCCCTGTCGCGATAGTCCGGGTGAATCATTAGTCCGCTGATCACTACAAATAGATCGCTTTCCGCATAGGTTGCGTTATGGGCAGCGATCCGATCGCCGTCGCGGATGATATAGCTGCGGCCCATGCCCGTTTCAATCCGTTCCCTCAGCTCCCTGGTCAGGGACTCTTCGGTATAGATTTTGCTGAGCTCCTCGTCCAGGAGCAGCAGCCTGGCGATTTTGGGCGCATCTTCCGGCTCCGCCAGCTCAATCGCCGCATCGCAGCCGCTCAAGGACTCTCTCAGCTGCTTGCCGTTGATGGGCTTGCCTTTATATATGACGCCAGTTTCCACGGCATAACGGTCCTGGAGCCGCTCCTTGATTGCGCCAATAATTTCCTCGCGAGCGGAAACACCCATGGGAAACTCCTGATCGATCAACCCCAGCAGGCCGTCGGTATTTTCAAAATTGCGGTTGGCATAGACCTGGAAGTTGGTATGGTATTTCATGACAACCATACGGATACCCTGTTCGTCCGTATCATACCATACCTTCATGTTTTCGCTCTCCACGCCGTATTTGGCAATATCCGCATAGAGATACAAGCAGTTGGCCACATCCTTCCTGAGGTAGTCCAGAATCATCTGACGCTCTTCTTTGATCGCCTTTTTCATCGCCATTGCTCCGATCGTTTTCCTCGCCTGTACCCGGTATTTAATCGGCTGAAAATACTTCTGCGGGATGGCCGGCAACAAGGAGACGACCGTTCCGCCCCGTCCCTGGCGTTCCAGCAATTCCCAGGAAATCCGAAAGATATCGTTGTCAAAGACAAGGGGAAGTTTGTACTTTGCGTGATACTGAAGTTTGTTCAAATAAGGGCCCAGCGCAATTTCAAGGGCGCGGTAATTCCGCTCTGCGTGTAAAGCCAAAATGCGCTGCTTCTGGGGCATAAAACGCGCCCACAGGGTGTAACGATCGAATGCGCAAAACGCAATGTTCCAGGCCGTCTGCGTATAGGCGCTTTTCTCCGAACACCGCTTGTTGCAACGATACAGCCTGTCCCCGACGTATGCGTACTGGCACCTGAGATCCAGCTTTTCCAGTCCCTGTATGAACAAGGAACAGGGAACATCCATCGCCGCCACGTTTTCTCCTAGCAACTGAAGGCCAACTGGTTTTCCGTTATTCCAATTCCTTGTAACCTGCGGCGCTATATATGCCCGGAAATTGGAAGGGACTGGAAACGCCCGATCCTTCAGATAGCAGAGGCTGCTTTTTCCAAAATCCAGCAGCGGCAGCTTGATTTCCTTTGCCCAGTAGGATTTGATACTACCCTTTATTCGGGTCTCTGTGGATTGGGGATGATAAATGAGCTTCCAGGCCAGACGCTTTCCCCTTCTTTTCCCGCATATGGCCAGATAAATACGGCCCAGAATGCCAGCGATACGCTTTCGACGGGTCTGATTATATCGGACACGGGGAAGCGCGCAGGCTTCGATCGCCGCTAAAAGTCCCGACTTAATCCAGGATGGGCATCTTCCCCTGGTCTCGCTTCGCAAAAAATAGACGGCGACATTCAGCGCGTGGTATTGATAAAAACCCTCCGTCTTCATATTGAACAGGGTGGTGGATGTATCGCAGTAGCGTATGGAAAAATCGGGATAATTCCGGTTGCTTTCAAAGGATTCCAATGCCCGGTCCTTTTTCTTTTTTTTCTCTGCCGCAAGCAGAAAGCGTTCCCGATCAGAGGGACGCATAACAATGTAAGCGGAGCAGCATTCCGGCGCGAACGTTTTCAGCGCCACCGCCTCAGCCGCCAAATAGCCGCCCAGAAAATAAGGAATGCCGTTCTTCCTGCAAATGCGGTCCAGCTCCTGAAGCATGGTCAGAATCTTGCTTTGCGCCTGCTGTACCTGAGAGCGGTACCACTCGTTGCTCTTCCGGGGGGAGGAATCCTTTACCGTAAAGAGGTATCTTTGTGCAGCCTCCTGGATCGCACGGCGGAGCATACCGTCATTGGTCATATGAAACGCTTTTTGATAATTTGCAATCGCTTTCTTTCGCTTCCCCAGCGACATCTGGGCATCTGCCAGCTGCTTTAACAGAAATCCCTGGTTGGGATGAACCCGCAGTTCATTTTGACACAGATTTATCACAGCCTCCGCGGCCCGGGCCGGTTCTTTGGCCGTATTCATCAAAGCACCGCATCTGGCGGCAAAAAAGTCGACATGATGCGGGTAACGCCGCAGACCTTCTGCGCTTAAACGGGCGATTCGATTCCAGTCGCATCCATCCTCATAGTAAGCTACGGACAGCTCGCGGGTCTGCAGGATCGCCTGCTCCACCTCTTCAAAGGAAGGGTATTCCTCCCGGAGCTCTTCAACGGATCGAGACAGCTTCTGGGCCAAATCGTATCTGCCTGTCAAAATCAGCGTCATACATGTGATGCGGAACACGGTATCGCTGACCTGAAACGGAATATGATCGCTGATAAATGGCTGCTTCAACTGGTTATCTATGTAAACGCTGGTCCGGCTCAGAATATCCGCATAGCGGCTGTCCTTGTACAGGCGGATCAGCTCTTTATCGGAAATCTGCCCTTCAACCGCCAGCCTGTAGAGCAGTGCGCTACGCCTGGAATTGCAGATCCGCACCGCATTTTCCCAACGGACGGCCTTGAAACGCCAGTATTTATAGTTCTTCCATCCCCGAACAAATTTCTGGCAATCGATCGCGTTCTTATACTCGTTCTGAATCACCTGAAACGGGAAAACGGAGCTGTACAGAAATCCATGACCTTCCCGATCGTCCGGATAAACGGTCCATGCATCCCCATAGGTGTAACGCAGATATTCATAAGTGTACGTAGGAGTCGGAAATTGACGCGGTCCAAACCAGTGATATTCCGGCTCCTGAAAAAATTTCCTGTCCCAAAATACCGGATATACGCCTACCCGCTGAATATAGCCTGCGCAGGCATTACTATCTCCCCGCTCCAGGCGCTTTGTTAAAATTCGTATGGTCCGTTCCCTGCCGATGAGCTTCTGCAAAAGTAGCCAGCGGTGATAGCGTTTTTGATTTGATTCCCGGTTAACCACATATGAATGACTGACAATTTCAGACAAAAGCTTCAGGTTTTCGATGTGCCTCTTTTGCAAAGCGGGATCCTCCGCAACCGGATCCATGATCATAATGTCAACGAACAGCCCGTTGGGATAATCCGGAAACAAGCCGCTTTGAGGCAGAACCGTCGTCGAAATATCCTTATACTGTACATAGGGAAACACGAAATTTTTATGGGTTTGAAGACTCACCAATGCGCGCTGAGGCCGTTCCTCACTGGCGAAGGCCTTTTGGAATTTCCGGTAGTTCTCTGCCGTCATCATGACATCCGCATCATCGTCCCATGGAATCATTCCTCCGTGACGCACCGCGCCGATGACAGAGCCTGCGTGGAGATAATAGACAATCCCATGCTCTCTGCAAATATCGTCGATCTCACAAAGCAGCATGTATATTTCTTTGTGTAATGGATTCATGGCTCAAATTCCTTTTTCGTTATCTTGAATCTCTAACCCATACCGCATTCCTTGGCTGGTGATGTAGCCTGCTTCTCCGTGTCCGGGATAGATGATCGAATCATCCGGCAGTGCCCTTAAATAAGGCTTTACCTGGCGCTCATAAACTGCGCGGCTTCCTCCGGGCAGGCGTGTGATGACCCGGTTCCCCGGAATCAGGTTATCACCGGTGAAAATATGCCTGCCACCCATTTCAATAATCTGGCTTCCTTCGGAATGTCCCTGCATTTCCTTCAGCAAAATGGGTATTCCCTGCCAATTCAGCGCTGCTGTTCCTGTATATGCCCGATCTGCTTCGCAGGTATAATCGGGTACGATCCAAGGACCGATGGCTTCACGTTCCCGCTCTGTATGACCGATCAGAAACAGCGCACTAAAGGTCATTGCACCGCTCAGCTTCGCGTTTTGGATTTTGGCCGCACAGGACGCGGTACAAACCACCTGACAGGGCCAGAGCTGCCGCAGGCGGTTTACGCCGGAAATGTGATCAAAATGCTCGTGAGTCAACAGAACGATGCAGCTTTGCACATACACTTCCTGAAGCAGTTTCTCCGTTTCAGCACAGATGTGCGGATCAATCACAAGTGCGCTGTGGCCGCGTACCAGCAGATACATATTGGACCCAATAACCGGAATGGTAAATTGATGCACCGGAAGATCAGCAATCGGATATAAACATTTCACAGAAGTCCATCTCTCCCAGATCTATAACCATAGCGCCCCATGTCAGGCCTGAGCCAAAGGCAGATATGCAGCAGCGTTGTTTCTGCTTTTTCATACCGTCCGCCAAATTGTAGGTAATATTTACCGGTATACAGGCCCCACTGGAATTGCCAAACTCCTCCACTGTATTCATCGGCATTTTTTCATAAGGGATTTCCAGCTTTTCGGCCAGCTTGCGCAGCATGAATTTATTGGGCTGGTGAAACAGGAACCAGTCCACGGCATCCATGCTTGTACCAGCATATTCCATCACATCCGTAATCAAAGGGGGAACAGCGGTTTGTACGAAATTAAAGACGTCGGAACCCCGCATGGTTAAATTATCCAGCGCACGCAGATTCCCGTCGCCATCACTGTCGCGCAGTACCGCGGTTTGGGGCGAGCAGGCCAGCCGAGAACCACCGGCGGGAATGCGGAGGACACCGTCAATATCGCCCCGATTCCGTAAAATCGTATGGACATCTCCGGCGTGCTCGTCGTTCTCCACAACCGCGATTCCGGCGGCATCGCCAATCAGGGGATAGCTGTTGCGATCCTTTTTGGACACCCTCTTGCTTAATACATCTGAGGCGAAGACGAGAATCTTCTTATCCGGTATGCGCTCCGCCAGCATAAACGCTTCGATCAATCCCCATAAAAAGGCGACGCAGCCCTGGCTGACGTCCACGCAAATCGTATCCTCATCTAAGGCGAATCGGCCGTGAATCAGAGAACTTACCGGAGGAATGAAATAATCCGGAAAGGCCGTTGAAACAACGATTCCCCCTATTTCCTCCTTTTTGAGCCATCCCTGATTCAAAATGCGCTCCAGCCCGGCGATACACAAATCGGAGGTTGAAGTATTCTCCTTAACGATGCAATGCTGCTTGTATCCCATCACCTTTTGCAGCCGCAGAGTCTGCCGGGGAGGGAATGTATAATTGTCCACCTCATCTTCAAAGCGTACGGTCTGCTCAGGAATCACACTTAGAAGCCCAGTGATTTTTTTATGATGAAAAACAGTTTTCACAATACTCCACCATTCTTTTTCACCAGTTCGGCGATGGACTGCGCCGAAACGAAATTTTCCGGGATAATGTCCAATGCGTCTATTGAAATATTAAAATGAGTTTCAAGCTCATAAATCAGCGAAACGAGATCAAAAGAATCCAATAAACCGTCTTCAATGAAATTTTTGGAGGCGTGATAATCCAATTCGGGACGTAGCTCCTGTAGAATGCCATCAATTTTCTCCACGGCCTTTCTCCTCCTCAAAAAGTAAAATACAGTCTGCCCGCTCTTCCTGCTCGAATCCGTATTTTTCATAAAATGGAACAACCGCTGTATGCGCCCACAAAAAAACCTGCTTTCCGGCGCAGAGGCGCGCGATTCCGGTTTGCAGGAGCTTTTCGCCAAGTCCACGCCCTCTGAAGCCGGGGCGGACCAGAAGCTGATCCAGCAGGACCTGCCGGCCCGGCAGCGGCTTAAACAGCGCCAGTCCGGCAATCCGGTTCCCATCCCGGATCACCCAAATCCATTCATATCTGATGAGATCGCGGATCTCATTGCGGTCAGGCAATCGTGAAACATAGACATTAAATGTCTGATATAGCAGTTCCTCAATCTCCCGCGCATCCGGCTCCGCCGCTCGTTCTGCCTCGCTGCAAATTGGACGGTTCATGGTTCGATCCATGTTCAGATGCATCCGAATCAGCGTTTCAATGCGCCGGAATCCGATTTCGCTTAATATGGCGGCAGAGAAAGGGATCGCCTGCGGTTTATTGACGAGATCGGCCACAATCGGGGCGTCGGAGTGCTGGCTGAGGGATCTGCGCAGATCCCCCTTTGACTCATCGGGCCGGGAAAGATAATAGTACAAACGATAAAACCGCCGCTCCCACGCCAGAACAGCTACATGGTGATCACCTACTTCAACTTGCGAAAACGGGACGCTTAACAGCTCCTCCAGACGCCCGGGGAGTAAAAAGGCATTGGTTTGAAACTGCGGTTCTTTGCGCATTTGAGCGATTTTTTGCAGTAGCTCCTTCAGCTCCACTGATCCAGCGACTCCTTCAGCCTCAGCCGGTCGATTTTGCCGTTGGTGTTGCGGGGCAGTTCGTCCATGCGGACATACCGGCCGGGGATCATATATTTGGGGAACACCTCGCCGATGCGTTTGCGCATTTGGGCGGCGGGGATCTCCTCCGGCATCTCATAGAAGAATACGATCTCCTTTTTGGCGTAATCGTAAACCGCGCAGCCGTTTTTCACCAGGCCCAGAGTGTTGACTGCCATATGCTCGATCTCGCCCAGCTCAATGCGGTATCCGGAGTGCTTGATCAGGGTGTCCCTGCGTCCCCGAAACAGAATCTCTCCCCGCTCGTTCCAGGCGGCGAGATCGCCTGTACGGTAGATCGTCTCCGGATAGCTGTGGTTCAGCGGGTTCTGCACAAAGGCGGCCGCGGTCTTTTCCGGGTTGTTGTAATAGCCCAGCGCAAGGGAGGTTCCGCGGACGCAGAGTTCCCCCTCCTCGTTCGGGCCGCAGAGCCGATCCTCCTCATTCAGAATCAGGATATCCGTGTTGCGGCAGGGCACGCCGATGGGCAGGGGTTCGCCGTCCGGAATTTCCCGATCCACAATAAAGTAGGTGCAGTCCAAGGTGATTTCAATGGGGCCGTACAGGTTGATAAACTGAACCCGCGGCAGGCTCCTGCGCCAGCAGTTGAACTGTTTGGTGGGGAACACCTCCCCGGCAAACCACACATGGCGGAGCGCGGAGAGATCGAACCGGCTGAGGAGATCCATATTGGCAATGTTGACCATGATCGTGGGTACCCAGAAGAGGTAGGTGACTCCCCGCTCCTGAAGCATTTGCAGAATCCGGGCCGGGAAGGCCGCCAGGGAATCCGGGATGACCACGATGGTGCTGGACTTTGCCATGAGCATACACAGCTCAAAGCTGTAGATATCAAACACGATGGGGGAAAGGCTGCCGATCACCTCTTCCCCGATTCCGGTAGTGCGGAGCGCCCATTCGGTGAAATCGATAAAGCTCCTGTGATTCAGGGCAACGCTTTTCGGAGTGCCCGTGGAACCGGAAGTGTTGATCAGGCAGAGGGGATCCGTATCAATCACGCGCTCCAGCTGCTCCATGAGCTCCGCGTTCCGCCAGCGGTCGAAGGGGACGGCGTCCCGCTCCCAGATCAGCGTTTTCTCCCGGGGCCATAGGCCGCTCAGCATAGCCAGGTGCGCCTCATCGGTAATCAGATACAGGGGCTGGACCAGATCCAAAATGTTTTGGATGCGCTGAGGCGGCGTTTTCAGATCCAGGTTCATATAGGCGTTTCCCGCATAGACAATCCCCAGATCGGAGGCGACGCTCTCAATGCTTTTGGGAAGGAATACCCCTACCGGAGAGCCGGTCCGCCCTTGGCAGGCGTCGCGCAGGGCCAGAGCCAGCCCTTTGGCCCGATCGGAGAGCTCTCCAAAGGCAATGGAGCGCTCCCCGTCAATAACCGCGGTTTTTCCCGGATTTTCCGCGGCTGTTCGCTCGAAATACTCTAAAACGTTTTTTATATACAAACCCGATTACCACCTAACCGTTTTGTGTTCCAACAAACGCCTCTTGGAAATAGTCGTCGGTTTCAATAATGGGAAGGATATCCCCCTTACTCAGCGTGAAGTCCGCCACGCCCCAGGAGAGCCCTACGCCGAAACCGGAGGCAATCAGCCTGAGCGTGTCCGGACATTCCGGGCGGGCGGCCAGGTCGGCGATGGTAAGGGGAATGCTGACGCTGCTGGTATTTCCGTAGCGATCCATAGAAACCGGCATTTTCGCGGGATCCAGCTTGATCTTTTTGCGGATGTGCTCCAGCATGAAGAGGTTGGCCTGATGAAACACGCAGTAGTCGTAAGAATCGATGCTGCCGCCAAAGGTCCGGAAGAATTCCTTGAACGCCCTGGGGACCTGCACAATCGCAAATTCAAAAACGGCGCTGCCGTCCATCGTTTCCTTTATCAGGCTGAAATCAATATTATGGAGGTCCACCTTCACCCGGGAATTCAGCCCAGCGGTCAGGATGGCCCGATAGCCTTCCCCGTCCGCCTTCAGAAGGGTGCGTATGCTTCCCTCGCCCGGCTCCAGAAGGACGGCGGAGCCCGCGTCCCCAAAGAGCATTGAGGTCGCCTTGTCGCCGGTATCGCAAAGGCAGTTGTGCGCCTCCCCGCAGCAGAGAAGAACCCGCCGGAGGGCCCCCGCCCGAAGCATGGATCCCACGATGTTCAGCCCGTACACAAAGCCAGAGCACCCAAGATTGATATCAAAAACCATACAGTCTTTGGTCAGGCCCAGCCGCTTATGCAGCACATGAGCCGTGGCAGGTCTCGCGTAATCGGGGGTCTGGGTCACCAGCACCAGGCCGTCGATGCTTTCCCGTTCATAGCCCTTATGGGCAAGAAGGCGCTCGGCCGCCGTAAAGCACAGATCGCAGTTGGTCTGCTTTTCGTGTACAAAACGGCGCTCCCGCACCCCGGTGGTGGCGATGAATTTCTCCACGCTCTCCCCGCCGAAGGAACCGGCGAAGTCGTAAATACGGTCCGTGCGGGTCGGCACCGCGCAGGCCAGCCCGGTGATCCGGATTCCGTCAAACGATGCAGTTGCCATATTGGTCTTCCTCCTTTAACAGCCTTAACAGCCTTAACAGCCCGCGTATACGGGCAGTACCGACGCCGTAATGAACCGGGAGGCGTCGCTCAGCAGGAACATCACCGCATTGGCCGCGCTCTCGGGATCGATAACGCCCAGGTACTGCCGTTTCATGATGCGCTCGTCTCCCCCATTGTCCTTAAACTCGTCAAACATGGGGGTGGACACCATGGCATATGCAACCGCGTTCACACGGATCCTGCGTTTGGCAAGCTCCGCAGACACCGGCCGAAGGAAACTGTTCATCGCCGCCTTTGCGCTGCCATATACCTCCTGCGTAGGGTTTCCCTTTTCCGCCGCCACGGAGGAAATACCTACAAAAGAGGCGCCATCGTTCGCATAATCTTTCAAAGTGAGACAGCGGATCAGCTCATAGAAAGCGAATGTGTGAATCCGGAACATTTTTTCCACATAATTGGGCTTGGACATTTTGAGCGTCCGCCCCGTCCCGATCCCCGCCGCATGGCAGAATCCGTCCGCCGGACCCTTCCGGACGACGATGGTGCGGACCAGATTCTCAATGGACTCCGTCTCGCTCAGGTCGGCGGGGAAGTACGCGTGAAGGGACGGATTCTCCATTTGGGACAGGGTTTCCCTTAACGCATCCTCCCGCCGGGCGATCACGCTTACCCGAGCGCCTAGGCGGCTGGCCTGTATGGCGCACTGCCGCCCGATGCCGGAGGAGCCTCCCGTAATGAGAATATGCTTGCCGGTCAGATCCATGGGGTTGATCATAGGTTAAGCCTCCATCATGGCCATCAGCTCGGCGACGGTCTTCCTTTCCTTCACCTCCATACCCTTGACGACCTTGCCGAACTCATCGTCCATCATGGCGATGAAGGAGATCAGCGCGATACTGTCCCACTCGTCCAGCTCCTCCAGAACCGTGTCCGGGCTCAGCGCGTCGGGGGATAAGTCCATAATTTCAGCCAGCAGTTCCATCTTTCTCTCGTTTGTCATAGCAATTGCCTCCAGATAAAATTTTTATGCAAATAACGCTGTTACGCGTTACTACACGCTGTTTTCATTGCCTGCGCCCGTCGGACGATCCACGGATCGGATCCAATCCAGCTCGCGGGCGACTTTTTCTTCCGCCTGATCCGCGGCCATATGTCCCGGAGAGAAAGAGGGCGGAAATTCCAGGTAACGGTATACCTCCGTTAGATAGCGTTCATACCCGCAAGGGGCGGGGTATTCCTCCCCCTCAAAGGTCAGCCTGCACAAGGGAAACACCTCGCTCAGCTCCAGCAGAGTCTCCCCTCCCAGATACACCGAGTCCAAGCTGCGATAAAGGCAGTCCGGTTTTCTAGGCTCCGGAAGAAGGTTTCGGTTCCGATCCACTGCCGCCTGGAGCTTCCTCCCGTCGTCCGGGGAAAGGGGATCGCTGTGGTAACGGGTTTGGAAGCCCTTTTCGATTGTGCCGAACTCCCGGAAAGTTTTTTCGCGTATCCGGGTGATCCGCCTCCAGACTTCCTCTTTGCCCAGTGGCTTGGTATCCACGCTGTCCCAGATGGTAATGTCAATCCAAAAGGAGGGATAGTCATACCCGGCAGGAACCATTTTGTAGAGATAATAACGGCCCTCCTGATCATAATAGGACCGCAGCGCAAAGGCCTCGTCCCGGCTCAGGACCTCTCGGATCTTTTCAAAGCCTTCCCGGAGAAGGGAAACGTCCACGTCGTCATCCCAGGGGATAAAGCCTCCGTGCCTTGCCGCGCCCAACAATGTTCCGAAGGAGATCCAATAGGGAATGTTATTTTCCTCGCAGATATGCCTGAAGCGGCGCAGCAGGAGGCAATTTCCCTGCTGTATATCCCGCAAAGTCCCCTCCGCTGCCGGAAGCGCCTGAAAAAATGCCCGCTTTGTCTGGGAGAGAGGTATATCCGGCGCGGAATGGGCGTACCAGAATACATCCTCCAGCTTGTCGAAGCGCCGATCCAGCTGCCGGTAGAGTTCCTCCGTGCGCGCTTCCAGGCGGCGGATCGAACGGTACGCAGGACTGACTTTCAGGCAGAGGCCTTTCAGAAACGTTCTGACCGATTTCATCATTTCTCCCCATCCCGGCGGTGCTTCCGCTTGCAGTTCAGCCACGCCCTGAAAAATTTGATAACATATCGGAACCCGATTTCACCCTGTTCAAAGCGCCGAACCATCACCTCGTTGATGGTGCCAGGATGCTCCTGGAGGATACGGTAGATGATTTCCTTATAGAAGGGCGTCTGTACCGCCGTCTCCCAGAATACATCCATCCATGGGCTGAGCGTGTTCTTCCAAGGCTTTTCATCGCCGCCAAAGTGAAGAATTCCTGGATCCGCCAGCGATTCCTCCAGCTCCTGCCGCAGGGCGGGCGGAAGACACTCCGGCTTATAGGGCTTCATCACATCCCAGCGGGCGTGAAGCAGCTTAGCCCGTCCACCCCTGCACAGCACATTCAGAACATCCTGATCGTGCTGAAGCCATTTGCGGGAAGCGGCCAGCTCCAGCAGCTCCTCCTGGGTGAACTCTGCCCGGAAAGCAGGAAGGTTGAACAGCAACAAACCGGAGATAAAGTAATCGTTCGGATGATCCAGCCGCAGCACCCGATCGCGGTAGTCCTTCCGGAGCCCGCCGAGCTGATAATAATCGGCGATCCCGCCCATATCCCGAGTAGAGGCCAGCAGGTACCCGGTCAAATCGGTCTGAAGCAGAGGCGCGATATCTGTCAGCGCCAGCATATCCCCATCTAGATAGAGCGCTGAACGGTATTCGCCGGACAATACACTGGGAATCAGCAGCCGCAGATAAGCGTCTATGGAAAAATTCTCCTTGCCGCCGGTATAGAACGCATATCCGGCAATTCGCGCGGACACGTCGCAGAAGCGCAGGGAGACGTTCGGCTTTCCCTGGGTCATTTCCGCTAGGCGGGTACGGCGCTCCGCCGAGATATCCCGGTAAAGGATAATGATGTCATAGCGGTTCTCCGCTTCGGTATGCGCAAGAACCGAAAACAGCATGACGGCCAGATAAGGACAAAAAAAATCATCCGCTGCAAAGACAATCGCACTGAAGCTGTTTGGAAATGCGGGGTGGATTTGATTCGGCTGGGTCATAGGTTCCGTATCCTTTTCATTTTCTTTGTCCATACCGGCCCGAGTTTCTGAGCGATATAGGTGTGGAGCCGCTGCCGGGAGGTCATCCAGGAAGCGCTGAAATGATGGATCGCGCAGGTATTAGGGGTTCGCGTGATTTTTCCGTCCACCAGGCTTTTGGGGGAAAAGTAATCGCATGGATAGACTGTCATTCCGGCAACCGTCTGTGCCTGTCCATCCGGCGAGAGCCCTTTCTCAATCAGAAGGGCGGTTATGCGTTCCACATTGGTGATGCAGTCGGGAACGCCTCCACGCAGGAAAGGGAGAAGCCGGTATTGCTCCGTCAGCTCTCGCAACAGGGGATGACAGGGAACGGACCCAATCAGGCAGGTGGCCACCTTCTCCGGCGATTCAAACCCGCAGAAGGCCTCCTGCCCCAGGAAGTGATCTAAAGGAGCCGTCAACTCTACATCTGTATCCAGATAAATGCCTCCTTGGGTGAAAAGGGCATGAAGCCGTACATAGTCAGAAACAAAGGCCCACTTCCGCACCTGATAGGCCTGCCGGGCATAGAGATTTCCTTGAACCGGGGCGTTGGACTCATCCCATCGCACAATTTCAAATCCCGGGCAAAAGGTTTCCCAGCTGGCCATGCAGCGACGGACAAGCCTGTCGGGCGATTTCCCGCCAAACCAGCAGTAGTGAAGTCTTCTTGGTATCATAGCGGCAGTTATTTTACCTTTCTCAACAGCTTCTCCGGTAGCATCCCCACCACCAACGGCTTGACCACATAGGGCAGCGCTCCCGGCAGAAGTCCCATTTCGCCGAACCGCCGCCAACGGGTCACGCTTTCATTCCACCGGTGGCGCATCCGACGGTTTCCCTTGGCCGTGGGCGGAACGGTATAGTCAAAGAGGATCTCCTGCAAATTGGCCCCTTGATATCCCTTGGCGTAGAGGCGGAGAAGCAGATCATAGTCCTCACAGAGAAGAACGGACTTTTCTTCCGAATAGTTTCCTACGGCTTCCAAGCATTCTCTGCGGAGCATAAGCGTCGGATGAATATAGGGTTGGGTCATGTAGAAGTTCCGAACCGTCGGATATTCCGGAAAACACCTTGCACCGACTCTTTTTCCGCTCTGAATCAAACCAACATTACAGCCAACAAAAGTGATCTCCGGGTGGAACCGCAGGTATTCCAACTGTCGTTCCAACCGTGTCGGATAGGAGTAATCGTCGTCATCCATTCTGGCGATATACTGTCCCCGGGCATAGGATAAGCAACTGTTCAGCTTCACTGGCAAAAAAATAGCGTTTCCGGGCCGTACCAAGCAAACACGGGGATCTTGTCTGGCTGTCTGTTCCAAATAGGTACGCACTTCACAGGAAGAGCCGTCATCGCAAATAAGAAGCTCAAACTCCCGGAATGTCTGAGATAGAATGGAGTCCACGCTTCGTCTGAGTGCGGAAATCTCAGATAAAGGGTGATATACCCCCATGAGGATTGAAACATTCACGCCCGTTTCCTCACAGAGGACTCATCCATCCACCCAATCACTTCCTGCTCCTGCTCTAATAATCGTATCTGCTCCTGTTCAATCAGCTTTGCAACATTGTTGCTGATTTCCTCCCTTGTCACCTGATACAGCCGCTTCAGGCAACGGGGATTGCCTTTCTCTTCCAGCAACCCTGCCGCCTCGCAGAGCTGCCGCATCCCTGTGGTAACATTGGTGCGGCTCATCGGCTTGCCATCTCGAGTGAGGAAGATGGGGCCATGAAGGTATCCATTCTTCTTGGCATATGCCAGCAGTTCCTCCTGAAGGAAATCCGGAAACCGTATCTCCTGCTCTGTCCCACAGGAAATAGCAGTCAGCTTCCCTTCGGTCACAGATTCTACCGTCACCTTGGAGAGCTCCTGCAAGGGCAATCCTGTGGAAGCGAACAGTTTCACCAGGAGATACACTCTCTCCCGCCCCAGGTTCCGGGCTGTCCGGAGCAGCTGAAGGTACTCACTCCTGGTAATCTCCGGCAGATTCTCATCCTCGGGCTTAATCTGATCGGTCAGCTGATACTCCCGCAGCCCCAGATATCCCAGCAGGCTGTTCGCAGCGGAGATCCGCAGGTTTGCAGTCCTCACCGCATACCCATCCTCCAGCATTTGTTTCCGACAGGCCGCGAGGGTACCTCTACCGATTCGCTTCTCTCCGGAGAGGGAATCGTATAGCTGCTCCAGGCTCGTCTGGTAGCGGTCTACCGTTCCCTTTACATATCCCTTCGCCTGGATGCTGGTGATGAACTCGTCTATCAGCTCCTGGGTCAGAATCACTCCCGTTTCCGCACCCCGAACCGCCGTCTCCTTATATCTTCTGGGATTCACTACGTTCACTCCTCTCTTTTGGACGAAATGAATAGTTCGCCCTGGAGAGCACTCCGAGAGGAATACAATAACTTCCAATTCGTCCACAAAAGCACACAACGGAACCCTGCGCAACAGCGCAGGGTTCTCTCTTAGGCGCACGAACTCAGGCCAGACACTAACTGGCCTATTTTTCTATGCCGGAATTCGCCGTTTCCTCTTGTATTCCGCATGAGAATGTGCTAAACTCTAAGACAGTAACGGGATTTCCCGTTCTTTCTTAGATGCAGATACATTCAGAGTATTCATTTTGTCAAATATGTGAGCCTAACAAATCAGGTTGAGCTTTTCCAACTGCCGGGCGTGCTCCACACCGGTGGATACCAGATAGATTCTGGTTGTCTCGATGCTGGAATGTCCCAGCACATCCGCAAGTCTCGCAACATCACGGCAGACCTTGTAGAAGGTGCGCGCAAACAAATGCCGCAGATTATGCGGGAAAACCTTGGATTCAGCCACGCCCGCACTCTTGCAGATGGCCTTCATCTCCGACCATATCTGCCTCCGGGATAAGCCCTTACCGCCTCTCGTGAGAAAAATCTCCCCGGAGGCGATTTTGTTTTTCTTAGCATACTTGAGAAGCTTCCGACAGAGCTTCCCCGGTAAGAGGATGGTACGAATCTTCCCCTTCAACGAGATCTCCGCCCGCCCCGCCCAGGCGGCTTCTACTGTGAGATACCGCACTTCACTGACCCGAATTCCGGTGGCACAGATAGCCTCCATAAGCAACGCCAGCCGTTCCCGTCCAAGGGAATGGGCGGATTCGATCAAGCGTAGATATTCTTCCTTCGTGAGCTCCTTCTCACTCTGGCGAAACAGCTTCCGCTGAACACGCAGATACTTGATTCTCACTTCCGGAAAGCCCAGGAAAGCCAGCAGCTTATTGACAGCTGCCAGCATGGAATTGATGGTAGTGGGCGAGTACTTCTCCCCGCAGAGATGTTCCTTCCACTGGATGGCTTTCTCTTTCCAGCCAGCGGAATCTGTCGGATATTCCCCGCTTATCCATCCCAGGAACCGTCCTGCGTCCCGGAGATATTTTTCGATAGTGCCATCCTCCCGCTCCTCCTGGAGAAGGTATTGCCGGAAGGCTGTAAGCGCCGCTGTCATCGTCGAAGTTGTCATGAAATCGTCCCCCGTTTCTGCTTTCATTGTAGCAGGATCAGGGACCGGCTTTAGTGCATAATTGACGAATTTGAAGTCCTTTCAATATTTCCTTCATTGTATGAACCAGTCCAGTAAAAGCTGACAATAGACAAAAGTCCCTCTGTGTAGGAATTTGTTTACAGATTTTCTTGAGGATATTGAGCACGGAAAGGCTTTGTGGACGGTTGGGCAGGCCCCCATCATGTATTTGCTTATGAAGCACCTGCGCTGGAATGGATGGGAAAGCTAGTGCTGGTTCCCCTTCAAAATGAGCAAGGAGAAACCGGAGCCAGAATTATTCTTTATGGAGGCATCTGCAGTGTTTCCCAACACAAAGAGGAAGCTGATGCTAGATATAAATGTGGGCAGAAAAAGTTGAACAAGCTATACTATCAAATGAAAGAGCAAAGGAGATGAAAGGCATGGCCAAAAATCAAAAATCTTACACTCCGGAAATTAAACAGCAGATCGTGGATCTGTATAATGCCGGAGGAACCTCGTATCCTCAATTGGAACGTGAATATGGCGTAAATCGGAGTACGATTAGCGGTTGGGTAAAGCAGCTTTCCCCTATCAAGGTATCAGATGAGGAAACGATTACCCTAAAGGAGCATAGGGCTCTCCAAAAAGAAATCCAGCGCCTTAAGATCGAGAATGAAATACTAAAAAAAGCGACCGCCATATTCGCAAAAGAACAATAGCCGAAATTGTTGCATTTATCCAGAATAACTTAACCAACTACTCTGTATCCCAGCTTTGCAGTGCCCTGAAATTCCCAAGGAGTACCTATTACAAGGCTCTGGTTTGTGTACCTTCCAATAAGCGGATGGAGTATGAGGG
>JAAVZY010000091.1 GCA_022791945.1 Oscillospiraceae bacterium | reverse complement strand
TCGTAGGGCTTTGGGATATACTTGGGATTTGGCAATTTCACCGCCATTTGGCCGCTCTTTCGCAGAAAACGATACAGACCGGAAATGGAACGGGTGTAACCCCGCCGCCTCAGTTTGACCCAGAATACCACCAGCCCTGTGGCAGGATTCTCGCGGCGCATATTCTCTATTAGCTGGATCTCGTCCTCCCGACCCCCTTTGATTTCTCACTTGCGGGAGGGGACGCTTTATGCTATACTGGGCCAGTGAAAGGGGGAGCGCCTACGGAGCAGAAAGCGCCTCAGATCTTTGAAGCCAGGGATACTTTTTCGCCGGACAGGGGCTGCAAGGTTTTTTCCCTGGCCTATCCTCAGAGCACAGGGGAAGCGCTCCACTCCCACGATTACATGCAGATTTGGTATGTGACCCGGGGGGCCTGTCTTCACTGGGTGGAGGGCCGGAGCCACTCCCTGACCCAGGGGGAAGCCTTCATTCTCCCACCCTACATCGCCCACCGGACACTGCTGGAGCAGGAGTGCGAAATCGTCTGCTGCGAATTCACGCTGGAGGCCTTCACCCGGGAAGGCCTGGGCGAAAGCATGGAGCCTCTGCTGGATTTCTCCTTCATGAGCTGCTTTCTGGAGGACAGCGTCCGCCCCAAGTTTGCCCTCTCCCCCTCCGGACAGGAACGGACGGAGCAGATCCTCCGCCGGATGCTCCTGGAGTTCGCCGGGGAGGAGCCCTATGCCGCTCAGCTCCTGCGGGTGTATATCCTGGAGCTTCTGCTGGTGTTCGCCAGGGAGTACCAGTCCCGTCCGCCGGAGCCCGCTGAGCGGGAAAGCCCCTATCAGAAGTACAAAGCCTCCGTGGAGCGGGCCGCCGCCTATATGGAAGCGCACTATGAGGAGCCTCTCTCCCTGGAGCAGATCTGTAAATACGCCCAAGTCTCCCGAACATATTTTTGCAGCCTGTTCAAGCTGCTTACCGGCTGTACCTTTGTGGAATATCTCTCCAACTGCCGCATCCGCCGGGCCCGTCAGCTTCTGGAGGACACGGAGCTCTCCGTGGCGGACATCAGCGCCCGTACAGGCTTTCATGACGGCGCTCACTTCTCCCGCACCTTCCATCGAATCACCGGCCTGTCCCCCAGGGACTACCGGGCGCTCCGGCGGGGCAATCCTCCCGCTGGCCAGAAAGGACTGTATTCAGATGAGTAATATCAATCTTCTGAAGGGGAAAAAATTTTATATCGGCGTTGACTGCGAGGGAGTGGCCTGCGCGGTGGGGAGTCCCGGCGTCGGTCTTTCCGGCAGTGAAAACTTCTCCTTTGCCCAGCGCCAGGCCACCCGGGAGGCGGACGCCGCCGCCCGCGCTCTTCTGGAGCAGGGGGCGGGGGAGGTCTGGGTCTGGGACAACCATCACAGCGGGGTAAATCTGGATTATGACCAGCTGGATCCCCGGTGCCGGATTGTTCTGGGCAGCGGGAGCAAAACCCGCTTCCCGGGGATTGACGAGCGCTTCGGCGGCGTTCTTTTCATCGGCTATCATGCCCGGGAAGGCACTCCGGACGGGGTGCTGGCCCACACCTACAGCTCCGCAGCCTATCAGTCCTACACCATCAACGGGCTCCAGGTGGGAGAGATGGAAATTGACGCCGCCTTTGCGGGAATTCACGGTGTTCCGGTGATGTTTGCCGCTTCTGACGCCGCCTGCGTCGCCCAGGCCAGGGAGAGCTTCCCCTGGGCGGAAACCCTGGAGACAAAACGGGGTCTTGGCTGGAACGCCGCGGTTTCCCTCCATCCCAAGGCGGCCTGTGACGCCATCTTCGCAGGAGTAACCAAAGCCTGCCAGCGTCTTTCGGAAATGCGTCCCTACACCTTCCGGCTTCCCATGGAGGTATCCATCCGGTACAAGCGGATGGACGCCGCCGCAGCTGATCGGCTCTACGATCAGGAGCGCTGTCCCTTTGCCTGCCCGGACGGATTCACCCGCACCGGCACCCTGGCCCGCCTGGAGGATCTGTTCAACTGACCAAACCCAGCAGCCGCTCCGGGGGAAGAAGGCCGCGAGACTCTGTCTCGCGTCTCTGCGCTGCGCCGCTAGCGGCGCAGCGGGGAAGGGATTCCCCTTGGATTCCCGTCTTTTTAAGGGCGAAAAGGGGTGGGGGTCAAGTCTGTACAGACTTTTTACTCCCTGTCTCGCTGATACTCCCCGCAGGGTCGATCGCCCGCCTACCCATTTTTTCGTAAAGAAAAAATTCAGCTCCATAGGCGCCGCAGAGACTGCGACGCAGAGAGTTTCGAGCGTGTTGTGCTGCGCTCATACTTTCTGCAAGGAGGGACTGGGGTGGGACGCACGGAATCCTCCAGTCAGGGCTACCGCCTGACGGCGGCATCCCTGCCATGCCCCCGACGTTCCTTCGGAACGTCTCACAAGGGGGCCGAGCCAGCTTTGTACACTGATAGACGCTCTGTGCGTAGTTAAGAGGCATTCATCCTCTTAAATTCGCAAAACGCATCTTTGTAACGTAGTGAGCTGGCTTGCCTCCCTTGTCATACGTTCCGAAGGAACGTATGGGAGAGGGGACCGCCGTCGGACCAGCGGGACGACGGTGGTGGAAGGATTCCGACCGTGGCACAAAATCCCTCTCCGCAGAGCCTGTGAGCGTGGTAGTATTACGCTCATACTTTCTGCGGCGAAGGACGTACCCCGCCCACAGGGTGGAGCTTTTTTCTTTACGAAAAAAGCGTACTGCGGGAATCGGACTGACTGCGTGGCAGGGAGAGGGAAGCCAGTACAGACTTAACCCCCACCTCTTCCGCCCTTAAAAAAAGCCCTTAAAATAATGGGAATCCAAGGGGAATCCCTTCCCGATGCGCCGCCAGCGGCGCATCTCAGAATTCGGCGAAGCCGAATTCCTAAGTGCGTTGTGAAACAACGCACTGCGGAGACTCGAGAGCAGAGCTCTCGAGGTCTTTCCCTTCGACCACGCAGAGATCCCAAACAGGCTCTAGCTGAGCGGGAAGGAGCGACTTTTTTGAGCAAGCTGAAAACCGTGACCATTGCCGGGCTCTCCCTGGAGCAGTCCGCCGCCCTTGCGCCCATGGCGTCGGTAGCGGACAAGGCCTACCGGCTGATCTGCAAAGAGTACGGGGCGGTGTATGTGGTGGGGGAGATGGTCAGCGCCAAGGCGCTGTGCTATGGGGATCGGAAGTCCCGCGCCCTGCTGGAGGTGGCCGGGCAGGAGCCCATGGCTGTGCAGCTTTTCGGCAGCGAGCCGGAGCTGATGGCACGGGCGGCCCGGATCGCTGCGGAATACCAGCCCCAGGTCATTGATATCAACATGGGATGCCCGGTGCCCAAGGTGGCCGGGAACGGCTGCGGCAGCGCCCTGATGCGCGCGCCGGAGCGGGCTGCCCGGCTGGTTCGGGCAGCGGCGGAGGCAGTGGAGCTGCCGGTAACTGTAAAAATCCGCAAGGGCTGGGATGATTCCGCTGTAAACGCCCCCATGTTTGCCAGGGCTATGGAGGCGGCGGGGGCGGCCGCCGTAGCGGTTCACGGCAGAACCCGTCAGCAGATGTACCGCCCCCCGGTGGATCGGGAGATCATCCGCCAGGTAAAGGAGGCGGTGTCGATCCCGGTGATTGGGAACGGCGGGATCGTGGACGGCCCCTCCGCCCTGGAGATGTATCAGGAAACAGGCTGCGATCTGGTGATGGTCGCTCAGGGGAGCTATGGACGGCCCTGGGTGTTTCGCCAGATCCGCCGCTATCTGGAAGCCGGAGAGCTCCTGCCGGAGCCGCCTCTTGCGGAGCGTCTGGAGGTGATGCTCCGTCATGTTTCAATGATGGTGGAATTCAAGGGCGAACGGCTGGGCATGACAGAGGCGCGCAAAATCGCCGCCTGGTATATCAAAGGCTCCCCCGGAGCCGCCGCCTTCCGCGGCGCCTGCGGCCGGCTCAGCTCCTGGGAGGATCTGAAATCTCTGACCGCGCAGGTGCTCCGTCAGAGCCTTGAGACTGAGGACTGAGCTGAGTCTCTGCGTGGCTGGAAGGGCAAGACCTCGAGGGCTCTGCCCTCGCGTCTCCGCAGTGCGTTGTTTCACAACGCACTTAGGAATTCGGCTTCGCCGAATCCCTTCCCGATGCGCCGCTGGCGGCGCATCGGGAAGGGATTCCCCTTGGAACCCGTAATTTTAAGGGCTTTTTTAAGGGCGAAAAAGGGGTGGGGTCAAGTCTGTACAGACTTCCTGTCTCCTGCCACAGAGATAGTCTCATTCCCGCAGTACGCTTTTTACGTAAAGAAAAAAGCTCCCTCCTGCGTGCGGGCTGCTTCCTGCCCCCCTCCCGGCCTGCGGAATTTTGCGGTTCATCGGTTATGCGCTAACATTGTCCCTCTTTCCTGCTACAATGGGAGCAGAAACGGAGGGCGATTCAATGACGGCTTCGACGATGACAGCAGCGCTCCAGCCTTTCCGGCAGTCCCTTCTCCAGGAGGAACGGGAGGAAGGAACCATCGAAAAATATCTCCGGGACGCAGGTCGGTTCCTGAGATGGATGGGAGATGAACATCCCTCGGATCCCGCCGGGTGGAAGGAGAACGCCATCCGGTGGAAGGAGCATCTCTGCCAGGAAAGATACGCGCCGATTACCATCAATTCCATGCTTGCGGCTGTCAATAAGCTGCTGGCTTTTTTGGGATTTCCGGAGGTGCGGATCAGATATCTGCGCATCCAGCGGAAGCTCTTCCGCCGGAGCGAAAAAGAATTGACCCGGGAGGAATACCTGCGCCTCATCAATGCTGCCCAGTCACTGGGTCGGGAGCGGCTGGCTCTGCTTATGGAGGCCATCTGCGCCACTGGCATCCGGGTATCGGAGGTGCGGTATCTTACCGTGGAAGCCGCCTGGGCGGGACGGACGGAGATCTCCCTGAAGGGGAAGATCCGCACCATCCTCCTCCCGGGGAAGCTCTGCCGGAAGCTGCTCAAGTACGCTAAGAAAAACAAAATCGCCTCCGGGGAGATTTTTCTCACCAGAGGCGGTAACGGCTTATCACGGAGGCAGATTTGGTCGGAGATGAAGGCCATTTGCGAGAAGGCGGGAGTAGCGGAATCGAAAGTATTCCCGCACAATCTGCGGCATCTGTTTGCACGCACCTTTTACAAGGTCTGCCGGGATGTGGCCCGGCTTGCGGATGTGCTGGGACATTCCAGCATTGAGACAACCCGAATCTATCTGATCTCCACCGGTGTGGAGCACGTACGCCTGCTGGAACGGCTCAATCTCATCTGCTGACGAGCCTGCTTATGGACGAAATGAATAGTTCATCTTAAAAAGCGGCTGGTATAAATAATAGAATGGGATTTTTTAACTATAGACGCACAAAAAACCTGCACAAGCAGTGCAGGGCCTGTTTACGGGCGCGTCAATACAGGTCAGCATGGGGGCTGACCTATTTTCTGTTTTGGATCTGGCAATTTCTCTTGTATTCCAGGATAGAATGTGTTACACTCTAGGAAAGTGAAAGAGTTCCCCTCTTTTTTTGAGCAAAAATACCTTCGAAGTATTCATTTCGTCCACAAAACGAGGAGTGATCGCATGGCAAAAGAAGAGCGCACGAAGCGAAAAAGAAAATGGAGCCGGGACGATACCGAGCTCACATTGCTTGGCCTGCCCACGTATATCTGGTTTATCTGCTTTTCCTACCTGCCCATGTTCGGAATCATCATCGCGTTCAAAAAGCTGACCTTCAAGCAGGGGCACGGCTTCATCTACAACCTGTTCACCAGTGAATGGTGCGGGCTGGACAACTTCCAGTTCCTGTTCAAAAGCAGCGACGCCTTTATTATCCTGCGGAATACCATCCTGTACAACGTGGTGTTTATCTGCCTGGGGCTGGTCATTCCGGTGACGCTGGCCATTCTTATGAGCCAGCTTTACAACCGGAAGCTGGCCAAGATCTGCCAGACCTGCATGTTCCTGCCCCACTTTATGTCCTATGTAGTGGTCAGCTATTTCGTCTGGGCCTTCCTCAGCTATGACAAGGGCTTTGTCAACAATTTGCTGCTCTCCATGGGAAGCGATCCCAAGCAGTGGTATATGGAGCCGGCCTACTGGCCCTTCCTGGTTGTCTTTATCAATACCTGGAAGGGGCTTGGCTACGGTATGGTGGTCTATCTCGCCACCATTACGGGAATTGACAGCACCTACTATGAGGCGGCCATTATCGACGGGGCGACCAAGTGGCAGCAGAGCCGCTATATCACCCTCCCCATGCTGCGGCCGATCATCGCGATCATGTTTATTATGAGCATCGGCGGCATTTTCCGCTCGGACTTCGGATTGTTCTATCAGGTTCCCCGGAACTCGCCCTCCCTGTATAATGTGGTGACGACGCTGGACGTCTACATATATAATGCCCTTGGGCAGAGCACCAATGTGGGCATGGCGTCCGCCGCGGCGTTTATGCAGTCGGCTTTGGGCTGCATCTTCCTGCTGGTGGCAAATACGGTTGTGAAACGGATCGATTCGGATGCCGGGCTGATATAGGAGGCTGTTGCTGTTATGGCTAAAAAAACAGAAAGCTTTGCCAACTCCCTGGACCGGTTTAACCGTGTGCGTCCTGGGACCAATGTGGTTTTTTCCGCAATCTTTATCTTTTTGGCGCTGCTGTGCGTCATCCCCGCCCTGTTTGTGGTGATCATCTCCTTCTCCGACGAGAGCTCCATTGCGGAATACGGCTACCAGTTCATTCCCAAGGCCCTCTCTCTCAGCGCCTATGAATTCCTATGGGATTCCCGGGCAAAGATGTTCAGCGCCATTGGCGTGTCCATTCTGGTCACAGTGGTTGGCACGGTGCTGGGCATCTATCTGACAGCGACCATGGGCTACATTTTCTCCCGCCAGACCTACAAGCTGAAAAAATTCGTCACTTACTTTATCTTCATTCCCATGATTTTCAGCGGCGGCCTGATTGCCAGCTATTACATCAACGTCAACGCCCTGAATCTGAAGGACAGTCTCTGGGTGCTGATTCTGCCTCTGGCGGTGTCGCCCTTCAATATTGTTATCTGCCGCACCTTTTTCCAGACCACCATTCCGGATTCCATCATTGAATCGGCCAAAATAGACGGAGCGTCCCAGATGCGGATTTTCTACCGTATTGTGCTGCCGGTATCCCTGCCGGTGCTGGCTACCATTGGCATCTTTCTGGCCTTCGGATATTGGAACGACTGGTTCCAGTCCCTGATGTACATTGAGACAAAGTCAAAGCTGTCCCTGCAGGCGCTGCTGATGCAGATTGATAAGAATATTGAGTTCATGGCCGCCAACGCGGAGCAGATGGGCGTCTCTCAGCTGGAGCTGATCTCCAGGATGCCGAAGGAGTCTTACCGGATGGCTATCTGCGCGGTTGTCATCGTGCCGATCACCATGGTGTACCCCTTCTTCCAGCGGTACTTTATCTCCGGCCTGACCATCGGGGCAGTCAAGGGCTAGGAGGAAGACATGACCTCGAGGGCTCTGTCCAAGGGTCAAGGCCGCAGGCCTTGACCCTGCGAGCCTCCTGCCAAGGGGACGAGTCCCCGGTGCGTCGTTTCACGACGCACCGCAGAGCGCGAGACAGCGTCTCGCGGCCTTCCTGCCTGTCAGATTCCATAGGGAAACGGCCTTCGGGCTTTTCCGATAGATTACAGTTTATATCGCACAAACTGCGAAGGAGGAAAAACATGAAGAAAAGAAAGCTATTGACCACGCTTTTGGCGCTGGCAGTTGCGGCGGGTGCGCTGACAGCCTGCTCCGGCGGTGACAAAACGCCGGACACCTCGTCCGAGGCAGCAGGCGGAACCTCTCAGACGTCCAGCGCGGAGCAGTCGGAGAATAAGCCCTCCGGCGAGATTCCCACTCTGGTGTGGTATCAGATTGGCGAGGCTCCGGCAAATCTGGCCGACGGCGTAGCCGCCATGAACGAGTACACTGCTGATAAGATCGGCGTCAAGGTCGAGCTGAAGTTCCTGGACTGGGGCGTGTGGTCTGACAAGGTGAAGACCATTGTCTCCACCGGTGAGCCCTATGATATGATGTTCACCAACAGCGATTTCTACGCGGCGCACGTAAACATGGGCGCGCTGATGGACATCACCGATCTGCTGGATGCAGAGGCCCCCGCACTTAAGAGCTTCATCCCGGAGGATGTGTGGAAGGGCGTTAAAATCAAGGACAGAATCTATTCTGTGCCCACCTATAAGGACTCCTCCCAGCGTCAGTACTGGGTTTGGGACAAAGAGATGGTGGACAAATACAGCATTGACTATGAGAACATTGTAACCCTTGCGGATCTGGATCCGGTGCTCCGTCAGATCAAAGAGGGCGAAGGCAAGTCCTTCTACCCCTTTATTCTGGATAAGAACGGCGTCAACGGCCAGTTCATGTACTTTGACAGCAACGTCCGCTACGACGATGAAACCGCGACTGTCCAGGAAGTGCTGGAGCGGGAGGAAATGGTGAATTTCTTCCGGCAGATTCACGCCTGGTATAAGGACGGCATCATCAATCCGGACGCTCCCACCACCACAGAGCTGCCCAAGGTGCGGACCTGCTTCTCCGCCCAGGGCTTCCCGGGTGCAAACGTAACCTGGAGCGCCAATATGGGCAAGGAAGTTGTCTCTCAGCCCTGGAGCCCGGCCGTGTACACCACCGGAACCATTTTGGGTTCTGTAAACGCGATTTCCAGCAACTCCAAGTATCCTGCCGAAGCGCTGAAGTACCTGGAGCTGGCGAATACCGATCCCACCCTCCGGAATATGCTGGCCTACGGTGTAGAGGATGTCAACTTCAAGGTTCTGGAGAACAAGACCATTGAGAAGCTGAATGACGTCTGGACAGCTCCCGCCTATTCTCAGGCTACCTTCTTCACCATGTATCCGGTCAGCCCCAATCCTCCCGATCAGTGGACTTTGGTTCAGAAGCAGAACGAGGAGGCTGTGCCTTCTATCCTGCTGGGCTTCACCTTCGACCGTACCCCGGTAGAAGCTGAACTGACCGCACTGGACGCAGTAGGCGCCAAGTACAATGCAGAGCTCTACACAGGCGCGAAGGATCCGGATCTCATCATTCCGCAGTATCTGGCCGACAAGAAGGCCGCAGGCTCCGAAAAGATTCTTGCAGAATATCAGAAGCAGATCAACGAATTTCTGGGCAAATAACCAAAAATGACAGAAAAGCGGCTCAAAGAGCCGCTTTTCTGCTATCATGGAGGATAGAAGACCTTGGGGACGCTGTCCCCAAACCTCTGCCAAAGGGACGCGTCCCTTTGGAATCCCATTATTTTAGTTTTTTTAGGGGCGGAAAAAGAGGTGGGGTTGAGTCTGTAGAGACTTCCGGCTTTCTGCCACGCAGAGAGTCTGATTCACGCAGTACGCTTTTTTCGTAAAGAAAAAAGCTCCCCCCTGCGTGCGGGATACTTCCTGTGCCGCAGAAAGTATGAGCGTAACACAACCCGCCCGGAACTCTCTGCGTCGCAGCCCCTGCGGGAAGTACCAGCGAGGCAGGGGGACGGGCGCAAGCGCCCGTCCCCACCCCCAAAAGACGGGAATCCAAGGGGACGCGTCCCCTTGGCAGGTGGCTCGCAGGGTCAAAGCCTGCGGCTTTGACCCTTGGGCAGAGCCATCGAGGTCTTCCCCGCACCCACAAACCCAAAAAACTGGAGGCTTGGAAGTGAAAGAAAGAAACTATGCGTTTGACGGAGCCATATCGGAGGAGGTGCTGCGGAATTACCTTTCCCGGTCGATAGTGCTGAGCTACCTGGGCGGGTGGCGCTACAAGGACGAAACGCCCGAAAAGACAGCGGAGGACTGCCGGAACCTGATTCTGCGCACAGGCGCGAAATACATTGCGCGGGCGGCCTGCGCCTGGATACCAGGCCCGGAGGAGGCGGAGAAGCTCCCTCTCTACCAGGAGGAGCTTCAGCGGGTTCACAGCCAGGATCCCACGGTCATCTTTGAAGCCTGCATTTTTGAGACAGCCTACCGGCGTTTCGAACAGCTGGCTATTCCGCCGGAGGTGTTCCGGGCCTTTGGCCTGCCCCCGGAGGAGCGGTGCTTCCGCTATGAGGATATGCTCTTCCCCGACGGTACCTACGTGGATCACTGGGAGCCGGGCGGCAGCGTGCCGGATATTACCCGGCTGGAAACGCAGCTCTTTTTCTACTGGCGGGGCTGTCTCTACATTGACTTGGGCTTCGAGGCCCTGCACTACGGGCAGGTACTGCTGATCGGCGAGCAGGATCAGCAGTACGCCTGCTGGACAAAGGTGCTCAACATGGTGCGGGAGTACGCCAAACGCCGTGCCCGGCGGCACTTTGTCCTGCTGAACGCCCACACCCACGGCATCATCGGCACAGACGGGAAGCTCCTGTTCGACTTCCACTGCTACCCCTGCCGCCCTGTGGCGGATGAAAGCGTTCAGCCCCATCCCCCGGCCAAGGGCAATCCCCAGCCTGCCAGACTGATCAGCGGGTGGGGAAACTCCATCTACCAGCGGAGCCTGGGAGGCGAAACCCACAGCGGCTGGAGCTGCGCCAGCCTGCCTTACTTTGTGGAGATCGACAATTACGGCTGTCAGCCTCCCGAGCTGCTGAATCAGCCTGTGGATTACTACCCCTGGGGGTACGACGAGATCAGCTGGTTCGCGAACCAGCCCAAGGACTACCGGCGGGAGTGGGTTCTCTACGCCCGGGACTGGCTCCGGGAAAAGGATCCGGCGGGCTATCTGGAAATGACCGGTATCCGTCCCTTCCGCCGCTACGCGCCGGAACTGCCCGAGCGTCTGACCCGTGGCGAGTTCTACTACGTTAACGCAGAGGAATTCTCCGATGAGGATATTCTCACCGCAGTGTGGAGCGAGGAGTAAGGGGGAAGGCCGCGAGAGCTCTGCTCTCGCGCTCTCGCCAAGGGGACGCGTCCCCTTGGATTCCCGTCTTTTTAAGGGCGTGGAGGGGTGGGGATTCAAGTCTGTACAGACTTTTGCTCCCCGCCTCGCTGGCACTCCCTTCGTGGACGATCGCCCGCCTACCCATCTTTTCGTAAAGAAAAAATTCATCCCCGTAGGCGGCGCAGGAACTACCCCGCAAGCAGGGTGGAGCTTTTTTCTTTACGAAAAAAGCGTACTGCGGGAATCAGACTGCCTGCGTGGCAGAAGGCCGGAAGTCTGTACAGACTTAACCCACCCCTTTTTCAGCCCTTAAAATAATGGGATTCCAAAGGGACGCGTCCACGATGCGCCGCTAGCGGCGCATCTCAGAATTCGGCTTCGCCGAATTCCTAGGTGCGTCGTGAAACGACGCACCGCAGAGACCCGCTAAGACAGGAACGCTGCCGGGAGGCGGAGGTCTTCTTTAGGGATTTTCTCCCAGGAGAACAAAGGGAGCAGATCTCTGGCGGAGGCTGGCTCCGGGCGGTCCAGCAGACCGCACAGCCAAGCCAGCTGTCCCAGGAGCCATTGGGGGGTGAAGCGCTCCCGGAGCAGGCCCAGGTCCAGATCCCGATCCCGCTTGGAGAGCCTTCGGCCCTCTGAATCCAGCAGCAGGGGCAGGTGGCAGAACGTTGGCGGGGTCAGCCCCAGCAGGCGGTACAGGTACAGCTGCCGGGGGGTGGAGGACAGAAGATCCCGCCCCCGCACTACCTGGGTAACTCCCATCAGCCCATCATCCACCACCACTGCCAGCTGATAGGGATACAGCCCATCCGCCCGGCGGACAATGAAGTCCCCGCATTCCCGGGCAAGGTTTTCCTCCACCAGGCCGTAGTGGCCGTCCTGGAAGGAGATCACCTCTTCGGGTACCCGCAGCCGTATGGCCGGGGTTCTTTCCCGGCGGCGGCGCTCCGCTTCCTCCTGGGAAAGCGCCCGGCAGGTTCCGGCGTATACGAATACGCCGTCGGACAGATGGGGCGCGTTGACCGAATGGAGCTGCGCCCGGCTGCAGAAGCAGGGGTAGAGCAGCCCGGCCTTCTCCAGTTTGTGAAAGGCTTCGGCGTACAGCTCTCCCCGCATGCGCTGATAATAGGGTGCGTGCGGACCGCCCAGGGAGCCGCCCTCGTCCCAGTCCAGGCCCAGCCAGCGGAGATCGGATTCCATCAGGGCAGCGCCCTCCTTCATCAGGCGGGGATAGTCGATGTCCTCGATCCGCAGAATGACGCTTCCCCCCTGGGATCGGGCAGAGAGCCAGGCCAGCAGCATACACAGCACGTTGCCCAGGTGCATCCGTCCGCTGGGAGTGGGGGCGAACCGCCCGACGGGAGCGGGATTCATGGCGTTTCCTCCTTATGTTGCATTCTCGAAAACAGCAGTATTCGTATACGCCGCAGAAATTCATATATCAAGGCCTTCTGCGGATTGCAAAGAAGCTATTTTTGAGCATTTACTATAGAAAACAGCGCTCCTGCAAAATGAAAAACGCAGATGAAAAAACGCCCTTGGGCGTTTCTTCATCTGCGTTTTCTATTCGGAAGAGAGGCGGTTATGGTCAAGGGCGGCTTCGCGGCCACGCACCAGCTCAATGGCTTCCTTGCCGGTCATGTGCTCAATGGAAAGCTCCAGCATACAGAGCCGCCCGGCGGACTTCCGGATCTCCTGCTCCAAGCCGGCGCGGTTGCCGGGAGCGTACTTTTCCGACAGGCGGAGAATGGCGCCGCGGGCTTCGGCTCCTTTCAGAAAGCGGATTTTTCCGAACACGATCACGCTTCGGTAGTAGGTGGTGTATTCCTCCGGAGAAACCAGATCCCGGTCAATTACGCAGAAGGAAGCGCGGTTATTCCGCTGCAGAGCGTCCAGCTTGTGCCCGGCGGCGGCAGAATGAAAGTATAGCTTACCCTCTTCGTAAAGGAAGCTCATGGGCACAGCGTAGGGATAGCCCTCATCCCCCTCCACTGCCAGAACGCCGGAGGTGGCGCGCTCCAGAATGGACAGCACTTCCTCCCGGGGAAGCTCCTGCCGCTTGCGCCGCATTTCCCGAAACATATTGATTCCCCTCCTGTATCTGTTCAGAGTCCCATCCGGCGGCGGACTTCAGCGCCATCCACCTGGGAGAACGGGATGCCGGCCTTCAAGGACATGGCGCAGGCGAGCCCGGCGGCTTCTCCCATGGAGCGGCAGATGAGCTGCACCCGGGCGGCGGACTGCGCACGGAAGTCAAAGCCGCCGCAGCGGCCCACGGCCAGCAGGTTCCGCAGCCCCTCCGCCACCATGCACCGGTAGGGGATCTCCCAGTAGCGTTCCGCCTCCGGCACATCCTCTGCGTAATGCAGGCCCAGGGTGCAGTCGTCCTCGCCGTGGACGTCCAGATGATAGGCGCTTCTGGCAATCACGTCCGGATACTTTCTGTAAGAGAGAATGTCCTGGAGGGTGACTGTATATTCCGCATGGATCCGGCGGGATTCCCGCAGGCCCACCATGGGAGCGATCTCCGTAATATAGGCGTTCTCAAAGCCGGGAATCCGCTCCCGGAGGAACCGCCGGAGCCGCAGGACAGCCTGCTTGCCCTCCAGCTGCTTCTCTGTCAGGAAGGCGGCGTCCGCCACGCCGGCGCGGGTGGTCAGCTCCGGGCAGTTGAATGCCATTACATCGGGCTTGCCGGGGATGCCGAAGGCCTGGAAATAAGCGATGTCCTGCCCGGTCAGAAGACCGTCCTCATGCGCCTTTACCAGCACCTCCCGCATGCCCGGGGTATTCATGGCGAAATACCGCTCCTCCGGCCAGCCCAGGGAGCGCATATATGCGTGAAAGCGGTCAAAATCTACGCCCGCCATCTCAAACCGGAGGGAAACCGGCTGGTTGATCCCCTTCTCGTTGCCGCTCTCGCAGGGCACACCCGCCAGAAGGGACAGATCCGCGTCCCCGGTTGCGTCGATGAAGCAGGCGGCTTTCCAGGCGCTCAGGCCGTCTTTGTTGTGGAGAATCACATGGGTCAGGGCGTCCCCCTCCCGGAGGACGTCCACCAGGGTGGTATAGTACAGCAGATCGCACCCATAGGCGGCAGCCATATCCTCCAGGGCGGCTTTCATCAGGGTGGGATCGAATTCGTGGCCTTCTCCTTTGGCGCCGCCAAGCTCCATCAGCCGGGAGGAAAGCTCCTCACCCAGGGGGCAGTGACCTGTACATCCGGGAATCCGAGTGGTCATCAGGGGGGTTACCAGGGCCATGGTGGCGGAGCCTCCCAGGCTCCCGAAGGGCTCCACAATCAGCGCCCGAAGGCCTTCCCTGGCGGCGGAGATTCCGGCAAAGGCTCCGGCAACGCCGCCTCCCGCTACGATCACATCATAGGTACCCCGGATGGGAAGCTCCCGTCCGGGCATCAAAACTGTGTTCATGATACATCGATCCTTTCCGGAGGGACTCCCTCCTAAAGGGGTTGAAAGAGCGGATTTGATCCTCCTCATTGTAGCCGATCCGCAGAGGTTTTGCAAGTGCTTTGCCCCGATAGGGACGAAGGCCGCGAGACAGGGTCTCGCGGCCTTCCCCCTTCGGCCGCGCAGAGAGCCCGGCGGCTACGTTGTTCGGGATTCTACTGTGCACCAGAGGCCCAGATCTCTGCGGATCCGTTCCTGGGCAGCCTGGGCTCCGGAGAGCTCTGTAAAAGGGGCTACCCACACGCCGTAGGTTTCCCTGCCCGCTCCCAGGGCGTCCAAAATGCCCAGGGCCAGGGCCTTTCCCATTCGCTCCCGGCCCTGAGCGGAGGACACCGTCTCCGCATCCGGGCTGTCCAGAAAAGCGAACTCGCACAGCGCCGCAGGCGCTTTCACTTCCCGGACAAAGCCGTACCAGTCCCCGCCGGAGGAAAGGCTTCGGGTCTTCACCCCACGGCTGGTTTGCCCGGCGGCTTTTACCCGACGCTCAATGCACTCCGCCAGCTTTCGGGACACACCCCCTGATATCCGGCAGAAGGCTTCAAAGCCGATTCCGCCCCCGGCGTTGTTGTGGCAGTCCACCGCCAGCTCCGGGCCGAAGGCGTTGCACATCCGGATCCGCTCCTCCAGGGATTGATCCCTGTCCTCCCGGCGGCTGAGCAGCACCTCAATTCCCCGGCGCTTCAGCTCCTTCTCCGCCGCCAGGGCAATGTCCAGGT
This sequence comes from Oscillospiraceae bacterium, assembly GCA_022791945.1. Classification (GTDB taxonomy): domain Bacteria; phylum Bacillota; class Clostridia; order Oscillospirales; family Ruminococcaceae; genus Paludihabitans. The sequence continues at coordinate 11,358 of JAAVZY010000091.1, read as the reverse complement.
TTACTTCCTTTTCCAGCAGCCCGCCGGCCACCGCTCCGGGATCCCGTCCGCCGTGGCCCACGCCCAGAAACACCTTTCTGCTCATTTCCGCTCTCCTCCTTCCCCGGAAGCGCCGGGGAGATCCGCCTTCTGCTCCGCTTGGCTCCGGACATACCGGGCAATGCTCTCCAGGAAGGGAGGAAGCGCCACCCCCAAATCCCGCACATTCTCCAGAATGCTGATCACCTCCCCGCAGATGAGCCAGACCGCCGCCACCGAGGCGATGAGAAAGTGGAAGGGGAGCGCAATCCCCACCGTCTCCGCCGCGAAGGCAAGCAGCCAGTCCAGCGCCGCACCCACGCCCACCAGAAGCAGCAGGCACAGCTTTTTCACCACGCCGCCCAGGCTTCTCGCGCTGCTCACCGGCTGGCCCCGGGCCGGCGCCGCCGCAATCCCGGTGATATAGTCGGCGATCTCCACAGCCAGCAGCACCAGCACCGGAGCGGCCAGAATCCCCAGCCGTCCCGCCAGCGCGGCCAGCACCCCCGTTGCCAGAACCCTTGCTTTTTCCATCAGACAATCCCGCCTTTCCAGATTATATTGTACATCCCCCTGAAAAAACGAAAATGCTTGCACAAAACTGTGCAAGCATTGCGAAATAATGGCAGTAGGGTTCCGGAGCGGTCTTCCCCTCGCAGCAGATCAATCCAGCTCGAGCACCACCGGGCAGTGGTCGCTGCCCAGCACCTGGGTGTGAATCTCAGCGGCACGGAGGCGCTCTTTCAGGCGGGCCGATACCAGGAAATAATCGATCCGCCAGCCCGCATTGTTCTTCCGGGCGTTAAACCGGTAGGACCACCAGGAGTAGACGACCTCCTCGGGGTGGAGGAACCGGAAGGTATCCACAAAACCCGCCTCCAGCAGCTGGGTCAGCTTCCCCCGCTCCTGATCCGTGAAGCCGGCATTCTGGCGGTTCGCCTTGGGATTCTTCAGATCCATCTCCTGATGGGCTACGTTCAGATCTCCGCAGAGGATCACCGGCTTCTGGCTGTCCAGCCCCAGCAGATAGGCTCGGAAATCATCCTCCCAGCGCATCCGGTAGTCCAGCCGGGCCAGCTGATCCTGGGAGTTGGGCACATAGGCGGTCACCAGGAAGAAGTCCGGATATTCCAGGGTGATCGCCCGTCCCTCGTGATCGTGCTCGTCAATGCCCAGGCCGTACCGGACGGACAGGGGCTCTCGTTTGGCAAAGATCGCCGTGCCGGAATAGCCTTTCTTCTCCGCGCAGCACCAAAACTGCCGGTAGCCGGGCAGCTCCAGCTCCACCTGCCCCTCCTGGAGCTTGGTTTCCTGAAGGCAGAAGAAGTCTCCCTCCGCCTCCCGGAAATAGTCGGCAAAGCCCTTGGTCAGACAGGCCCGCAGGCCGTTTACATTCCAGGATATCAGCTTCATACTGTCATCGAACCGCCTTTCCCTCTGCATCCAGAGAATGTACCAGTTTCAGAAGCTCCTCCGGCGAGGAGATGAGGAATTCCGCACCGCTCTCCCGGAGCTCCTGCTCATCCCGGAAGCCCCAGAGCACGCCGCAGCTTCGAAGCCCGCCCCGGCGGGCAGTTTCCATATCCACTCCGCTGTCTCCAACGTAAAGAGCCCGCTTCGGAGAAGCGCCCAGCTCTCCCAAGGCCCGGAGCACGCCGGCGGGATCCGGCTTCAGCCGTCCCTCCAGGGGGCCGGACACCGCTCCGAACCGTCCGGGGAAGTAGCGCTCCACAATGGGCCGCACGAAGGGATCCGGCTTATTGGAGACAACCCCCAGCCCGATCCCGCGCGCCGCCAGCGTTTCCAGCAGGGCGGGTATCCCCGGATAGGGAGCCGTCCGATCAAACAGGTGCTTCTGATAGCGGCAGTTGAACAGCTCCAAAGCTTGGGCGGCAGTCCTGTCGTCCTGCCGCTCCGGCGGGAGCATCCGCCGGCAGAGCAGCTTCGCTCCGTTCCCCACAAAGCGGCGGTACGCCTCCTCAGGATGGACGGGAAACCCCATCTCCCGCAAAACCCAGTTGGCAGCGTCCGCCAGATCTCCCAGAGTGTCCAGCAGAGTGCCGTCCAGGTCAAACACAGCAGCCTGAATCTTCATTGTATCCTCTCCATGAAAGGGGGGCAAGGCCGCGAGGGCTCTGCCCTCGAGTCTCCGCAGTGCGTTGTTTCACAACGCACTTAGGAATTCGGCTTCGCCGAATTCTGAGATGCGCCGCTGGCGGCGCATCGGGAAGGGATTCCCCTTGGATTCCCATTATTTTTAAGGGCTTTTTTAGGGGCGGAAAAGGGGTGGTTGAGTCTGTACAGACTTCCCGCTCCCTGCCACGCAGAGAGTCTGATTCCTGCAGTACGCTTTTTTCGTAAAGAAAAAAGCTCCCGCCCGGGTGCGTGGTAGTTCCTGCGCCGCACGGGGTTTCTGTACAGACTTGGGATAGTGCTTCCGATCGGTATGTGCGGATGGGGTATTCTGTGCCTCTGAGGGAATCCTTCCACCGCCGCCGTCCCTCTGGTCCGACGGCGGTCCCCTCTCTCATACGTTCCGAAGGAACGTCGGGGGCATGGCAGGGATGCCGCCGCCAGGCGGTATCCCTGCCTGGGGGATTCCGAGCGTAGCACAGTGTTCACCCTCCGCAGAAAGTATGAGCGTAACAGGACACGCTCGAAACATTCTGCGTCGCAGTCTCTGCGCCGCCTATGGGGATGATTTTTTTCTTTACGAAAAAATGGGTAGGCGGGCGATCGTCCTTGCGGGAAGTAACAGCGAGGCAGGAAGTAACAAGTCTGTACAGACTTGAACCCCCACCCCCTTTTACGCCCTTAAAAAGACGGGAATCCAAGTGGAATCCCTTCCCCTTGGCAGAGCGCGAGACGCGCCCGGAGAGATAGCAGGTTTGACAGGCGGGTTTTGCCGTGTGCGCAGCATACGGCAGAACCCGCCTGTCAAACCTGCTATGGGTTTCCAAAGGGGCGTTGGCCCTTTGGCAGAAGTTTGGAGACAGCGCCCCAAGGCTTTGAGCTTAACCTTCGGTGCGCATCTGAGCAAAGCACTCGCTGCAGTAGACAGGGCGATCCTCCCGGGGACGGAAGGGCACCTTGGCTTCCTTGCCGCAAGCGGCGCAGACAGCGGTGAACATTTCCTTGTGCTCCCGCAGGTTGTTCTTACGGGCAGCGCGGCACTCTTTGCATCTCTGGGGCTCGTTTTCAAAGCCCTTTTCGGCGTAGAACTCCTGCTCGCCGGCAGTGAATACAAACTCGTTTCCGCAGTCCTTGCATACCAGGGTCTTGTCTTGATACATGGCTCTCTTACCTCGCTTGGATAATAAATATTATTTGCCCATCGCGTTCCAATACCAATAGAGGCAACAGGCTATGTTCAGCGGCCTCCGCCGCCGGGGGGCGAAATCTGGTTCAGCACTGTCTTCAGCTTTCTCCGCACTCGCTGGAGCGCATTGTCGACAGATTTCTGAGGAGAGCCGAGCATCAACGCAGTCTCCTGATAGCTGTGTCCGCCCAGATAGGCGAACAGGACGTCTTTTTCCAGGGGGGAAAGGGCAGTGTCAATCACTTCCCGGAGCCGGGCCAGAGCCTCCTTATCCAAAAGGATCGTCTCTGGGTTGTCTCCGTGTCCTTCCATCTCCCGGAGGTCGTCGATTGAAAGAGTATGATTTCGCGCTCTGGCCTTATGGGTCGAGGCGGCGGCGAGCAGGTTTTTCACACGGTTGCCCACACACCGGCTGGCATAAGCCTCAAAGCACGTGTTCTTGGCAGGATCATAGGTACGAATTGCGTTCAGCAAACCCATGCAGGCCTCCTGACGGAGATCCTCACGATCCGCGCCGGGAATCCCCCAGCTTCCAATCCAGCGGTTGATCAGGCTGGCATATCGGGCAAGAAGGGCCGTACACGCGCCTTCCTCCCCGTTCCGATAGCGGGCAGCCAGCTCCTGATCACTCATTCCCGAATAGTCCAAGGCTGCTCCCACCAGTCATCATCCAAACATCAGTGTTCACTTTCCGCTACCTATTATAATAGGTTGTCCCCGTGTTGTCAACACCTATATACACATTTGCACAATTTTTTCAAGGTAAAGCGGCAAAATCCCAATGGAAAATAGAAACAATACCGATTTTTGTGTTTGGAGCAAGGACACCATTACTGTTCCGAAAAGTACTTTTCCATCATCCGGACAGTCTGTCCCTTCAAAGCGGCCAGCTGTTCTTCCGCCGCGGAATCGCCCCCCAGCCAGGCGCGCATCAGGCGGCCCTCCTCCCGGCAGAGCGCGTCGTGGAGCGGGAAATAATTGTGATACAGAAACAGCCCGTAGCTGACCATCCGATAGGAGGAATACATCTGCACATCCTCCGGACCCTTGTCATCCAATGCGGCGGTGTAGCCCTCTCTGACAGCGGAGATCAGCTCCTCCCGGGTGTTTTCCCGGGCAAAGACCATGGTTTTCATCTGATTGAAGCAGATGCTGTTGACGGTTCCATGGGAATCGCTGCTGCTCACCACCGGGATCCGGGCGCCCTTGGCCAGCATTTCCTGATACATAGCGATCTGCATCTGATTTTCCAGGCCGGTCTGTCCCCCGATCAGCTCGAAGGCGTCCGCGAAGCCCTTTTCCAGATAGAAGCGGGTGAAGGCGTCGGGCACGTTGTAGACGTCCGCAATCCAGTGGGGATGGCAGAAGATGCCCAGGCCGCCCGCCTCCCGGATCCGTTTCAGGGCCAGCAGGCAGGAGGCGTGGACAAAGGGATCCACTCCTTCGGGCAGGTCTTTCAGCTCAGCGGCCAGGGCGCGGGCCTGCTCCTCCCACTCCTTCCGGGGGGGGATACTCCCAGTCAAAGATGTTGTTGTCGATCTGCCGGGCTTCCTCGTTGACGCTGAAGTCACCGGCAAAGTTGATGATATGTACATTGTTGCCGTAGGTGTGGACCTCCTCCCCCGGATAGATCTGAAAGTCCAGGTTCAGGGGGCGGTAGCAGTCCACAGCCCGCAGGGAGGGCCTGCGCCGGAGGTGGTCGGTGACCGCCATGAAGTCAAAGCCGTATTCGCGGTAGATGGCGGCCACGAACTCGGGAGCCTCCTTGCCGTCCGAGCAGCAGGAGTGCACATGGAAATCGCCCATAAAGGGGCGGCGCTCCATCAGATCCGGCTGGAGGGAGTAGACCGCCAGCCTGGCCAGGCAGACGCCTTCCCGGGTATAAATCCGGACGGAGTGCTCCTGCTCCCCGGGGAACGCGTGGGAGAAGGAGAGCTCTCCCTGTTCGGGACGGACAGCGGTTTCAAAGACAGGCGGACGGGTTTCGGAGTAGATGTCATAGGTCATGGGGTAGACCCGGAGCACGTATTCCTCCAGGGTAAAGGCGGTGTGCGGGGAGAGGGAGCGGATCCGGACGGAAATCTCCCGTCCGGCCGGGACTGCCTTGGGAAAGATGTCATAGAAATAAAGCTCGTTTTTCATGCCGGTCACCTTCCTGTAATAGGTCTGCTCCTGGTGGGAGCTTGCTGTGATTGTAGCAGATCGGATCGCCCATTGCAAGTGTCCGCGGCGGCGCTCCGCCCCCCTCTACAAATCCGGCGGATTGTGCTATAATGATCCCAATGCAGATGCAGCCCGCTTCGACGTTTGACGTTTACCCTGAAAGGAGAAATACGCACATGAAACAACTCACCTGGGATTCCCAATCCTACAGACTGGACGGAAAGCCCCTGTTCCTGGTGTCAGGGGAGTTCCACTACTTCCGGGTGCCCCGGGAGGACTGGGAGCGCCGCCTTCAGCTGTTCCGGGAATCCGGCGGCAACTGTGTTGCCACCTATGTCCCCTGGGGCCTGCACGAGCCTTCGGAGGGGGACTTCCGCTTTGGCGACATTCCCCAGCGGGATCTGACCGGCTTCCTGGAGCTCTGTAAGCAGATGGAGCTCCACGTGATCTGCCGGCCCGGGCCCTTCCAGTATTCCGAGCTCCGCTACGCCGGACTTCCTCAGTGGCTCTGCGACGGCTACCCCCAGATCCGCGCCTGCACCGCTCAGGGGAAGCTCATGGAGGCCTTTTCCGTCTCCTACCTGCACCCCCTGTTCCTGGAGAAAACCCGCCGGTGGTTCGGGCAGGTCTGCCCCATCCTGGGCGCTTATACCCAGGAGAAGGGCGGCCCCATCGCCTTCGCTCAGTTTGACAATGAGCTCATGGGCATTCACGACTGGTTCGGCGGCTGGGACTGCAACCGGGAAACCATGGGCTTCGGCAGGGAGGATGGGCGCTTCCCCCGTTTCCTCCGGGAGCGCTACGGCCAGGTGGAGCGCCTGAATCAGCTTTACCACACAGCGTATTCCTCCTTCGCTCAGGTGCTTCCCTTCCCGGACAAGCCCCGCGCCGACTGGGAGCAGCTCCGGCTCAAGGATTACCAGGATTTCTACTTCTCCACCATTGCGGAGTACGCGGAAATCCTGGTGGGCTGGTTTGAGGAGCTGGGCCTGCGCTGCCAGTATATGCACAACTCCGCCACGCCTCCCATGAACGCCTATTTCCGGGAGACGGTGGAGCGGCTGGGGAGCCGGTTCCTGCTGGGCTCGGATCACTACTACAATCTGCACATGGACTGGGACCAGAACAATCCCACGCCCAAATATGCCACCAAAATCTTTTATTCCAACGAGCAGCTCCGGCTGATGGGCTATCCCCCAACGGTCTGCGAGCTTCCCGGCGGTAGCCCTGCCGAGTGGCCGCCCATCACCCCGGTGGATCTGAAATGCTGCTACCTGACCAATACCGCCCTGGGGATGAAGGGCTCCAACTACTACATTTTCACCGGCGGGCCCAATCCGGAGCGGCTGGGCTCCAACGGGGACAGCTATGATTACAATGCCTCCATCAGTGAAACCGGGGAGATCCGTCCCACCTACCAGGCGCAGAAGGAGTTCGGCAGCTTTCTGAGGGAGAATGCCTGGATGGCCGCGGCCCATATGGAGAGTGATTTCTACATAGGCCTAGACTGGGAGCAGTGCCGGGGCGAGCACTACGCGGGCCCCGGGGACGAACGGGGGCTGGGGAATCTGGAGGCATGGACCTTCCACCGGAAGGGGATGGTGATCTCCGGGCTCTGCGCCTCCTACGTGCCGGAGTATGTGGATCTGGAGCAGCCCCTGCCTCTGGACGGAAAGCCGTTGTTTATAGCGGCTTCCCTCTGCATGAGGCGCTCCATCCAGGAGAATCTGCTCAGCTTTGTGGAAGCGGGCGGGCATCTGATTCTTGCCCCTGCGGTGCCTGTGCTGGACGAGGCGTATCAGCCCTGCACCCTCCTGCTGGAATACCTGGGCAGTCCGGAGCTTCGGCCCTGCACCCCCGGCTGTCCCAGGGTGACCGTCGGCGGCATCCGGAACATCCAGACGGAAGCCCTGTTCGGATGTGCCGTTCTGCCGGAGGGGGCCCGTCCCCTGGGCGTGGAGGAGGAAACCGGCATGACCGCCGCATGGAGGCTGGACAAGCCCTCCGGCGGAGCGGTGACCTGGCTGGGGCTCCGGTGGTTCCACAAGAAGAACGCCCACTTGGAGCTGATGCGGTTCCTCTGCGGCAGGGAACCGGCGGTTTCCTGCGACAATCCCAACGTATGGGCTGTGCTCCGCACCGACGGAACCCGGCGGATGCTGTTTCTGCTGAACCTGTTCACCTCCGATCTGCATGCCCGCCTCCGCCTCTCCACCGGAGAGGCTCTGGAGCGCACCGTCCCGGCAATGACCGTTCTGCCTGTCGAGGTGTAGCCCCGCTTGTGTGTAGCCGGAGGGAAAGACCTCGAGGGCTCTGCCCTCGAGCTCCGCGGTGCGTCGTGAAACGACGCACCTAGGAATTCGGCTTCGCCGAATTCTGAGATGCGCCGCTGGCGGCGCATCGTGGACGCGTCCCCTTGGATTCCCATTATTTGAAAGGGCTTTTTAAGGGCGGAAAAGGGGTGGGGGTCAAGTCTGTACAGACTTCCTTCCTCCTGCCACAGAGACAGTCTGATTCACGCAGTACGCTTTTTTCGTAAAGAAAAAAGCTCCCTCCTGCGCGCGGGATACTTCCTGCGCCGCACAAAGGCAAACCTTACAGAACGCCCCTGGAGAGCGTCAGCTCTCCAGGGGCGTTCTGCGTATTCCCTATGGGAAATCTGATTAGTCTACATACAGGTGCATGGGCCAGGGCAGATACTCCAGCTCATCCAGCTTCTCGGCGGTGATGTAGCCTGCCGGAGCGTTGAGGATGGTGGGGATCCGGTTGACCACGGTAGCGCAGGTGTGAGCGGGGGTGTCGGGTTTCTTCAGGGAGAAGGTGGTATCCGGCTCGCCCTTGATCACCCAGTCGCACATATCTCCGTCATCGGGGCCGTAGACCTTGCCGATGCACTGTGTCTCAATGACCGGGCCCTGGAAGGTTTCGGTGGTGACGACCGCGCTCATGCCAATGCAGTTGCCCTTGGGGATGGTAGCGCCGGTGGTTTCGCACCAAAGATCCTTGTCATAGAAGTAGGGGACGCACTTCTGGCTGATAGATTTGATGGTCAGGCCCAGCTTGTTGCAGAGCGCCTCGTTGGAGTTCCACACGTAGGAAGGCTCCACAGTGGTGGGATGGGCGATCTTCTCCTCGAATTCCTCCGGGGTCATGCCCACGCCATGCGCGTTGGCCAGAGCCAGGCCGTAGTCCTCCACGTTGTAGCTGACCGCGCCCTCGATCCGATCAATCCGATGAACCGCGCCGGCCACCGTGCCGATCCAGTTCACCCAGAATACATCCTGCATACCGGTGCCGGTAATGGTGCAGTTGTTTTCCTTGGCCAGCTTGTCCAGACGGTTGGTGATGCCTGCGGCGGTGGTCCAGGAGTAAATGGCCTCCTCGCAGGTGGTCACGACGCTGATCCCCCGGGAAAGGCACTTCTCCAGGTGGGGAAGCATATCGGACATGAAGCTGAACAGGGTGACGACCGCAATATCAGCGTCGCACTCGTCCAGGACAGCGTCTGCGTCGGAGCGGATCGGCACGTTGAGCTTCACGCCCAGCCCGGCGTAATCGCCCACGTCCATGCCCTGAAGCTCCGGATTCACGTCAATGGCGCCTACAATCTCCGCGCCCTTCTCGAAGAGATAGCGCAGAGTGTACTTGGACATCTTTCCGCAGCCATACTGCACAACACGGATTTTTTCGCAATTCATGGTTGACCATCCTCTCTTTATCAATTGTGAATTGGAAGGAAATTGCTGGTACTTCCAGTATAATACATATAGACATCCCCTGTCAATAGCGGAATAAAAACGGCAGCTTACAGAAAGCCGCAGCGGTGGGCTCTGCCCTCGAGGTCTTGCCCTCCCAGCTGTGACTCTCAAAACAGATGGGGGCGGCGCAGATTTCTGTATAAAGCATATTGCCAGAGAACGTGGATTGGTGTATAATCGATATTCAGATATACAAGCCATGCCATCCCCTGACTACAGCAGAAGGAGCGATCATTCTGGACGACACCAAGACCCGCATTATTCACGCAACCATAAAAGCAGTGCGTCAATACGGCCTGGAGGGTGTCCGCATCCAGAATGTCAGTGAGCTGGCCGGCATTTCTCCTGGAGCAATTTACCGCTACTTCGACAGCAAGGAACAGCTGATTGTAGAATGCTTTACCTATGTGGACAAACAGGCGGCCGCGATCTTTGAGCATACCAAATGCAATCCCCTGACCCTGCTCACCGACCCTATGGGAGCGGTCAGGAGCCTGTGGGTGCCTTACTTCCGCTTTTGGATCGCGCACCCGGACGAGACGGTTTTCTATCACCGCTTCCGGGACAGCAGCTTCTTTCCCCAATACGACAGGGAACGGGACGTTACCTACTTCAAGAGCTTCATCGGAATTGTTCACAGCTTCCAAAGGCTGTTCCCCGGCCTGAACCGGATCAACCAGGATCTGCTTTGGCTCCATATACTTACATCAACTGTCATGTACGCCAAGTATGTGGCAGAGGGTGTGCTGCCCGATAATCAGGAGACGGAGGACACCGTTATGCAGCTGCTGACGACTGGCCTGAGCGGTTATCTGAAGCCGAGAAGACAAAAAAGGAAACGAAAAAGTGAAATCCGCAGCGACAGTGAGTGATAGCACAGGAAAATCCGGAACAGCCTCCAAACGCCTGCCCGTTCCCGCCCGAAGCACAAGGGGACGCGCTGCGTGATTGGGCGCCGATAAATAAACATTTACTCCCGAAAAAACGAAGGCGCTGTTTACGATACGAATGCATCAAGACAACTTTGCTGAGGAGCGTGTCATAATGGAAAAAATTCTGATTGTTGACGACAGCCTTGTGCAGGCGGCTCAATTAAAGAGCATCCTGGAAAGCGACTATGACGTCACCGTCGCGCAGACCGCAGAGGATGGACTGCGCCTGGCGGGCGGCGAGGATTTCTCCCTGATTCTGCTGGACGTGGTCATGCCGGGCATGGACGGCTTCACCCTGCTGAAAAAGCTCCAGGAGGAAATCGTGACCCAAAGCATTCCGGTTATTTTGATCACCAGCCTTTCCGATGTAACCAGCGAACAGCGCGGGCTGCTTCTGGGAGCTGTGGACTATATCACAAAGCCCTTCAATTCCCTCATTGTTCAGGCGCGGGTCAATACGCATATTAAGCTGTACAAATACCGTCTGCAATCTGAGCGGTGGTCCATGACGGATCAGCTGACGGGCATTGCCAACCGCCGCCGGTATGAGCAGTACAGCATTGCCAAATGGGGCGAGGCCGCGCGGCTGCAGGTTCCGCTGTCCATCTGCATGATAGATATCGATCGCTTTAAGGTATACAACGACACCTTCGGCCATCCTGCCGGAGACAAGGTGATCACCGCAGTGGCCCAAACAGCGGCGGCCCATTTTCAGCGGAACACGGACTTTTTTGCCCGTTACGGCGGCGAGGAGTTTGTAGGGCTGATCCTTGGGGGAAGCTCGGAGCAGGTGTTTGAACACCTGAAAAAGATCCGTCAGGTGGTGAAGGATCTCCGTATCCCGCATGATCCCGCCGTGTCGGAATGGGTGACCATCAGTGTGGGAGGCGTTACGACCGTTCCCGAGGTGGGAAGCTCTTATGATTTCTATCTGAAGATTGCGGACACCATGCTGTACGACGCTAAAAAGCAGGGCCGGAACCGGGTCGTCTGGACCAATGAACGGATGCAGCAGCTGACCGAAGAATAAGAACCTGTATTCACAGCTGAAAACGGGGTCTGGACGGAGCTTTTCCAGTCCGATCCGCGTCAAAAATGCTCGGAATCCACAAAGGATTCCTCCGCTTTTTTCCTTGACGGACTGGAAAATCCCTCGCCCATCCCCCAT
>JAAVZY010000010.1 GCA_022791945.1 Oscillospiraceae bacterium | reverse complement strand
TCCTGGTCGCTAATATCCTTGTTCATAACTTGCGGAAAAAGTATTAGGCGATCTCCGATATCATTTGCCTTCTCGGGTGAAATGACACAATCAACTTTCTCGGGTTTTATATCTAAAGCTGTTACAAATGCACTATCATCTAAAAGTGTTGCGCTCATAAATATTTTTCTTTTTGCACGTACAAAACTTCTAATTTTGTGAATTGGTACACATGGTGGAGTAATTTCAACACATTTTGCCGAAACCATGCAGTTACAAAGAGGTAAACAATCCTTTAATAACGGAAAATTAAATTCAATATAATCTGTTTCTTTCTTGTTAGACAATAGAGTATAGACTTCCTGTTCATCGGCAAAATCGACTGATCTTTCTTTTTTACCCAACAATATCTTTAACTAATGGAGACGGGAAAAGGATTTCCGGACATTTCCCTGATAGAACCCCTCGCTGCCGCGTTAAAAGTTTCCATTCCGGAATTACTATCGGGAGAGCAGATTATAAACGCAAATCGTTCCGCAAATATTATGAAATCCAATCTATACGTTTGCCCAATATGCGGGAATATTTTGTATTCCACCGGCGCGGCCCTGGTTTCCTGCTGTGGGGTTGCACTGCCGCCGGAGGAAGCGGAACATGCAGATGACGCGCATCAGCTTCTCTGCCAAAAAACAGAGGATGAATACAGTATATCCATCCGCCATCCCATGACCAAAGAACACTATATTTCATTTATTGCGTATTGTACAGGCGAACACTTTCAGCTGCTCAAGCTTTATCCGGAGGGAACAACGGAGATCCGTTTTTTCAGAAGGGGACACGGCTGGATTCTTTGGTACTGCAATCATCGCGGATTGTTTTGCCAGAGGGTTTGAGCCTGTTCAAAATCTCTGGGCGCGTGGTCGGCCAAGACCTCGAGAGCTCTGCTCTCGAGCACTCGCCAAGGGAGGGGATTAAATCCACTTGGATTCCCGTAAATTTTTTTGGGGGCAGGGACTACGACGCAGAGAGTTCCAGGCGTGTTCTGCTGCGCTTATACTTTCTGCGGTGCGGGGAGTACCCTGCACGCAGGAGGGAGCTTTTTTCTTTACGAAAAAAGCGTACTGCGGGAATCAGACTCTCTGCGTGGCAGAAAGCCGGAAGTCTGTAACAGACTTGACCCCACTCCTTTTTCCGCCCTTAAAAATTACGGGTTCCAAGGGGATTTAATCCCCTTGGCAGGAGCTCGAGGGCAGCGCCCTCGAGGTCTTGCGCGAGACAGCGTCTCGCGGCCTTGCCCTTCGCCGCACGCAGAGATCCTGAATAGGCTTTTAGAGCCTGTTCAGCCGCTCAATCAGAGCCCCTGCCAGCCGGAGCTGGAAACGCGGGAACCGTCAGGGAGAATCCAGAGGGCTTCCGTGTCCGGAAGGCCTTCTACCAGGCGCAGGCCTTCCTCCAGGGACAGGCAGAACAGCCCTGAGGACAGGGCGTCTCCACGCCCCGAGTCCCTGCACCGCACGGTCACTGACGCGTAGTCCCTGCCCGGCATCAGCGTGTCCGGATCTATCAGGTGGTGATACCGCACCCCGTCCACGACATAATACCGCTGGTATGTCCCGCTGGTGACCAGGGACGCATCCTCCAGGGGAAGCGCCTCCAGCAGCTCCTCCGGCTGGAAGGGATCCTGCACGCCTACCTGCCAGGGAGCGTCCGGCCTGCGTCCCACCGCCCGGACGTTCCCCCCCAGGTTCAGCAGGCCCGCGCAGCCCTCCGCCTCCAGAAGCAGCGCCGCCTGCTCTGCCGCGTATCCCTTGGCGACTGCGCTTAAATCCAGCCGCAGGGCCGGATCCTCCAGAAATACCGTGGAGGCCTCAGGATCAATCCACACATGGCTGAAATCCATATGCTCCGCCGCCTGCTCCAGCGCGGCGGGATCCGGCAGGACAGCCTGCTCCGGATGGATGGTTCCCGCCTCCCGGCAGGCGTGCCATAGCTCCAGCACGCTCCCCATGGCGGGATTCATCTGCTGTTCCGTCTCCTGATACATCTCCCGGGAGAAGATCAGCAGCTGTATCAGTCGCTCGTCCGTCTGCACCGGTTCCACGCTCCCGCGATCGTTGATCGTTTTCAGGTTGTTCCGACCGGGATATTCATGGTAGATATCACAAAGCTGATGATACTCCTTCAGCAGGCTGTAAACCCGATCCGCCCGGGCCTGGAACTCCTCCTGACTGGAAGCGTAGGAGGTAAAGGTGGTAACTGTATCAAAGAGATCGAAAAACTGCGTCTGGAACCGCTTGGGCGCTGTACAACAGCCGGACAGAAGCAGCAAGGGAAGAAGCAACCATGCGAAAATCCGTTTCAAGGCCTAATCCTTTCCGTTTTCGGGTGTAATTCGTTTCAGAGCGGGCAGGAGCACCTTCAGCAGGGCAGCTGTGACCGCGCCCGCAGCCACTCCCGCGGCAATCAGCACAGGGAGCCAGCCCCACAGGGCAAGGCCCCCGTAGAGCAGGGAAGCGCCCGCCAGCTGTCCCAGATTGTGGAAGACGCCTCCGCAGGAACTGATCAGGAATACAGAGGGCAGCTCCCTCCGAATCCGAGAAAGCAGGATCATCACCCCCATGGAAAGGACGCCTCCGCAGAGACTGAGAAATCCGGCGGCAGGCCCGTGCAGAAAGGCGGCGAACGCGGCTTTCAGACAGACGATCCCCAGGGCGGGGCCGGCGCCGAGGAAAAAGAGGGCGTGCATGGAGGCGATGTTGGAAAGCCCCAGCTTTACTCCGGGAACGGGCAGAGAGGGAAACGCCCCCTCCACCAGGGAGAGCACCACGGAAACAGCAAAGAAGAGCCCTGTCAAGGCTGTCCGGTAAGTTCGTTTCATGCTGCCCCTCCCTCAGAGCTTTAACGTTAAGGCCTTGACCCTTGAGCATCGCTGAAATTCCGCCTTTTGGGGTTATGGGGGCAGGAAGTCCCCGCATCCAGGCGGGAGCTTTTTTCTCCCAATTTGCTTATGGGAACCGCCTCCCGTTTCTTTTCAAACACGCAAGGCCGCAGAGCCGCAAGGGCCGGAATCAGGAGAGCCTGTCCGGATAGGCAAAGGCGACGGGCTGCACTGTGGGATCCAGCGCCGCGAAACGATAGCCCCGATTCTCCAGGGCGTCCAGAATACCGTCCAGCGCTTTGACTGTCTCCGGATGGTCCGGGCCGTCGTGTAGCAGGATGATCGGACGGGTTTGACCCAGCGCGCCGCTGACAGTCGTGTGCTGAATGACGGATGCAGGGGTGGAATGGGTTTCTTCCCCGCCCTCCACATTCCAATCATAATAGACATAGCCCCGGCGGAGCATCTCTGCAATGATCTCCTGATACACAGCCCGGTTGTACGCATTCAGACTGCCGCCGGGGAAACGGAAAACGGCAGGCTCCCGGCCGGTTGCCCGGACGATGCGATTGCGGGCTGCGGCGAAATCCTCCAGGAAGTTTTCCACGCTGGAATAGATCCGCTGATACTCATGGGTGGCAGAATGGATTCCCAGGGTGTGCCCCTCCTGGACAATCCGGCGCAGGATCTCCCCGTCACTGCCATCCGCGCTGGGAACCGCAAAAAAGGTGGCGTGGATTTCCCGCGCCTTCAGGATATCCAGCACCTCCGCAGTGTGGCGGCTGGGGCCGTCGTCAAAGGTGAGGTAGACCGTGTTCTCCACAAACAGGAAATCCTCCGGAGGTGGGACGTACAGCTCCGGATAGAGCCGTACATACGCCGGAGCCTGCCAGTCTTTTTGAAGGCAGTCGCTGTACGCACGGGAGAGCGTCGCTGGCTCGGCCTCCCGATAGGCGGCCAGCACATCCTCCAGCTCCAGCCCTGCGGCGGCGAGCTGCTCCTGAACGCTGAGCTCCACAGCCGGCCGGGTGAGCCGCCCCTGGGCAGGAACCGTGCGCTCTGTGAGCTGCCAGTACTGGAGTACACAGCAGGCAGCCAGCACACCCACCGCCGCCAGAAGCACCCCGGTAAACAGGCTCCGCGGGGATACACGCTCCCCCTTCACAAATGGATTTTTCAAAGAATCTCCTCGTTTCTGCGTGTTCGGGAAGGGAAAGGCCGCGAGACGCTGTCTCGCGCTCTGCGGTGCGTCGTTTCACGACGCACCTAGGCATTCGGCTCCGCCGAATTCTGAGATGCGCCGCCAGCGGCGCATCGGGGAGCTGGCTCCCCTTGGATTCCCGTCTTTTTTAGGGCGTAGAGGGGTGGGGGATTCAAGTCTGTACAGACTTATTACTTCCAGCCTTGCTGTTACTCCCTGCGTGATCGATCACCCGCCTACCCATTTTTTCGTAAAGAAAAAATTCATCCCCATGTGTAGCGCAGGGAACGTCCCGCACGCAGGAGGGAGCTTTTTTCTTTACGAAAAAAGCGTACTGCGTGAATCAGACTCTCTGCGTGGCAGAAGGCTCGCAGGGTCAAAGCCTGCGGCTTTGACCCTTGGGCAGAGCCCTCGAGGTCTTTCCCTTCGGACGGGAGCTAAGCCTCCGAGCGCTGACAGGCGCGATGGTTCTTTCCGCCGCTCTGCGGCTTGCCCGGGAGGGGCAGCGTCACCGTAAAGACCGTACCGGCAGGGGAGCTTTCCGCGCAGAGCCGGCCGCGGTGCTGCTCGGTGATCGCCTTGGCGATGGCCAGGCCCAGCCCGCTGCCGCCGGGGCCGTCGGAGGCCGTACGGGCGCTGTCCGCCCGGTAGAACCGGTCGAAGATGTGAGGCAGGTGCTCCGGCGGGATGGGCGCGCCGGTATTGCGCACCTGAATCCGGGCCAGCGCCGGGAGACGCTCCAGCCGAAAGGACACCTGGCCGCCCTCTCCCGCATATTTGCAGGCGTTGTCCAGAAGGATGGCGGCCAGCTGCTGAAGCTGGGCGGCGTCCCCCAGCAGGAGGACGTCCGGCTGGATCTCGCTCTCGATCGACACGCCCCGCTCGAAGGCCACCGGCTCAAAGGGGAGCAGGGCGCTCCAGGCCGCGTCGCTCAGGCTGATTCGGGTATGGGGCGCCGGTTCCCGCAGGGCGTCGGACTTGGCCAGAAAGAGCAGATCGTTGACCAGCTCCTTCATCCGAGCCGCTTCCGCCCGGGTGTTCTCGATCCACTTGCGGCGGGAATCGATGGACTCCTCCGGATGGGTCAGCAGGATACTGGTGTTGGCCAGGATCACCGTCAGCGGCGTTTTCAGCTCATGGGAGGCGTCCGCCAGGAACTGGCGCTGCTGCTCCCAGGCGCGTTCCACAGGCCGCAGCGCCCACCGGGCGAGAAACAGGCTGACTAAGAAAAAAGCGCCCATCCCTCCTGCTCCCACCAGCAGGGAGGTGGTGATCAGATGGAGGATGGAGCTTCGCTCCAGGGAGGTGTCTGCAAAAGCGATTCGCAGTCCCTCCGGCGACTGCCGTTTCAGATAGCGAAGCCCCAGCTTTCCCAGGGAACCGCTCCATTCCGGGCGCGCCAGGGCCTGCTCCGCCGCCTCTGCGGCAAAGTCCTCCGTCACCTCCAGGAACCGTTGCTCAACAGCCCGCAGATTCCCCTCCTGGTCCAGAAATACGGAGAAAACAGCCGCTGGCGGTACAGGCATCTTCTTCAGGAAAGGCGGTTCCCCCCGAAGGCGCAGGGGGCCGCTCTCTTCCGCAAGAATCAGCTCCATAGCCCGAAAGCTTTCCTCCCTCAGCCTTCGGTAGCTGGAATAGCAGACCGCGGCGAATACCACCAGCAGCACCGCAAAGACCAGGGACATATTGATCAGGATGAATTTCCGGCGGAGCCTGCGGATCATGTCTCGCCCTCCAGACGGTAGCCCATCCTGCGGACAGCGCCGATCCGCACCTGTGAGCCAAGATAGGCGAATTTTTTCCGCAGGAAGGAAATGTACGCTTCTACATTGTTGTCCTCCGCGCCGGAGTCCGCTCCCCAGACCCGCAGGATCAGCTCCTCCTTGGAGAGGATGAGACGGGGATGCGCCATCAGAAGCCGGAGCACCTCGAATTCCTTGAAGCCCAGATGCACCGACCGGCTCCCGCAGCAAAGGACGCAGGTGTCCAGGCAGAGCCGGAGATCCCCGTAGGAAAGCTCCTCCAGAATCACATCCCCCTGCCTGCGGGAGAGCGCCCTTACCCGCGCCATCAGCTCTTCGGGAGCGAAGGGCTTGGTCATATAGTCGTCAGCTCCGCAGTCCAGGCCCTTCACCTTGTCAGTGAGCTCGTCCCTGGCGGTGAGCAGCAGGATCGGGATGGGATTTTTGTCCCGCCGGAGCTGGCGCGCGACCTGGAATCCATCCGGTTCCGGGATCATCACATCCAGGATCATCACATCGTAAAGCTCGCTGGCCGCGTAGGCCAAAGCGTCCCGGCCATTATGAACCGCGTCCACGCTGTATTTCTGCTCCGAAAGGAGCTGTGTCAGAGCCTCTGCCAGCCGAGGCTCATCCTCCACAATCAAAACCCGCAAACGACACCTTCCTCCCCTCTGATGAAGCCTGTCTGCGTGGTCGGGCAAGACCTCGAGGCTCTGCCTCGAGCTCCGCCAAGGGGAAAGGATTCCCCTTGGATTCCCGTTATTTTTTAAGGGCTTTTTAAGGGCGGAAAAAGGGGTGGGGTCAAGTCTGTACAGACTTCCTTCCCTCTGCCACGCAGACAGTCTGATTCCCGCAGGACGCTTTTTTCGTAAAGAAAAAAGCCCCCTCCTGCGTGCGGGGTACTCCCCGTGCCGCACAGGGTATGTGCGCAGCAGAGCACGCTCGGGACTGTCTGCGTCGCAGTCCCTGCGCCGCCTGCTGGGATGAATTTTTTCTTTACGAAAAAATGGGTAGGCGGGCGATCGACCACGCAGGGAGTATCAGCGAGACAGGGAGTAAAAAATCTGTACAGACTTAGAACCCACCCCCTCCACGCCCTTAAAAAGACGGGAATCCAAGGGGGGCCAGGCCCCCTTGGCAGGAGCTCGAGGGCTCTGCCCTCGAGCTCTTCCGCCGCTCAGTATCCGCGAATGCCGGTAATGGAGTCGTCCTGCTCGATCCATTCCTTCTGGACGTCCACAGTGGCGTATTCGTCAGGGGTGCGGCGGATGATTACCTGGGAAATGCCGGCATTGATGATCATGCGCTTGCACATTGCGCAGGAGGAAGCGTCCGGCACCAGCTCCCCGGTCTGATAGTCCACGCCCACCAGATAGAGCACCGCCCCGATCATCTGGCTCCGGGAGGCCGAGATGATGGCGTTGGCTTCCGCATGAACGCTGCGGCAGAGCTCATACCGCTCTCCCCTGGGAATCCCCAGCTGCTCCCGGGTGCAGCAGCCCAGGTCGGAGCAGTTGACCCGTCCCCTGGGCGCGCCCGCATAGCCGGTGGAAACAATCTCGTCGTTTTGAACAATGATCGCGCCGAAATTCCGGCGGAGACAGGTCCCCCGCTCCAGCGCCGCCTGGGCGATATCCAAATAATAATTCGTTTTGTCCCGTCTTGCCATCATACAGTCATACAGCCGCCCTTTCCTCAGTCCATCCATCCTTCTGCCTGCCCTATCCGGTCGTGAATATACGCCTGCAGCGCCCGGGAGCGCTCCGCCAGGGAAGCGGGCTCCCGCAGCTGAGGAGCCTGAACGTCCAGGTGATTTTTTCCTCCGCCGGAAAAGAGCACCCGATCCACCAGATCCCGCTGAAGCTGCCGGATCTCCTCCCTGTAGGCAGGGTTGCTGATCTCATTGCGCAGCTCCAGAGGATCCTTTTCCAGATCGAAGAACATGGCGTCCTCCATGGAGCCGTTCACCAGCAGCTTATACTGCCGGGAGCGGAGCATGTACCCCAGGCGGGGGCAGGCGTCCGTCCCATACTGCCCCTCGGAAAAGACGCTGGAGCGCCGCTGTTCCGACCGGAGATCCAGCCCGCACATGGTGTCCGCCGGCCTGATCCCGCAGACGGAGAGGATCGCCGCGCACAAATCAATGTTTTCACTGAGCCGATCATCCCTGCCCACGGATTCCATCCCCTTGGGATACTTGATGATCAGCGGGATCCGGGCCAGTGGATCATACAGATAATTGCCCTTCAGCAGCATATGATGACAGCCCAGATATTCCCCGTGATCGCTGGTGTAGATGATCATGGTGTCATCGTACATGCCCTTTTCCTTCAAAAGTGCCAGGATTTCGCCGATGTGCGTGTCAATCTGGGTGATTGTCCCGTAATACATGGCCATAATGTGCCGGAGACGTTCCTCGGTCAGGGTGCGGTGATCAAAGAAACCATGATGGTTTGCAAAGTCCCCCGCCGGGACCTCCGGCGTATATCCAGGCAGGAGCTGCAGTGCCGCCGGATCGTACATGGTGCTGTAGGGGGCGGGCGGGTCAAAGGGATGATGGGGCTTGATATAGCCCGCCATCAGCAGATTCCCGCCCTGGGGATCCCAGGAGCCGATCTCCTTCAGCGCCTGACTGGTAATCCAGGAGGTGGAATGCAGCTCCTGGGGAAGATCCGACTCAAAGGCGCCAAAGTGGTCATAGTAGCGCCGGCCGGCCCGCCGCCGGTGAGCATCCACCTGATCCGTCAGATCGATGGCGTCGATCCGCCCCTGCTCCATCAGCCAGGTGTGGTAATCGTCCTCGAAGCGGCCTTCCCCGTTCTGCTCCGAGAGGGTCATCCGCTCAAAGCCTACGTCCAGATACGTAGGGGTGAAGTGCATCTTGCCCACCGCCGCAGTGTGCCAGCCGGCCTGCCGCAGCAGCCGGGGAAAGGTAGCCGTGCCCGCCGGAAGGGTGGATTGATTGGTCCAGGCGGAATGCTGATGCACATACTGGCCGCTGAACAGGGAATACCGGGAGGGGGTGCAGACCGGATAAACAGTGAAATGATTGGTATAGCGGGTCCCCTCCTCCGCAAGGCAGTCTATATGTGGGGTTTTGACATCGGGGTTCCCATAGCACCCCAGACAATCCCAGCGGTGCTGATCCCCGTGCAGCAGCAGGATATTCGGCTTTTTCATCAGATTCCTTCCTTTCTGTCCAAAGAATGCGGGCGTCCCCTGCCTACACCAGGCGCTTCACATAGACGGTGCCGTTGGAGGCGCCCTTCAGCACAGCCTTCAGGACAGAGCTGCTCTTTCCCGGAACCACCGCGCCGGTGCGGGTCAGGCAGAAGCCTTTCTGAGTGCTGGAAAGCATTTCACCAGCCTCGTCTCCGTCCAGGATGGCGGTCAGGGAGAGAAGCTCCGCTTCCCCTTCCTCGTTCACAAAGGAAATGGCGTACTGCCCCGGCTGGGGGACCGCCCCGCTGATGTCCAGGGTCAGCTCCAGCTCTCCCTGACAGAACGCTTCCTTTTTCCAGCTGCCTGCAGCCTGCCCCTGCTCCAGAGAGATCCAGCCTCCGCTGACAGGATCATAGGAGAGCACGTTCTCCTGCTGGGCGGCGATCAGCTCAGGCAGATCCGCCGCCTCCACCCGGAAGGCGGACAGCTCCCGGATCAGGGGCGTTTCCACGGATTTCTCCACCGTGAGGCGGATGCAGTCTGTCCGGATATCCTCAAATACAAATAGCTTCTGGGCTCCCAGATGCTCTCCCCGGGCAAGAAGAGTCCAGCCCTGTCCGGTCCGGGCTTCCAGGCGGTAGGCGCGGATCCGCTCGCCCTCCTGGATCTCCTCCTTGACGCGGACATGGTTGACCGGCGTCTCCGGGGGAAGCTCCAGCAGAAGTTCCTCTCCCTCGCCGGAGGCGGTCCCCAGGGGGGAGCCGAACCGCCGGGACAGCTCCGCCCCGAATTCACGGTAGCGGGCCATATCGGCTTCGTCGATCAGGCCGGTGGTGGTAGGCGCGGAGTTCAAAAGCAGCACGCCGCCCCTGCCTACGGACTGATAGTAAATTCGGATCAGGTGTTCCAGGGATTTCCGCTTGGCGGTATTGGAAGGGCTCCAGAACCAGAAATGATCGTACAGGGTGGTGTCCACCTCCAGAGGCGCCCAGGCGTCCCCGTTGGGATCGCTCTGCACCACGGTGGCAACGCCGGAGCGCCGGTCAGATTCCTTCAGGGTGCTCCAGGCGTTGAGGGGCAGGCAGCCCTGCTCGGTTCCGCACCAACGGACAGAGCAGCAGGGGCTCTGGAAGACCAGGGCATCGGGCGCGTGCTTTTGGAGGATATCCTCCATGGGGATGGCGCAGGAGCCGTCAAACCAGACCTCGGCAACCTCCCCGTACCGGGTGAGCACCTCGGTGAGCTGCTGCCGGTAGATTTGATTATAGGTTTCCTGATAGGCGGGATCCTTGGCCTTGCCGCCGTTGCCCACGCTGTGGATTTCGTCGCCTGGGTAGATATAGACGCCCAGCTTCAGGCCGTGCTTTTGGCAGGAGGCGGACAGCTCCGCCAGCAGATCGCCCTTTCCGTTCCGCCAGGGGGTGTTTTTTACGCTGTATTCGGTGGTGTCCGTCTGCCACCAGCAGAAGCCGCCGAAGTGCTTGGCCACCAGGATGATCATCCCGGCGCCCCAGGACAGGGCCGCCTGACACCACTGCTCCGTATCCAGCTGCGCGGGATTGAACTGATCCAGCGGATAGGAGCAGTCGTCGTACTCCTTCCCAAGAAAAGCCGCCGGCCCAAAATGTACGAACATACTCCGCTCCATGCGGTGCCATTCCAGCTGTGCTTTTGAAGGCTTTGCCAACATTGCAGTCATCCTTTCTTATACGTGCGTGGTCGGGAAGACAAGCGCCCGGGGACGCTGTCCCCTTGGATTCCCGGCCGCTTTCCAGTTTGGTGCAAGGAAAAGCGCTCGCTCCTGCGGAATCCGGTTCGGAGCCGCGCTCCGGGCTCCTTTGCGGGAGCGTTACGCGAGGAATGCAGCGGCGATGAACACGGCGACAAGCACAACCATTACAATCAGCCCGATATTACAGGCTAGGAAGCCTTTTTTCACCATGGCCTGCGCCTCCTGGGGAGTGGCGGCGCTGTTGGCCTTGGAGACGTACACCAAAGCCACAATTCCCGCGGGCGTACACAGAAACAGCAGGCAAATGATTGCGTAGACAGTCAGCCCGCCGGTAGACGCGCCCACTGTCCGGGGATAAAGCGGCTGGGGCGGAGGGAACGGCGTCTGCGGGGGAGCAGGGGGCTGGACGGTCTGCATCCGGGGCGGCTGGGGAGGATACGGCGCTGCCGGAACGGGCTGGACAACAGGGGGCGCGTTCAGACTGTTCCCGCACCTTCCACAGAAGAAAGCCTCCGGGAGCGCTTCCGCCCCGCAGATGGGACAGCGCTTTCCCGCAGGCGCCTGCGAAGCTCCGCAGCTGCTACAAAAGGCCGCTCCGTCCGGCAGAACACTGCCGCAGTTCTTGCATTGTGCCATTATCAAAACACCTCTATTCGATCAGATTATACAGGGATCCGCAGGGAATTGCAAGGCTTGCCGCACGCTTTTTCCCTGCTTCCGGCAGGGTATCTCCCTCGTTCAATCTCTCTAAGAGCCTGTTTAAAATCTTCGGGTGTTCAGAAGGGAAAGGCCTCGAGGCTCTGCCTCGAGCTCCGCCAAAGGGACGCGTCCCTTTGGAATCCCATCTTTTTAAGGGCTTTTGAAGGACGGGAAAAGGGGTGGGGTCAAGTCTGTACAGACTTCCTTACTCCTGCCACGCAGAGAGTCTGATTCACGCAGGGCTGAATTTTTTCTTTACGAAAAAATGAGTAGGCGGGCGATCGGCCACGCAGGGAATATCAGCGAGGCAGGGATCAAAATCCTGCTCCCTATAACCCCAAAAAGATGGGAATCCAAGGGGGGGCCTGGCCCCCCTTGGCAGAGGTTTGGGGACAGCGTCCCCAAGGTCTTGCCCGACCACGCACGCAGAGATCCTGAACAGGCTCTAAAATAGTTTGCATAAGGAAATCCCCGCGGCACTGGGGCGCGCCGCGGGGACGAAATGATGGAAGAAGGAACCGGCTTAGTCCTCGAAGGAGACTTCCCGATGCTGCTCGGAGGAATCGTAGACCGCCTGCATCAGCTTGGAGGTGATAACAGCGGTGTCGATGTGAGAAGCCAGCTTCTCGCCGGTCTGGACGCAGCGGATGAAAGCGTCAATCTCGTTCTGGAAATGGCTGGTGGTCTTGAAGTCGGGGGTGCTGGTAATGAGCGCTCCATCCTTGGTGGTGTAGTAGGTGAAGCCCTGGCCGTACTGGAGCCGGATGCCGCCCTTGTCGCCGATGAAGTCGATGTACTGCTCGTTCTCCAGAATATTCTGAGCCCATGCGCCGTGAACGGTGATCACGGGGCCTTCCGTACGAATCAGAGCGGCTACGGAGTCGTCTACGTCATAGGTGCCGTTCAGGTCGGGAGGGCCTGCCCACATACCGGTGTACGCATAGTTGGCGATATCCTTGCCCAGCTTGCAGAAGGTTTCGCCGGTAACAGTCTTGGGAGCGGGATCGCCGCAGCAGTACATGACGATATCCAGATAGTGAACGCCCCAGTCGATGAGCGCGCCGCCGCCGGCGATGGACTTGGTGGTGAAGGCGCCGCCCAGGCCGGGGATGGAACGGCCCGCGCGGAAGCTCACATAAACATGATAGATCTCGCCCAGATCGCCGTCGTCGATCATCTTCTTGATCCGGTTGACGCCGTCGTTGAAGCGGTTGACCACGCCGATGTTCAGGGTCTTGCCGGTTTCATGCTGAACCTTCTGCATCTCCAGAGCTTCGGTATAGGTGCGGGCGGCGGGCTTCTCGCAGAGAACGTGCTTCCCGGCGCGCAGAGCGTCAATGGAGATCTGGCTGTGAACGTTGTTGGGGGTGCAGACGGAGACAGCAACCACCTCGGGATCGTTCAGGGCTTCGTGGTAGTCGGTGATGGCCTTGCCGCAGCCGTACTTCTCCACAGCGGCCTCGGCCCGCTCCGGAATGATATCGCAGAAGTAGCGGATCTCGGCCTCCGCGTTGGCCATGTAGCTGGGAATGTGTGCGTTGTTGGCAATGTTGCCGCAGCCGATAACAGCGACTTGAATTTTCATAGCTGACAGTTCCCTTCTGTATTTTTTTGTTGCAGAACAAATGAGAGAAAATGTGCCTCAGAGCCTGTTGGAGATCTCCGGGTGTTCGGAAGGACAAGACCTCGAGGACGCTGTCCTCGAGTCACCGCAGTGCGTTGTTTCACAACGCACTTAGGAATTCGGCTTCGCCGAATTCTGAGATGCGCCGCTAGCGGCGCATCGGGGACGCGTCCCCTTGGATTGCCGTCTTTTTGGGGGTCATGGGGGCAGAATTGCAGTCCCTGCCTCGCTGATACTTGCTGCAAAGTCCGGCTTTGTGCGGCGCAGGAAGTACCCCGCAGGCAGGAGGGAGCTTTTTTCTTTACGAAAAAAGCGTACTGCGGGAATCAGACTGTCTGTGTGGCAGAAAGCCAGAAGTCTGTACAGACTCAACCCCACCCCTTCTCCGCCCCTAAAAAAGCCCTTGAAAATAATGGGAATCCAAGGGGCATCCCTCCCCGATGCGTCGTGAAACGACGCACCGCAGAGCCGCGAGACAGCGTCTCGCGGCCTTGCCCTTCGAACACGCAGAGAAGCTCTTAGAGTTCCACCCAGGTACCGGGGGCGGCCATTGCCTTCTGTCCGGCCTCGATCATGGCCATGACATGGATGGTGCGGTCTGCCGGTACAGGGGTCTTGCCGGTTTCAAAGAAGCCGACCATTTCCACGATGAACCGATCGAAGAAGCCGGTCATCTCCGGAATGGCGCGGACCCGTCCGTCCGTGTAGCGGACGGTCAGGCTGTAGGCGCCCTCGTCTCCCAGCAGGGAGAAGGAAGCGCGCTTACCGCCCTCGAATTCAATATCAAAGTGGCAGGTGCCCGCTGTCCGCAGGCAGAGCAGGCGCAGGGCCTTCCAGCCGGTGAGAGCGGCCACAGGCTCAAACTGATGTACAAAGTAGTTGGCGTCGTGGCCGGGGCCGCAGGCGTCCACAAAATCGATTTCTCCCTCGGGCAGCTCTGCCAGCTCGCCGGCAAAGGGCAGGGAGGAGCAGGAGTACATGGGCGTGTGATGCTTTTCCGCCAGGGAGAACAGATCCCGGGCAGTCTTGACATCCGGAGAGAAGGTCTTGTCCACAAACACCGGCTTGCCGGAGGAAAGGGCTTCCTGGCAGAGCTCCCAGTGCATTTCCGGATTATCCGGGGAGAGCACCACGATGCAGTCGCAGGAATCCACCAGCTCCGCGGCGGAAGCGCAGCAGCAGACTCCCATTTTGGCGCACCAGTCCTCAGAGGTTACACCGCTTTTGGGGGAGGCGATCTTTCCGTAGGCGGCAGTCACCTCAGCGCGGCCGGGGGTCAGGCGCTGGATCATGGCAGGGTAGTTGTTGGCGTGCCACTCGTCCAGGTAATAGTCAATGAATCCGATTTTCAGCATAGACGATTTCCTTTCAGGAGATTGCAGAATTTGGATTGGCCAGCCCCCTTCCCTTGAGGAAGAAAGCGTTTCTTTCATTATAGCCTCTTTCACGCTTTTGTCCAGTGAAAATTTGATTCTTTTTTGAAATATTTTGCCTGTGAACACCTGGCGGGCCCGCGGGGGCTTTCTTCCCCCCTGCCGCGCGGAATCATTCGCTTGGAATCAGCACGTTATAGGGGAACGTATCCGGCGGGGACTGGCTGTACTGTTCCAAAATGGCGGTCAGCTGCGGCTCACGGCAGTAGAGCCCGTTCCCGCACAGGAGAATCCCCTCCCCGCCGGGATTCTCCACCCGGCGGAGCGCGCCGTGATCCTGTGCGCCGAAAATCAGCTCCATCAGGCGGAACAACAGAGCGTATTCCCGGTACGCAGCGTCCTTCACGCTGGCAATCGCCTCCCCTTCCTCTATCCTGGAATGATCAAGCCGGAAGCGGCCCCCCTCCTGAAGGGACAGCGCGCCCCCGACGCTGTAGTACTGTTCGCCCTGGTATTCGATATGAGCTTTAGGACCTTCATGATAAAGATAGGCGTTTTCACCGTAGTCCGTATGGCTGAAAGCGCCGGGAAGCCGTATCGCTAGGAGCGGGAGTGTCAAAAGCAGCCCCGCTCCCGCCAGCGACAGGGATATGACAATATATCGTTTCCGCCAGGGCCGCCCCCGCCGATTCATCCGGCAGAGGATATACACCAATATTCCAGATACACAGAACACCGCTCCCATCAGAAACAGGAGCGCCGCTATCAATGCGCCTGCAGCTGCTGCCATTTCACTCGCTCCTTTCGCGTCACAGCGCCGAAGCATAAGCCCGTTCAGGCTCTCTGCGTGTTCGGAAGGGCAAGACCTCGAGGCACTGCCTCGCGTCTCCGCGGTGCGTCGTGAAACGATGCATCGGGGAGGGATTCCCCTTGGATTCCCATTATTTTTAAGGGCCTTTTTTAGGGGCGGAAAAGGGGTGGGTCAAGTCTGTGCAGACTTTCGAGTCACTGCCACGCAGAGAGTCTGATTCACGCAGTACGCTTTTTTCGCAAAGAAAAAAGCTCCCTCCTGCGTGCGGGGGACCTCCTGCGGCGTAGAAAATCTCGAGCGTAATACTCACAGGCTCTGCGGGGAGTATCAGCGAGGCAGGAAGTAAAAAGTCTGTACAGACTTGAACCCTGCCCCCTCTACGCCCTTAAAAAGACGGGAATCCAAGGGGACGCGTCCCCTTGGCAGGAGGCTCGGAGGGCGGAGCCCCTCGAGGTCTTCCCCCTCAGTGAACCGGGGGCATCTAGTTGGTATCTCCCCGGTAAACGGGGGGGAGAATTTTGCCGGTAAGGCCGACTGCGGTTTTCAGTATCCTGGGGTATACGTTGGTTTCGGGCAGATCCCGCAGGGAAATCCACTCCACGGCGGCCTGTCCGTAGTCCGTTTCGGTAGCTCGCGCCTGGTTGGGAGGCGTTCTCAGCTCCGCCAGGAACATATACTCAATTTGATGCACCTCCGCGTCCTGAAGGGCAAATTCATGGTTGCGGCCGATGTATTCCCGGATCAGGACCAGTTCTCCCGGGTAAACCTCCGCTCCCATCTCCTCCTGACATTCCCGGCGCAGGGTTTGCAGGAAGGTTTCCCCGCTCTGCTGCCCGCCTCCGGGAAGGATATAGAAAGGCGCCCCGCCTCCTTTTTCGATCCGCTCCAGAAGGATTTTTCCGTCCTGAATGATAATTGCTTTGACGCTGTTCCGAATTGCTTCCATTATTCTGTCCAATGCGTTCCCGCTGTTTTGGGACGCTTCCTTTCGTGAGAATCATGAGAATCTTTGCCGTGGGACGGCTTGAGGGAAATCAAGGGCGAAATCCAGTAAAGCCACAGCCTCCCCAGGGGTTTCCTTGCCTGATATAAGATGCGCTCCAACCGTTCGGCAAAGGCAGTGAGCTCCTCCAGCCTCTCCCCGGAAAGATGCCGCCCGCTGAACCGGGCCTCCAGGGCCAGAGCTGCGGCCTGCTCCATGCCAAAGCCCTCTTCCGCCGCCGCTGCCAGGGGATCCTGTGCCGCCTGAGCGGCAAAGTCCGCCGGGGACAGGTGACCGGGCCAAAGCCCCTCCTCCTCCAACAGCCGCAGAATGTAAGCATAGACTGCCAGAGCCGCCCGATTCCGATTCCGCTGGGAGAACAGCCGCTCCCGCCGCTTCAGCAGCAGTCTGCGCCGGAGCAGGATGCCCGCTCCCGTCAACAGCAGGAGGCCCAGTATACAGCCGGACAGGAGCAGCAGCCGGCTCAGCCAGTCCGGCAGGGCCTCGGCAGTCTGTTCCTCCCCTTTGTTCTCCTCCGGAAGGGCGTCCTCCGCCCCGGAGGACGCGGGTGTGCGATCTCCTTCTCCCTCCTGGGACTCCAGCTGTGCTCCGCTGGAATCCGTTCCGCTGGTTTCCGCAGAGGACGCCGTGTCTTCCGGCGGGATATCCTCCGGCGGGACAGAAGCGGGCGGCTCCGGAGAGGCGTCTTCTTCCGGTTCCGCAGTCAGCGCACCATCCGCTCCGGGAGTGACCTCCAC
This sequence comes from Oscillospiraceae bacterium, assembly GCA_022791945.1. Taxonomy (GTDB): domain Bacteria; phylum Bacillota; class Clostridia; order Oscillospirales; family Ruminococcaceae; genus Paludihabitans. The sequence goes on along the minus strand of JAAVZY010000010.1, from coordinate 26,586 downwards.
TGGCACCCAGCCATAAGGCTCCAGGTAGATTTCCGGCCAGGCGTGAGCGTTTCGATCGTAGATGTCCGCCTGATGCCCCTGGTAATCCTCCGGGCGGACTACATATCCTTCCACATACCGGGCGGGAACGCCCATGGCCCGGAACATCAGGACAGCGGCCGAGGCAAAGTGCATACAGTAGCCCCGACGGCTCTCATAGAGGAAATGCTCTACGAAATCCGCGCCGGCGGGCGTCCTTCCGGGGGCTGTGTCATACCGGCAGCCGGACAGCCCCTGCCGTACCACAGCCGCCTGCTGTTCTGGGGAAAGCCCCTGAATCCGTTCGGGAGTATACTCCTGCCGCAGACGCCCCAGTCCCTTTTCCGGCAAACGGGTATACCACTCCCGGACAAACGCGCCATACCCTTCCTGGAGCGCCGCGCCCTCCCCGCCGGACTGGCGATACTGCTCCCAAAGGGCGGCTCCATCCCGGAGCAGCTCCCCCTCCGGATAGATGTAAGCCCGGAGGGTGTACCCGTCGCCCCGCCCCAAAGAGCGCAGAGCCCCCTCGGTTCGGAAGTCCTCCGGCGCCCAGGCGTCCTGTTCCGGCAGGCCCCGAACGTGATAAGGCAGGTAGAGCCAGCGGGAATCCGCGTTTATTCTGCGGATCCGCATGGTGTTCAGTGAGGGCGGCTGCTCGCTTTGGCTGAGGAAATCAGCAAAGGCCCCGGAGAGGGCCGCAGGAGGTATCCCCGCCTGCTGGAAAGCGTCAAAAAGCGCCTGATTCTCCTGGAAGGCAGCGGGCTCCAGCTCGCTCCAGCGATCCCCCCGGTACACCCCTCCCACGTATCCCCGCAGATACATGGGCACGGCCGCGTCCGTGTGCTCCACCCGCAGGTGAAGTTCCCCCAGGGGCGCAAGCTGATCCGCCCGTCCGAGAGGGCCTCCGCCGATGCCCATGCTGGCAGTGGAGCCGCTCAGGCGGTCGGGGGTGAATTTGTCCAGATTCAGGTACGGCTCCCGGCCCAGCTCCAGCAGGGGCTGATTCCAGGTGTAAGACTCCCTGGGAACCAGCAATCCGATCAGCAGAGATACTGTCAAGGCCATCGCCAGTACAGACATGGAGCCTTTCAGGGCGGCTTCCTGGGACTGGGCCGGGGAGCAGATCCGCCGGGAATGCTTCCGGGTGCGGTTTCCCAGGCTGGCGCACCTCATGGCATAGACCATGAAAAAGCTTAGTGCCAGCGGCACCAGTCCTGACAGCAGGGGCGTGTCCCGCAGGTTCACGCCGATCCAGCCCAAAGGAAGCTCCGCCAGGAGCAGGATCGTGCTGCTCCGCCAGCCGACGATGGCGGCTCCCACCAGGCAGGACAGGAACGCGATCCCAAATACCAGCAGGACGGTCAGCGCGCCCTCATCCCGCCGAATATACTCCGCGTAGAACTGCGTTCCAAAATAACGATTGATCCCGTCAATAAGTTCCATGCGGAATATGGCAGCGCCCCGCAGAAGCTCCTTTCGGAAGAAGACCCCAGCGAGCCCCAGTCCCGCCAGGAGCAGGAGCCAGATTTTCCACCGGTGTCTCAGGTGGAGCAGCGAAGGGACCGCCACGGCTCCGGCAATGACCGCCCCATAGGCCGGCAGATTCAGCGGCATCCGCAGCGTAAAATGCAGGGTAAGAATTCCGCCCAGTATATAGAGCAGCAGAGCGACGCTTTCCGCAAATAGGGAGGGCTGTTCCCGCCGGCTCTTCACCGACACCCGCGCCGACTCAATCCCAATCCCGCTATGCTCTGTCATCGTCTCTGTGCCTCCTTTCCGGCCCTGTTCGGAGTCTCTGCGTAAGACCTCGAGGCGCTGCCTCGAGGTCCGCCAAGGGGACTCGTCTTTTTGGGGTTATGGGTGGGCAGAATTTCGGTTTCTGCCTTGCTGGTACTCTCCGCAAGGACGATCACCCGCCTACCCATTTTTTCGTAAAGAAAAAATTCAGCCCTACGTGCGGGGCAGAGGGTGCGACGCAGAAAGTTTCGAGCGGGTTCTACTACACGCAAACCCCGTGCGGCGCAGGAAATACCCCGCACGCAGGAGGGAGCTTTTTTCTTTACGAAAAAAGCGTACTGCGGGAATCAGACTATCTGCGTGGCAGAAAGCCGGAAGTCTGTGCAGACTTCCCCCTAACCCCTTCCGCCCTTAAAAAGCCCTTTAAAAATAATGGGAATCCAAGGGGAATCCCTTCCCGATGCGCCGCTAGCGGCGCATCTCAGAATTCGGCGAAGCCGAATTCCTAGGTGCGTCGTTTCACGACGTACCGCAGAGACGCGAGACAGAGCTCGCGGCCTTGACCTTCCGAACACGCAGAGACTCCGGAAGTCAGATTTCCTCCAGACGGGTGAGATCTTCCAGGGTGGAGAGCTGGAGCAGTGGGATTTCCTCTCCGAGCAGGCCCTCCTGCCGGAGAAATCCCGGATCCGCTGCGCCCTCCCCGGCGGCATAGATCACAGTTACCGGCATCCGCTCCCGGAGCTGCTTCAGCATCCCTACCCCCTCCACCGAAAGGAAGGTCGTGATATAAAGCAGGCAGGAACAATGCCCCTCTTGGGCGGCCATCTGCTCCAGCAGCAAGGGCTGCTGGCAAGATCCGGAGCTGTACAGCCCGGAGAGGGCTTCTCCCAAGTCCTCCGGCCGCTCCAGCCGGAGCAGGCCATCCTTCCACGCCGCTTCACAGGGAAGCGCCTGGGCGGTCAGCTGTTCTCCCAGGGAACGAAAGGCACCCAGTGCCAAATCCAGCTGGGAAAGCCGGGGAGAGCCTGCCAGCTCTATCCCAATCCGCAGAGCCCGGGACAGCGGCTGGGAGCCCTCCTTCACCATCAGCCGATCCAGCCGGGCGGAGAGCTTCCAGTTGACCGCCTTCAGACGATCCCCGGCCTGATACTCATGGTAATTGAAGACTTGAGCGATATCGTCCCCCCGTTTCCAGGGGGAGTACTCCTCACCGTCCCCCTCCCTGGAGGAAAGGTGAATGCTTCCCTCCCAAGGCAGGCGCTCGGGCAGGACGGTCAGCTCCTCTCGGAGCCTCAGGCGTCTGGGCACCGGAAGCAGGCAGAAAAAGTCGTAAAGGCGGATCCATTCCAGCCTCACCGAAAGCCGCCCGCAGTGGGCGGAGCGGATCCGAAGCTCCGTCCGGGTGGTATTCCGTCCGCCGATTGGAACGATCAGCTCCTCCCGCTCCGGCAGTCCGCCGAACCCGTTTTCCAGGACGAACACCGCCCGTGCCGCAGTGATGGGCAGGAATCCCTTATTGACTGCATAGAGCCGCAGAACGCCGGGTTCTCCCCCTCTGACTGTGACGGAGCGGGGCGTCTCCAGCCGGAACCGCAGCCACAGGCTGGAGAACAGGGTGATCGCCCAGCTGAGCGCCGGAAGCGCCGCCGCCAGCACCAGAGCGGCAAAGGACGTATAGTCCCGGAAGCACAGGTAAAACACTGCCGCCATCAGCAGCAGGAGCAGGTAGGTCAGCCGCTGCTTCGGCACGGCGCAGGCCTCCTTTTCAACTCAGATCAGCTTAGGAGCAGGTACGGACTGTAGAATTTCAGTCAGAATATCCTCCGGGGACTTTCCTGCGGCACGGGCCCGTGTCCGCAGAATCAGCCGGTGGGCCAGGGTAGGCAGGCAGACAGCCGCCACGTCCGCCGGGAGCAGGTAATCCCGCCCGGAGAGCAAGGCCATCGCCCTTGCCATCCGCAGCAGGGCGATGGTTCCCCGGGGGGAGACGCCCAGCTCAATCAGCTCGTGCCGCCGGGTGCGGGAGACAATTTCCACCATATATTCATATAGGCTGTCGTCTGTGTATACTGCGGCGGCGGCCTCCTGGAGCTCCAGCAGCCGCCGGGCAGTGAGCAGGGGGCGAAGGGACTCCAGAGGATCCGACGCCCCCTTGCTTTGGAGGATTTCGATCTCCGCCTTCCGATCCGGATACCCCATGGTGAGCCGAATCAGGAACCGATCCAGCTGGGATTCCGGCAGCAGCTGTGTGCCCGCGCAGCCGGCGGGGTTTTGGGTCGCGATCACCGTAAAAGGCTTGGGCGCCTCATGGCGCTGCATATCCACGGTGACCGCGCCCTCCTCCATAACCTCCAAAAGGGCAGACTGGGTTTTGGAGGAGGTGCGGTTGATCTCATCGGCCAGCAGGAGATTGCACATCGCGGCTCCTGGCTGGAATTCAAAGGAATCGCTGTGCTTTCGATAGATGGTATAGCCGGTCACGTCGCTGGGGGTGACGTCCGGCGTAAACTGTACCCGGTGGCAGGTGAGCTGCAGCACCCTGGAAAGCGCAAGGGCGAGGGTGGTTTTCCCCACGCCGGGAATGTCCTCCAGGAGGATGTGTCCCCGGGCCAGGATGGCAAGCAGGATGAGATTGATCACCTCTTCCTTGCCCTTCACCGCTTTTGCGAGCTCTGCGCGGCACTGGCCAAGCTCCGAAGCAAAATCCGCGGCGTGTTCCGCAAGGGCAGATCTGATATCCTCCATGGGACGCTCTTTCCTTTCTGTATAGATATAACAATATATTACAAAAAGATCTGTCTCGGACAAGCTCTTTCTATTTTACCACGCAGGGCTTGTATCTTACAAGTGCCCGCACGGAATCGTTTATACGGGCAAGGCGTGCAAACAAAAATGACACCCGCTGAAAAGCTGCTGCTTTTCAGCGGGTGTCAGAAACGGCAGTCAGCCGCAAAGATGCTTGGGATCAGCGAACTTAGTCGCTTACGTAGGGCAGCAGCGCAATCTGCCGGGCACGCTTGATGGCGACAGTCAGCTCCCGCTGATGACGGGCGCAGGTGCCGGTAACACGTCTCGGAACGATCTTTGCACGCTCAGAGAGGTAACGGCGCAGCTTGGCTACGTCCTTATAATCGATATGCTCAGCCTTATCCACACAGAAAGCGCAGACCTTTTTGCGGGGTCTACGCGCTCCGCCCTGACGGGGGGGACGGCTTTCTCTTTCCGGTCTTTCCATAGGCATAGATAAACCCTCCGTTCGATTGGGGACTAGAAGGGCAGATCGCTGTCGTCTGTATCAATCTCCTCGAAATCGCCAACCGAGAAGCTGGCGCCCTTTTCCGGCTCTTTAAAAGCGGCGGCAGGAGTGGGGAAGGAGTTGGAGGCGGCGGGACGATCGGCGGATTTGCTGTCAGCAAAATAGACCTGATCGGCCACGACCTCTACAGCGGTGCGTTTATTGCCCTGTTTGTCCTCGTAGTTTCTGGTTTGAATGGAGCCTTCCAGTGCAATCATGCGGCCCTTTGTGAAATACTTGCAGATGAAATCCGCAGTCTGACGCCAGGCCACAATGTTGATGAAATCCGTGGCGCGGTTGCCGTCCCGACCGGAAAAATTCCGGTCTACGGCAATGGAAAAGCTGGTTACGGAGATACCGGAGGTTGTTTGCTTATGCTCCGGATCCGCTGTCAGCCGCCCCATTAGAATTGCTCTGTTCAGCATACGGTGTCTCTCCCTTCAGCGGCCTTATTCAGGCAGCTTTTCTGTGATGAGGGAACGCAGGACACCGTCGGTAATTTTGAGCACCCGGTCAAGCTCCGCGGGGAAGCTCGGCGCGGACGTGAAGCTGTAGAGCACATAATAGCCATCGGTTTCATAGGCGATGGGATAAGCCAAGCGGCGTTTGCCCCACTCATCCACAGAATCCATGGTCGCGTTGCCGGTGATCAGCTCCGTGATTTTTTCCACGTTCGCTTTCACGCTTTCCTCGCCGTTTTTCAGGCTCAGAATGACTACGGCCTCATACTTCTCGGACAGTTTTGCCATGTAAAAGCACCTCCTTCTGGACATATGGCCCCGGTCGCCCGGAGCAAGGATTGACGGCATACCCCTGCTCGTCACAGGAAGCCGCAGGGTATTATTATACCAGTCCTCGTCCTAAATGTCAAGTGAACTGGAAAAGTGCAGCTGTATTCATAGCAGCAAGGCCGCGAGACGCTGTCTCGCGCTCTGCCAAGGGGAAGGGATTCCCCTTGGATTCCCATTATTTTAAGGGCTTTTGAAGGGCGGAAGGGGTTGGGGGAAAGTCGGTGCAGACTTGCCCCTCCCTGCCACGCAGGCAGCCTGATTCTCGCAGACCGCTTTTTTCGTAAAGAAAAAAGCTCCCTCGTGCGCGCGGGGCGTATCAGCGGGACAGGCCCTCTCCCCCAAAAACCACGGGAACCCCAGGGGGCCGGCCCCCTGGGGTTCCCGTAAGTCTGAGTGAGCGCTGGGTCTGTGCGGGCTTTTACTCGATCGTCCAGCTTTGAGCGTCGTGGTCGATGGTTACGACCGTGCCGTCGCTGTAGACAGCGCGCTCCTTGCGGAAGCCACCTTCCAGGAACTCGTGCTTCACCATCTCGCACTTGGCGACTTTTTCCTGAAGCTCTGCCACGGTGCGGTAGCGGCGGATCTCCTCGTCCAGATCCTCGGCCTCACAGTCCAGATAGGCCGCGCCGCCGTTGAGCAGGGCGTACAGCATATAGTCTCCGCTTTCCGCCTTGTCCATCATCCAGGGCAGGATGACGCAGTCGTGATATACTAGGTTGAACAAGGGGGTGGGAACGCCCTTCCGGGGCGCGTCCGGCTTGCAGAGCATATAATCATAAGGTCCGTAATGGGCAAACACCAGACTGCCCATAGCCCAGTCCACAACCTCCTCGGAGCTGGGAAGAATGTCCCGGGAAAGGAGATAGTCAAAGCAGCTCTTCCGATACTCAAAGCATTCCTTCCGGGTCATCCGGTGCCAGGGATGGACGCACTCGTCACCCTCGTTGCAGGTGAACACATCCAGATAGGTGGCCTCCAGATGGATGCCATGGCGGAACAGCTCCTCAAAGTTCCGCTTCACATAGAAGGGGGCCTGAGAGGCGCAGAGCAGGCTTTGCCGCCCGCCTGCCCAGATGGCGTGATCCGGAATGGAACCGTCAGGATTGCGGCAGGCGAAATTCTCGTCAAAGGTGGGCGCGTCAAAGTAGTAATCCCGGTACTGGTCGTGGACGCCGAACATGTAGCCGCACTCCTCCATGGCGTCGGAGAGCTCCTTCATGCCTTCCCAGCCGCCGGCGGCTTCGCAGGCGGGCAGATAGTCCGGATGCTTGTTGTCATAGCCGGGATCTCCCCAGCCGTCCAGGTGAAGGTAGACCTTCTCCAGGCCGGCTTCCTTCAGGCGGCGCATCTGCTCGGTGCGGGTGCGGAAGGGCACCAGGCTGTCCATCAGATCAGGACGGGAGGCGTCGTAATACCGGGAGGAAGGGCTGCAGTGAACCTTGATGCCTTTATGTACAATGGCGGAGCCGATGAGCTTATCCACACGGGAGCAGCGGGCAGCCTTCTCCTTCAGCGTAATCAGCAGGCCCTTTTCCTTTACATACTGCCGGTAGGATTTGCAGAGATCGTTGTAGTCGCACTTGGGGAAGAAACGGTACTCATAGATCCGGCGGTAGGACAGGCGTCCCATGCTTTCCAGCCAGCGGGGGGTTACCAGGGTGTAGGGGCCCTTGGCCGGATGGTCGATGGCGTAGGCGCCGTCCCAGGGGGTGGCGTTGATGGCCATATAGCCGCCGGCGGGCTGGATCTGTCCCCACCAGGGCATATAGGCGGCGGTGCTGCAGAACTGGCCGTTGAAATTGATCTTGTTGGTTTCGGCGGAGACGGGATTCTCCCAGTTGTTGGGCAGAATCAGGCCCTGGAGCACGTTCAGGACAGAGTACCAATCCTGGCTGTCAGACTGAAACTCCATTGGGCCGGGCCAGTAGGCGGCTTTCAGGGTGAGCCCGTCCTCCTCCAGGGGGAGCAGCTCAAAGAACACGCTGCCGGTGGTTTCCTCCACCCAGATGACGGTTTCAAAAGCGAATTCAGTCCGGGATCCGTCGGCTTTGGAGAAGCCCCGGTAGGTGGAGCGGATGCCCTGGCCGAGGCCGGTCTTCCAGCTGTGATGCTCCGCGGAGCGGGCATCGGAGAAGAAGAAAATCCCTTCGTTGGTTTCGATCCGGGGGCGGTAGGTGTCAGCCCAGCGCCAGCAGACGCCGTGCGCTTCCACCTGGGCGAGCAGGGTGTCCGGGGAGAAGGACAGCCGGATGCCGCCGCAGCTTACTTCCAGTTGATTCAATTCCGATTCCTCCTTGCAGGAATGCCGCCATAAAAAGGACGGCAAAGGTATTGCCTATATATTACCTGTTCTCCACTGAAAATGCAACCCCCTTTTTTTCCACCCCTGGGCTACAGTGAGGGGGCAAGACCTCGAGGCTCTGCCTCGAGCCTCCGCGATGCGCCGCCAGCGGCGCATCGGGGATCTAAATCCCCTTGGGACCCGTAATTTAAGGGCTTTTTTAAGGGCGGAAAAGGTGGGTCAAGTCTGCACAGACTTCCTTTTTCCTGCCACGCAGATAGTCTGATTCCCGCAGAACGCTTTTTTCGTAAAGAAAAAATGGGTAGGCGGGCGATCGACCACGAAGGAAGTATTAGCGAGGCAGGGAGTAACAAGTCTGTACAGACTTGAACCCCCACCCCCTTTGCCCTTAACAAAGACGGGAATCCAAGGGGGGCCAGGCCCCCTTGGCGGAGGTGTGGGGGCAGAGCCCCCACGGCCTTTCCCTTCGATACCCCAGAGAGCCTCTTAATAGTTCTTGGGGGCGATTTGGAAGAAGGCCTGGGGATGCTCGCAGACAGGGCAGATCTTTGGAGCGTCCTTGCCTACATAAATATGACCGCAGTTGCGGCACTGCCATACCTGTATCTCCAGCCGGGCAAACACTTTCTGATTCTCCACGTTTGCAAGCAAGGCTTTATATCGCTCCTCATGCTCTTTTTCAATATTCCCTACCGACTCGAACAGAAACGCGATCCGCTCGAAGCCCTCCGCACGGGCTGTTTTGGCAAATTCCGCGTACATTTCCGTCCATTCATAGTTTTCGCCGGCGGCCGCCTCCTTCAGGTTCGGACCGGTCTGGCCCACGCCGCCATGAAGAAGATTGAACCAGATCCGCGCGTGCTCCTGCTCGTTCTGCGCAGTCTCACGAAAGATCGCCGCGATCTGCTCGTAGCCCTCCGCCTGGGCCTTATCCGCAAAATACGTGTACTTGTTCCGGGCCTGGGACTCTCCCGAAAAAGCTGTCAACAGATTGGCCTCCGTCTTTGTACCCTTCAGCTCTGCCATGATGCGCTCCCTCTTTCTTCAGCTTCTTAGTTGGTCGTTGCCCGGAGCTTCCGGGCTTCTGGAAATAGTATGCCCAGGCATCCCTCTTTTTGCATGGAGCACGGCTTGTAAAATATTTCCTGTTCCGGATGTAAGAAACAGCAATATTTGCAATGTATCCAGCAAAAGAAGCCTTTTCCCTCCGGCGCGGTTGTGATAGAATAGCCCTTAGAGCCTATTCAGAATCTCCGGGTGATTGGAGGGCAAGACCTCGAGAGCTCTGCTCTCGAGCACTCGCCAAGGGGAAGGGATTCCCCTTGGATTCCCGTCTTTTTGGGAGTATAGGGTGTTGGATTTCAGCCCCTGCCTCGCTGGTACTCTCCCCAGAGACGATCGCCCGCCTACCCATTTTTTCGTAAAGAAAAAATTCAGCTCTGCGTGCGGCACAGAGACTGCGACGCAGAAAGCTTCGAGCGTGCTCTGCGCAGGAAGCCTGGTGCGGCACAGGGAAGTACTACGCACGCAGAAGGGAGCTTTTTTCTTTACGAAAAAAGCGTTCTGCGGGAATCAGACTCTCTGCGTGGCAGGAAGAAGGAAGTCTGTGCAGACTTGCCCCCCTTTCCGCCCTTAAAAAGACGGGATTCCAAAGGGACGCGTCCACGATGCGCCGCCGGCGGCGCATCTCAGAATTCGGCGAAGCCGAATTCCTAGGTGCGTCGTGAAACGACGCACCGCGGAGACGCGAGGGCAGAGCTCTCGCGGCCTTGCCCTTCAACCCGCGCAGAGATCCTGAGCAGGCTCTTATAGGGCAGATATAGAAGACGACAGGACGCTTCTCAGCGAAATCAATGAAGACAACGCGGATCTGAGCGGACAGATGGGAGAGAATATCTCCTGGTATCTGAAGGATCAGGTGGCCGTGATCAAGGGCCAGGGGGAAATGGAGCGTACCTGCGACCTGGGCGCCGGCGTGAAAACGGCGGGGGGCTCCAGCGACCATGTACACAAGGTCATTATTGAGGACGGCGTCACATCCGTTACAGAATTTCATTCTCTGGAGGCATTGACCGCTGTATCCCTTCCGGATTCGGTGACCGAAATCGGTTCCAAAGCTTTTCGGGATTGTCCGGATCTGAAAAGCGTCCGCCTTTCCCAGAACCTTCAGGTACTGGGGGAAGAGGCATTTTCAAAGTGTACCAGCCTGACAGCTGTGGAGCTTCCGGCATCCCTGACGGACATTGGCGACTCGGTCTTTTATAGCTCCAGCGGCGGCGATTCAATGGAAATTACCATACATGAGCCCACTATGACCGCATGGCTGGAGGCCCTGCCCTTGCGGAGCGGTTCCAGCACAGCGGCAAGCTGAAAGGAGAGCATATAGCAAAAGAGGTTTATATCGCCCTGGGGTTCCGCTATTCCCGGGACCGTCAAATCACAGTCTGTTATGACGGTGCCAATATTGACGAGCTGGCAGAATGGTTCCAGGCGCTTACCTGGGCGCAGAGCTGATTCGGCGGGCCGGACGGAAACGTCCCTGGAGCCGACATACAGAATATATCATCAGCGGGGCGCAGCCCCGGAAAGGAGCATTGCCCATGCGGCCGGATTTCTTACTTTCCACCCCGGCGGGAGCCTCGCTTTATCAGGAGGCCCGGAGCCTTCCTATTGTGGATTATCACTGCCATCTTTCCCCCAGGGAAATCTATGAGGATCAGCCCTTTACAGATCTGGCCCAGCTCTGGCTGGGCGGGGATCACTACAAATGGCGGCTGATGCGGGCCTTTGGCGTGGAGGAGCAGTACATCACCGGGGATGCCCCCGGCCGGGAGAAATTTCTCCGCTACGGGGAGTGCATCGGCCTTGCGGCAGGGAATCCCCTTTCCGACTGGACCGCCATGGAGCTGTCCATGTACTTCCATATTGATACGCCCCTCTGCCGGGAGACAGCGGCCGGAATTTGGGAGGAGGCTGGCCGGGTGATCCGGGAGGAGCGGCTTTCTCCCCAGAAGCTGATCCAGGCCTCCGGCGTGGAGCGGCTGGTGACCACAGACGATCCGGCGGATTCCCTGGAATACCACCGGCTGCTGAAGGATTTCCCCGTGGGCGTGACCCCGGCCTTTCGGACGGATACCCTGGTCAATCTTCGCGCTCCCGGCTGGCGGGCGTATATAGACCGGCTGGGGGAGCGGGCGGGGCCTCCCATCCGGGATCTGGACAGCCTGGAGCAGGCGGTCCGGAATCGGCTGGACGCCTTCCAGGAGCTGGGGTGCCGCCTGTCCGACGTGGGGATCGAAGCCTTCCCGGACGGAACCCCCTGCACCCGGGAGGAGGCAGCCGGACTGCTGCGCCGGGCTCTGGACGGCGAGATCCTGTCCCTGGGGGAGTACCGGCGGTTCCTGCGGTACTTCTACCGGTTCCTTGGGGAGGAATACCGTCAGCGGGGGATGGTGATGCAGTATCACCTGGCAGTGAAGCGGAATGCCAGCACCCGGCTGTTCCGGGAGATCGGGCCGGACGCAGGGGGAGACTGCGCGGGGGATCCCATTCCCCTTGGGGAGCTGGTTTCCCTGCTGGATGAGCTGGAGCGTGCGGACGCCCTGCCCCGGACGATTCTGTATACATTAAATCCCTCCATGTATCTGCCCATGGCCACTGCCGCCGGAAGCTTCCGGGGCGTGACCCTGGGGGCGGCCTGGTGGTTTAACGATCACCAGGCGGGAATCGAGGAGCAGCTGAAGCTGTTCTCTCAGACGGGGCATCTGGCGGTGTTTACCGGGATGCTGACCGACAGCCGGAGCTTTCTATCCTATGCGCGGCACGACTATTTCCGGCGGATCCTGTGCAGTCTGCTGGGCGAGTGGATGACCCAGGGGCGGCTGGAGGAAGGGGCTGGCCGGGAGCTGGTAAGGCGCATCTGCTATCAGAACAGCCGGGATCTGGTGGTCTGAGAGCAGAATCCGGATCTGCAGTGCCCCTCCGCTGTGACTGAAATTTTCTCAGGCAATCTATATAAATTGTATTATGGTTTCTGCAATCTGCATTTTGTACATATAGGTGCAAGGAAATTCTTCGCTGAACAGAGGAAAGACGAAGCCTCCTCGCCTGCGCGTTTTGGATAGTTCCATGAGATTTTGTAAATGAAACCGAGCGGGACGCCGGAAGTGGGGGAAGGAAGATATTTCCTGGGAGACACCCCCGCAGCAATATGCCGAAGGAGGCATATTGCGCCAGCTCCCGTCCGCTCGACGCAGACTGGGAGGGGCTTGAAGTCTCATCCCAACGCCCAGAGAACACGCCGATTGGAACGGCAGAGAGGATCGACACGCAGGAAGCAGATGACGTAGGATGGGGAGAGGATTCTCAAGGGGAAGGGGAGACAATTCTGCCCAAGTCTAACTTGGCTCCCCTTCCCCTTGAGCCGCCTTTTCAGCCAATGCTTTTGGCGGGACAAAAGCATTGGCCCCGCCCGGGTAGGGCAAACCCCCGGCGCCTGCCCAGGCGCACAAACCCAATCATCCGCATATCAAACATACAAGTTTCAAACAGAAAGGATGACGCAGCCAATGAAAATGACCTTCCGTTGGTACGGCGAAAACGATCCCGTCCCCCTCTCCAGCATCCGCCAAATCCCAGGAATGAGCGGAATCGTGTCTGCTGTCTATGATACTCCCGTGGGGGAGGTTTGGAGCCGGGAAAGCATCGCCCGCCTCCGGGAACAGGCAGAATCCAACGGCCTGGAATTCGAGGTTGTGGAGAGCGTTCCCGTCCACGAAGAGATCAAGCTGGGCGGCCCGGAGGCTCCCCGCTATATCGCCAACTACTGCGAGAATCTCCGCCGCCTGGGGGAGGCGGGGGTCAAGGTAGTCTGCTATAACTTTATGCCGGTGTTCGACTGGCTCCGGAGCGAGCTGAACCGCGCCCTTCCGGACGGTTCCCACGCCCTGGCTTATGATGAAGCCGCCGTGCTGGCCATGGATCCCGCCAGGGGCGGACTGTCCCTCCCGGGCTGGGACGAGAGCTATACCCCGGAGGGACTGCGGGCGCTCCTGGCCCGCTACGCCACCTTGGACGCGGAAGGCTTGTGGGAAAACTTCGCGGCCTTCCTGCGGGAAACCGTTCCGGCGGCGGAGGAAGCGGGCGTCCGGCTGGCGATCCATCCGGACGATCCCCCCTGGGGCATCTTCGGTCTGCCCCGCATCATTACCGGAGCGGAGAGCGTCCGGCGGATGTTCTCCATTGTGGACAGTCCCTCCAACGGCCTGACCCTCTGCACCGGCTCCCTGGGAGCCAATCCGGAGAACGATCTGCCCGGAATGGCAGAAGAATTCGCCCGCCGGATCCCCTTTGTTCACCTGCGGAATATTCGGATCACCGGCCCCCGGTGCTTCGAGGAAGCGCCTCATCCCACGGCCTGCGGGTCGCTGGATATGTACGCCATCGTGCGCGCTCTTGTGCGGGGTGGCTTCGACGGCCACGTCCGACCGGATCACGGCCGCATGATTTGGGGGGAGACAGGCCGTCCCGGCTATGGCTTGTATGACCGCGCCCTGGGCGCCGCCTACCTGACGGGGCTGTTCGAGGCTGCTTCCGTCTGAGAGCCTGCCTCAAATTCTGTAATCTTTGAGTGACTGCGACACTGCTTTAAGAAGGAGCGATTCTATGAACGAAACGGTTGTTATCACGGGAGCGGGCGGGGTGCTCTGCTCCTGCTTTGCCAGGGAGTTGGCCCGTCAGGGACGCCCGGTTGCCTTGCTGGATCTGAATCTGGACGCCGCCCGGGCGGTGGCGGACGAAATCAACGCCGGAGGCGGCCGCGCCCTGGCGCTGGAGGCCAACGTGCTGGACAAAGCCAGCCTGGAGACAGCCGCCCAGGCTGTGGAGCGGGAGCTGGGCCCCTGGAGCCTGCTGATCAACGGCGCGGGCGGCAACCATCCCAAGGGCACCACCTCCGGCGAGTATTTCTCCAGGGAGGAAATGGAGGATCCCGGACTGGCCTCCTTCTTCGATCTGGCGCCGGAGGGGATCCGCTTTGTCTTTGATCTGAATCTTCTGGGCACCTTCCTGACCACTCAGGTATTTGCCCGGAAGATGACCCAGGCGGGCGGTTCGATTATCAATGTTTCCTCCATGAATGCCTTTCGCCCGCTGACCAAAATCCCCGCCTACAGCGCCGCCAAGGCAGCAGTTTCCAATTTCACCCAGTGGCTGGCAGTGCACTTCGCCGGATGCGGCATCCGGGTGAACGCCATTGCGCCCGGCTTTTTTGTCACCAACCAGAACCGTGCGCTCCTGTTCACCCCTGAGGGAGCGCCCACACCCCGCACGGAGAAAATTCTCTCCCAGACCCCCATGGGCCGCTTCGGGAAGCCGGAGGAGCTCCTGGGCACCCTGAACTGGCTGGCGGATCCCGCCCAGAGCGGCTTCGTCACCGGCATCGTCGTCCCGGTAGACGGCGGCTTCTCCGCCTACTCCGGCGTCTGACCCTTCGCCTCACGCAGTTGTATGGGGAAGACCTCGAGAGCTCTGCTCTCGAGTCACCGCAGTGCGTTGTTTCACAACGCACTTAGGAATTCGGCTTCGCCGAATTCTGAGATGCGCCGCTAGCGGCGCATCGGGGACGCGTCCCCTTGGATTCCCATCTTTTGGGGTTATGGGGGGCAGAATTGCAGTCCCTGCTTCGCTGACGCTTCCCGCAGAAACGATCGCCCGCCTACCCACTTTTTCGTAAAGAAAAAGTTCATCCCTACAGGCGGTGCAGAGACTGCGATGCAAAGAGTTTCGAGCGGGTTCTGCTGTGCAGAAACCCTGTGCGGCGCAGGAAGTAACCCCACACGCAGGAAGGAGCTTTTTTCTTTACGAAAAAAGCGTACTGCGTGAATCAGACTCTCTGCGTGGCAGGAGCAAGGAAGTCTGTACAGACTTGACCCCCAACCCCTTCCGCCCTTAAAAAGCCCTTAAAAAATAATGGGAATCCAAGGGGGGGCCAGGCCCCCTTGGCAGAGCGCGAGACAGCGTCTCGCGGCCTTGCCCCTCGTTTACCCAGAGACTCCAAACCACAAACCACCGAACCAAAATGAGCGGGCCGCCTGGCGGCCGGAAAGGAGAATCCCATGATCATCGGCGCACAAGGCTATACCATCCGGGACTTCTGTCAGGATGAGGAGGGAATCCGGAGCTCCCTGAAAAAGCTTCGGGAAATCGGCTACAAGGCGCTTCAGGTGTCCGCCTTTGGACAGATCGAGCCGGAACGGCTCCGGGCGATGGCGGACGAGGAAGGAATTTCCATTATCATCACCCACACCAATCCTACCCTGATCCTGGAGCAGACACAGGCGGTCATCCGGGCGCACAAGGCTCTGGGATGCAGGCATGTGGGCATCGGCAGTATGCCCCAGAAATACCTGAACGGCCTGGCCGGGCTGGAGGCCTTCCTGGCAGACTACGACCGTCCCGCCCGGGAGCTGGCGGAAAACGGCTTGAAGCTCCACTACCACAATCATTACTATGAATATCAGCGGGAACAGGGAAAGCTGCTGATTGACTGGATGGCGGAAAAGACCTCTCCCGAACTCTGGGGCTTTATTCTGGATGTGTTCTGGACCCAGTACGGAGGCCGCTGCCCCGCTCATCAGGTGGAGCTGCTCAAGGGACGGATTGACGTGATGCACTTCAAGGATCTGTCCATCGTGGGCCAGGAGCGGCGGACGGCTCCGGTCATGGAGGGCAATCTTGCCTGGGAAGAGCTGTTCGAGGCCTGCCGGAATGCGGGCGTGGAATACGCCATGGTGGAGCAGGACGACACCTACGGCCAGGATCCCTTTGACGAGCTGCGGATCAGCCACGACAACCTGCTCCGGGCGGGCATGGAATTTTAAGGAAGGAAGCGAACGCCATGAGCGACTTTATTCTCTCCGCCTTTGCGGACGAGGCGGCTCCGGATTTGGCGGGGCAGATAGCCGCCCTGAAGCGGAACGGGATCCCTCTGCTGGAAATCCGGAACCTGGAGGGCCGGTGCGTCATCGACCTGACCGATCCGGAGCTGGAGGAGACGGGACGCCTCCTGTCGGAGAATGGGATCGGCGTGTCGGCCATTGCCTCCCCCATCGGAAAGATCTCCATTACAGAGGACTTCGAGCCTCATTTTGAGCGGTTCCGCCGGGCGGTAGCGGCGGCGAAGGCGCTGGGCACCAAGCGGATCCGGATGTTCAGCTTTTTCATCCCCAAGGGGGAGGAGCCGGGGAGGTACCGGGATCAGGTGCTGGAACGGCTCAGCCGCCTGTGCGATTACGCAGCGCGGAACGGGGTTTCCTGCTGTCATGAGAACGAAAAGGAGATCTACGGCGATCGGCGGGAGCGGGTGCTGGATCTCCACCGGGAGCTGGGAGAAGGACTGAAGGGCATCTTCGACCCGGCGAACTATATCCAGTGCGGGGAGCGTCCGGGAGAAATTTATGAGGAGCTGTTCCCCTACGTGGACTACCTGCATGTAAAGGACGCTCTCCTGGAGGATGGGAGCGTGGTTCCCGCCGGGAAAGGGGATGGGGAGCTGCCCCGCCTGCTGGCCTCCTTCCGGAAGGAGGGGGAAACCCGGCTGCTGACCGTGGAGCCTCATCTCCATGTGTTCCAGGGGCTGGGAAATCTCCAGGACGAGGAGCTGAAGCACCGGTACGGCTACCCGACCCAGGGAGACGCCTTTGACGCTGCCTGCGATGCGCTGAAAGGACTGCTCTAGGAAGTTTGCACGAAGACCTCGAGGGCTCTGCCCAAGGGTCAAGGCCGCAGGCCTTGACCCTGCGAGCCTCCTGCCAAGAAAACGCGTCCCCTTGGGTTCCCGTCTTTTTAAGGGCAAGGGGGGCAAGTCTGTACAGACTTTTTGCTCCCCGCCTCGCTGATACTCCCCGCAGAGACGATCGCCCGCCTACCCATTTTTTCGTAAAGAAAAAATTCATCTCCATAGGCGGCGCAGAAGGTGCGACGCAGAAAGTCTCGAGCGTGTTCTGCTGCGCTCATACTCTCTGCGGCACAGGGAGTATCCCGCACGCAGGAAGGAGCTTTTTTCTTTACGAAAAAAGCGTACTGCGGGAATCAGACTGTCTGCGTGGCAGAAAGCTGGAAGTCTGTACAGACTTGACCCCCAACCCCTTTCGCCCTTAAAATTACGGGTTCCAAGGGGATTTAATCCCCTTGGCAGAGCGCGAGACAGCGTCTCGCGGCCTTGCCCTTCGACCCTGAACAGCAAATTGTCCCCTTCTCTGCACAAAGCAGGAAGACGGGGCGCGGAAAGGATGAATAGACATGGATGAAGTACGGATTGGCATTATCGGAATCGGCAATATGGGAAGTGATCATTCCAGGCGGATTCTTCGGGGAGACGTTAAGGAGATGCGGCTGACCGCGGTCTGCGACATTGCTCCGGAAAAACAGGACTGGGCAAAGGAAAACCTGCCCGGCATCCCGGTTTTTGAGAAGTATCAGGATCTTCTGGATTCCGGGCTGGTGGACGCGGTGCTCATTGCCGTTCCCCATTACCTCCACCCGGTCATCGCGGTGGAGGCCTTCGCCAAGGGGCTCCACGTGCTTACGGAAAAGCCCGCGGGCGTTTACACCTCTCAGGTGGAGGAGATGAACCAGGCGGCTAAGGCCTCCGGCAAGGTCTTCGGCATTATGTACAACCAGCGGACAAATCCCCTGTTCCAAAAAATGCGGGAGTATGTCCAAAGCGGGCGGCTGGGCCAGCTGAAGCGCTGCATCTGGATCATCACCAACTGGTACCGCACCCAGTCCTATTATGATTCCGGCACCTGGCGGGCCACCTGGGACGGGGAAGGCGGCGGCGTCCTGCTGAATCAGTGCCCCCACAACCTGGATCTCTGGCAGTGGATTTTCGGGATGCCCTGCCGGGTGCGGGCTGTCTGCCAGTACGGCAAGTGGCATAACATCGAGGTTGAGGACGAGGTGACTGCCTATGCGGAATACGCCAACGGCGCCACCGGAACCTTCATCACCACCACCGGCGAATGCCCCGGCACCAACCGCCTGGAGATTACCGGCGATAAGGGCAAGCTGGTCTGGGAGGACGGGAAGCTGCGCTTCTGGGAGCTGTCCCAGCCGGAGCGGGTTTTCTGCTTTGAAAGCAAGGAGGGCTTTGCCACACCGGAGAACACCTGCACCGAGCTGCTCCCCGAGGGCGCCGAAACCGCTCACAACGGGATTCTGCAGAACTTTACCAATGCGATCCTGCACGGAGAACCTCTGCTGGCTCCCGGGTATGAGGGGATCAACGGGCTGAGCATTTCCAACGGGCTGCACCTCTCCGACTGGACCGGGGATTGGGTGGAGCTGCCCCTTGCTCCGGCAGATCAGGAGAAGTTCCTGGCCCTCCTGAACGAGCGGCGGGCGTCCTCCGGGAAAAAGACCGCAGTCTCTGGCGGCATCGCTAATCTAAGCGGGACTTACAACAGCTGAAAAGCCCGTGCGGAGCTACGCCCTGGAGAGCTGGCGGGCATCCATTCTCCTGGCGTGAGCTTGGACGCAGAGCCGGCAGCCGCATTCCGCGGCTGCCGGCTCTGTCTCTGTTGCGGCTGGATCGGCGTTCAGAAGAAAAAGTTTGACTTTTCCAGCAAATTCCCGTATAATTAGCACTATCAATGCGCCCCCGCACAGGAATATGCGCGGGGGCTGCAAAAATAATTGCCGGGAACGGCAATCAGGAGGAACAAGGTTCATGAAGCGAGTAGCAAAACCGGTATTCTTTCTTGTGGCGGTTTTCATCATTGTCTTTACGGCCCTGTCCTTTACGGGTATCAGCTCCATGTATGGCGATCGGCGGATCGTCTATATCAAGGGAACCAATGATATCCGCTGGGGCATCGACATCCGCGGAGGCGTTGACGTAACCTTCACCCCGGAGGAGGGTGTGGAAGCCACGGCGGCTCAGATCGAAACCGCCGCCGAGGTCATGAAGCAGCGGATGGTTTCCTTAAATATTACCGACTATGAAGCCTACGCCGACACCAAAAACGGCCGAATCATCATCCGCTTTCCCTGGAAGGAGGGCTCCGACAGCTTCGATCCCGAGGCCGCTATCCGGGAGCTGGGCGATACCGCCCTGCTGACCTTCCGCAAGGGCTCCGATGTGGACGAGGAGGGCCATCCCATCGGGGAAATCGTCCTGGAGGGCCAGGACGTCCGGGAGGCCCGGGCCCTCTATGGCCAGGTCAGCCAGAACGGCGGCAACGTCCACTATGTCAGCCTGGAGATGAACGCCAGCGGCACCCAGGCCTTTGCCGACGCAACTACTGAGCTTCACGGCACCGGCGGGACCATCTCCATCTGGATGGATGACGAGATGATCTCCAACGCCCGGGTCAACGCGGCCATCACAGACGGACATGCCATCATTGAAGGCAACTTTACCAGCGAGTCCGCCTCTACCCTGGCAAACAAGATCAACGACGGCGCGCTGCCCTTCCGGCTGGAAACCGCCACCTACAGCACCATTACCCCCACCCTGGGCGCCGGCGCGCTGGAGGCCATGCTCCTCTCCGGAATCATTGCCTTTGTGCTGGTCTGCGCGTATATGATCGTGATGTACCGCCTGCCCGGCTTTGTGGCCTGCATCGCTCTGGTGGGCCATGTGGGCGGCATGATCGCCGCTATCTCCGGCTATCTGCCCGGCATCAACAGCTTTACTCTGACCATCCCCGGCATTGCGGGCATCATCCTTTCCATCGGCATGGGCGTTGACGCCAACGTGATCACCGCCGAGCGGATCAAGGAGGAGCTCCGGGGCGGCAAGCCCCTGGACGCCTCCGTTGATACCGGCTTCCAGCGGGGCTTCACCGCTATCTTTGACGGCAACGTCACGGTCATCATCGTGGCGATCATCCTGATGGGCGCTTTCGGCGCACCGGGCAGCCTGTTCGCAAAAATGCTCTCCTGGGTGTTCTTCATGTTCGGCCCGGCAACCCAAGGGGCAATCTATTCCTTTGGCTATACCCTGCTGGTGGGCGTGGTGCTGAACTTCCTGTTCAGTGTCCTTGCGGCCCGGCTGATGATCAAGTCCCTGTCCGGCTTCAAGGGCCTTCGGAGCCCCTGGCTCTACGGCGGCGCGAAGTAAGACAGCCGGCCCTGTCATAGCCCACCATTAGGAAAGGATTGATTCTCATTATGGCGAACGAGAGAAAAAAGTTCGACTTTATTGGAAATAGAAAAATCTATTTTATCATTTCCGGCTGTCTGGCTGCGGTGATTCTGCTCTGCTCCCTAATCTTCGGGGTCCGGCTGGACATTCAGTTCAAGGGCGGTACCCTGGTGAACTACACCTACACCGGATCCATCCAGGCGGATGCGATCCGGGCCGAGGCTGAGAAGGCCATCGGCACGGCGGTTTCCGTGAATATGAAGGACGCCCTCCAGGGAGAAAACAGCTTTGAGGTTGTCCTGGTGGAGGACAAGGGGCTTTCCGCAGAGGCTCAGGAGGGGCTGACCACCGCCCTGGAGGAGCGCTTCGCGGAGAACCAAATCGCCCTGCTCTCCAATAACAGCGTGGATCCGGTCATTGGCCGGGAATTCTTTGCCAAGAGCATGGTGGCGGTCAGCTTTGCGGCGCTGGTGTTGGTGCTGTATATTGCCCTGCGGTTTCGGCTGATCAGCGGCTGGTCCGCTGGCGTGATGGCGATTGTGGCGCTGCTCAACGACCTGATTACGGTTTTCGGCGTGTTTGTGATTTTCCGGATTCCGCTGGATTATAACTTTATCGCCGTGCTGCTGACCATCCTGGGCTATTCGGTCAACGATACGATTGTTATCTACGACCGGATCCGTGAGAACCGCCGGCTCTACGGCGATCGGCTGGATCGGCACACGCTGGTGAACAACAGCATCAACGAAACTCTTTCCCGTACGATCAATACAACGATCACCACCCTGACAGCAATGGTTGTGGTTTCGATTGTGGCGCTGATCATGGGGGTGGAGTCTATCCTGAGCTTCGCCTTCCCGATGGCAATCGGCCTGATTTCCGGCACCTATACCACCATCTGCCTCACCGGCCCCCTCTGGGTTACCTGGCAGGACTACAAGGAGAAGAAGGGCATCGGCAAAGGAAAGAAGCACGCCTGACAGGGCTGAAATCCAAGGGGCGGCGCGCTCCTTGGATTTCTGTTTCGGGCGGAAAAGAGGCGGCTGCATCCACACAGACTCTCAGCCCCTGCCCTTTGGCAGCAAGCAGATGCGTCGCAACTGCCTCCATCCCGCAGGAATGAATTTTTTCTTTACGAAAAATGGGCAGGCGGGGGATAGGTTTTTCACAGGCGTTCCTCTGTGGAAGCTCCCTCCCCCAAAAAAATTTACGGGAATCCAAGGGGATTGAATCCCCTTGGCGGAGGTTTGGGGGGCGCCGCCCCCAAGGTCCTGCCCCTTCTGCATACGATATCTTAACCAAACCAACAACACATGACAGGTTCTTTTTGGGAGGTTGCGTTTTTATGGGGATTTTTACCGGTAAAACAGCGATTATCACTGGCGGCGGAAAAGCGAAATCCATTGGCTATGGCGTCGCTGTGGCTTATGCCAAAGAGGGGGCCAATCTGGTCCTTACCGGGCGGAACGAGCAGAAGCTCCTGGACGCCAAGGAGGAGCTGGAGCGCCTTTATGGGATCCAGGTGCTCCCCATTCAGGCGGATGTCAATCCCGACGACGAGAGCGAGGAACGGGTTCAGTATGTGGTCAATAAAGCCATCGAAACCTTCGGCCGGATCGATGTGCTGATCAACAACGCCCAGGCTTCCGCCTCCGGAATTCCCCTGGCCATACAGACCAAGGAGCACTTCGATCTGGGAATTTATTCCGGCCTCTACGCCACATTCTACTATATGCGGGCCTGCTACCCCCATCTGAAGGAGACGCAGGGCTCTGTGATCAACTTCGCCTCCGGCGCGGGGCTGTTCGGCAACGCGGGGCAGTGCTCCTACGCCGCCGCCAAGGAGGGCATCCGGGGGCTCTCCCGGGTTGCCGCCACCGAGTGGGGCAAGGACAACATCAATGTGAATGTGGTCTGCCCTCTGGCGATGACCTCTCAGCTGGAGAATTTCAAGGAGTCCTATCCCGAAGCCTATGAGAAGAATCTCCGCGCCGTGCCGATGGGCCGGTTCGGCGATCCGGAAAAGGATATCGGCCGGGTATGCGTCCTGCTGGGCTCTCCGGACTTCAAATATATGTCCGGCGAAACCCTGACGCTGGAGGGCGCTATGGGCCAGCGTCCCTGATTGGAGGCGGAGGCTGTGAAGGCTGCGGAACAGGACATCTGGCACAGACTCTATCAGGAGGCCCGCCAAGTGCAGCGGGAGCGGGTGATCTCCCCCTTCATCGAGGCCGGCGGCGTTGCCGCCGCGCTGATCACCAGAGACGGGCATATTTATGTGGGCGTCTGCATCGACACTGCCTCTTCCCTGGGGATGTGCGCGGAGCGGAACGCTATTGCCAGCATGATTACCCACGGGGAGAGCCGGATCGATAAAATAGTGGCTGTCATGCCGGACGGAAGGGCAGGCCCTCCCTGCGGCTCCTGCCGGGAATATATGATGCAGCTGGACAGGGACAGCGGGGAGATTGAAATCCTCCTGGACCTGGAAAGCCGGACAACCGTCCGCCTGAAGGAGCTGCTCCCAAACTGGTGGGGAAATGAACGGTTTCAGAAAGAATCGGATTGCGGATGTATTTGACCTGTTTCGGGGAAAAATACCTGAAGGCTATGGACAATCCCTCCGCTTCCCGGTATAATGAAAAGAAGCGCCGGCGCGCCTGCGGGCGGCCTGACGCTGTACAAACCAAATCTGGAAGGAACGATCTGAACATGAAGCGTTTGAAAAAGCTGGCGCTGGGAGCTGTCGCCCTGATCATGGCAGCGGCCCTGTCCGCCTGCTCCGATACGAGCTGGGTATTTGACTACAGCGGCGAGAAAATCCCCGCCGCCCTCTATATTGCCTACACCATGACCGCTTATCAGCAGATTCCCTATCATGAGGAATTTTCCTCCAGCAACGAGATCCTGAAGCAGACCCTGGAGGGCAAGGACGCAACCGCCTGGATTAAGGATGAGGCGCGGAAAAGCTCCGCCCGTTACGCGGCTGTGCTGAAGAAATGGAACGAGCTGGGAATGAGCTTCACCGAGGAGGAGGACGCTTCCCTGACCCTGATGCTGGACGCCTCCTGGGCCAACTCCGGCCCCGTCTTCGAGCGGAACGGCGTATCCAAGGAAACCTATCGGAAGCTCTGGGAGAGCAGCCGCCGGGAAGAGAAGCTGTTTACCAAGTATTACGATAAGGACGGCATTGAGGAAGTCAAAAACGAGGATCTGATGGTTCACTTCCGGGAGAACTTCGCCAGCGTGGCCATTTTCCGGATGGCGCTGTATCAGGGCGATGATCTGACGGAGGCTCAGCTGACGGAAAACGAGCGCACTCAGGAACGCGCCCAGGAATATGTGGAAATGCTGGGCGAAGGACGCACCTTCGGCGAAATTTACGATCTGTTCTATCATGACGAGGTGGGCACCTCCCATGACGCGAAAAACGAGGAAGATGTCATTCCCGAAGAAGACAGCATGAAAACCTGGGTTCGCCGGGAAGACGACGCCAACTATCCCCAGAAGGTAACCGACACCATCTTCAATGAGATGAAGCCCGGCGACTCCAAGTATATTGTGGATGAGGACAAGGGCTACTACTACATTGTAAAGCGGTTCGATATGAACGACGCGGAAAGCAGCTTTGACGACATGCGCACTACCATCCTTCAGGATGTGAAGGGGGATGACTTTGAGGCCATGGTGCAGAGCTGGACGGATGAGTTGACCGAGACGGTCAATCAGTCTGCGGTTCGCCGCTACAATCCGAAGAATATTGTCACTTCTCTCGAATAAGGAATCGGCCACGGCGGAGTGAACCGCTCCGGTAAGAACGGGCAATAGACAAAAGCCCCCTGATGTAGGAAAATGGAAGTACTACATCAGGGGGTAATTATATGGAGAAACGGAAATGGACGAAAATCAAGGCAGTGGAAACAGGGATTATATAGTCACCAGAGTTGAAAAGCGGTAGAAAGAGCATCATCAAAGGAAGTGGCAGAAGGGAGGACGTTCCTTAAGAAACGTTTCAGCCAGGCCCAGAACTTTTCAATGGGATTGAGTTCCGGAGAGTACGGAGGAAGAAACAGAAGTCTGCATCCGGCATTTTGGGTATGGAACGAGGCATTGTCCATTACAATCATGGTTCCGTGCTCCAGAGAAGGAAAAAGCTGGTTGGAAAACCAGAACTCAAAGAGGCTGCTGTATCGTTCCATTATACTGAAACGGCGCAAGGATCCTGTCTCCCATTTGTGCGGCAACGATCCCGCAGCGCTGATATTTGCTGTTAGTATAGAAGTGCAGACAGAAAAAGTTGAGCAGTCTATACTGTCAAATGAACGGACAAAGGAGGTAACAGGGTTACAGCCTCAATATAATGGAATATCGCAGGAATGTCATGCGATGTTTTCGTTCAATACCCATACCGCTTCCTGTATTTCAACAGCAGTGCCGCTGCCATCACTGTCCCCAGCAGCTCGGCCACAGGAGTTGCCAGCCACACGCCGGTAACGCCGCCCAGCAGGACGGGCATGATCTGGATACTGGCAGCTGTGAACAGGAACGACCGGGAGAAGGCCAGCACGGCGGACACCACCCCGTTGGACAGAGCGGTGAACATCCCGCTGGCAAAGACGTTCAGCCCCACGAACAGAAGGGCGATGGAGCACAGCCGATTTCCAGTCACCGCCAGCTCATAGACCGGGCTGTCCGGCCGGGTGAAGATACCCACCAGAGGGACAGTCGCCAAAATGGAAACCACTGCACACAGTACAGAGACACCGACAATAAACCGGGCACTGAATCCCACCAGCTTTTTCAGCTTCTCATGGTTCTGCTCCCCGTGGTAGTAGGAGATCATGGGAGCCACGCCATAGGAGTAGCCGATAAACAGGGCGCTGACAAACATAAGTACATACATGATAATGGTGATGGCCGCCACGCCGTCCTCACCCACGTATTTCAGCATGGCCATGTTGAACAGCAGGGTGGTGATGCCAGACATCAGGGAGGTTGCCAGCTCCGATATGCCGTTGGTGGAGGCGTGGAACAGCACCCCGCCCCGGAACACCGGTTTTTCAAAGTGAAGCAGATTGTTTTTCTTCCGAAACACCAGGAAGCCCACCACAGCGGTGATGGAATACCCTAGGCCGGTGGCGATGGCCGCGCCCTGGATGCCCAGGTCAAACAGGAAGATCAGCGCATAGTCCAGGAGGATGTTGGTCACGCCCCCCGCCACGGTACAGATCAGAGACAGGGTAGATTTGTCAGCGGCAATCAGGTAGAGGGAGAAGTTATACATCAGCAGGATGGGGATGGTGAACAGCAGGTAATTGCTCAGGTAGGTGCGGCAGTAGCCGAACACCGCCGGAGAGAGTCCCATAGTCCCCAGCAGGGTGTCCATAAGCGTGTAGCCCAGCAGCAGCATCACCGCGCCTACAACGGCATTGGTGAGAATCAGCAGGGTAAAATCCTGCCGGGCCTCCTGCTCCTTGTGCTCCCCCATCTTCTTCATCACCACGGCGCTGCCGCCGGTGGCCAGCATCCCGGACACCGCCGTGATCAGGGCGATGGCCGGGGCGGTGAGGTTGACAGCGGACAGGGCCTCCATGCCGATGAGGTTGGAGACAAACCGCCCGTCCACCATGGTATAGAAGGTGTTGAACACTGTCATGACGATGGTAGGGAAGGCAAAGCGCAGAATGTTTCTGCCTGTGACGGGCAGGTGGTAAGAGTCTGGTTTTTGTTCCATGATTTTCTCCTTTGGCGTTAATAGCGGAAGCATTTGGGGGTATATAAAACAGAGTTGCAGCAGCTCAAAACTGGTGGTATAATCAAAGCGAAAAATCAAAATTTTTCAAAAGTAGCCAAAGTAGTTGACGAACATGGAACAGCGGTTATTCTGAAAAATAATGTGCCTAGATATCTGGTTATTGATTTCAGTAAAGCGGAAAAAGAAAAAGTTGCCAGTAATGAGGATGTATTTGCAATATCTGAACGATTAATAAAACAGAATATGGACGCATATGGGGTTCTTGCCAAATGATTATTTTAAGCAAGGAGCAGGTGCTAAAAATACAAGGGAAACAATAAGAGAAATCTCACCTGCGAATAACAGCTAATAATTCCTTTAAAAATCATCAAATCACAATCGGTGTTTGTGGAGGTATAGATATGCGGGCGATTGTCATGAGGCATGGCAAAGTGGATTTTCAATGGAAAAAATGGAGTACATCGGAACAGTTTAATAAGGACTGTCAAATGTATGATGAAGCACCGATTTGTCTTTTGTTGTCAAATGATATCC
>JAAVZY010000090.1 GCA_022791945.1 Oscillospiraceae bacterium | reverse complement strand
TTCAAATGATGGGAATCCAAGGGGAATCCCTTCCCGATGCGCCGCCAGCGGCGCATCTCAGAATTCGGCGAAGCCGAATTCCTAGGTGCGTCGTTTCACGACGCACCGCAGAGCGCGAGACAGCGTCTCGCGGCCTTGCCCTAACCCAGCTCAGTTCTCCGCCTGTTTCCGGCCCTTTTTGAGATTCATCAGCAGAAGCAGGGCCAGTACAGCCAGGAACATAATGGTGGACAGGGCGTTGATCTGGGGATTCACCTTCCGCTTGACCATGGAATAGATGGTGGTCGGCAGGGTGGGGAACGCGTTGCCGGAGGTAAAGTAGGTGATGATAAAATCGTCCAGAGAGAAGGTAAAGGACATGAGAAAGCCCGACAGGATTCCCGGGAAAATCTCCGGGATCACCACCTTCAGAAAGGCCTGAACCGGATTGCAGCCCAGATCCAAAGCTGCCTCCGGCAGGTGGGGATCCATCTGCCGGAGCTTCGGCAGCACGTTCAGAATGACATAGGGCAGGCAGAAGGTGATATGTGCTGCCAGTACGGACCACATCCCCAGCTCCAGCCCGAACAGCCCGCCCAGGAATACGAACAGCAGCATCATGGACACGCCGGTGATGATCTCCGGGTTCATAATGGGCAGGTAGGTGATATTCATCACGGCAGCGCGCATCCCCCGCTTCATGTTGAAGATGCCCACGGAGGCTACAATCCCGATCACCGTGGCCGCCAGAGAGGCCAGCACGGCAATCAGCAGGGTATTCCAGAGGGATTCCATGATCAGCTCGTTGTGGAACAGGTTCTGATACCATTTCAGGGTAAACTCAGTGAAAACGGAACGGCTTCTGGACGCGTTGAACGAAAACACAATCAGCACCGCTATGGGCGCGTAGAGAAACAGATAGCACAGGGCCAGATAGACCCTCCGGCCAATCCGGCCGGCAGCGGAAGAACGGCTCATACCAGCATCCCCTCCATATCGTCCTCCTCCATGGAGTTGATAACCCCCATAATCACCAGCATGACTATCATCAGCACAAGGGAGATAGCGGAGCCCAGATGGGGATTGTAGTTCCCGCCCAGGAACTGCTGCTCAATCAGATCGCCGATGAGCATATTGCTTCCGCCGCCCAGCATCTTGGAAATAATGAAGGTGCTGATAGAGGGTACAAATACCATGGTCACTCCGGAGACAATCCCCGGCACGCTGAGGGGCAGGAGCACCTTGCGCAGGATGTGGAACCAGTCCGCTCCCAGATCCTGGGCGGCTTCAATAACAGGCTTCTCGATCTTCACCAGAATGGAGTAGAGGGGAAGCACCATAAAAGGCAGATAGTTGTAAACCATCCCCAGCACCACGGCCCCCTGGGTGTTGATCATGTGGAAGGGGCCCAGTCCCACCCTGCCCAGCAGGTTGTTGATCACCCCGGTATCCTCAATCAGGGTCATCCAGCCGTAGGTGCGGAGCAGGAAGTTCATCCACATGGGGAGCATCAGCAGCAGCACCAGATTCTGCTGGTTCATCTCCCTGGAACGGGAAATGATGTAGGCCAGGGGATAGCCGATCAGCAGACATAGGACAGTGGCTATCAGGGCCAGATAGATGGATTTGACAAAGATGTTGGCGTATCGGCCGATTTTGGACAGATTGTCCAGGGTGAACCCGCCCGCCGGAGAGGTCATGGCGAACACTAGGATCAGTACCAGGGGAATCACCACAAAGGCAATACTCCAGAGCACGTAGGGGAGGGCGGTCAGACGGCTTCCCTTCATCCCGCCACCTCCTCCGCCGGGAGAATCCGGATCTGGTCAAAGTCAAACTTGATCCCCACGTCGGTGGCTACCTGCTCGTCGCTTTGGGTGTGGAGCATCAGCTCCGCGTTCCCGGCGTAGGAATAAACGATCATCTCATTGTAGGCGCCCTTCCAGATGATGGACTCCAGGTACATCTTGGCGTCCGCCTGATCCTCGGAAACCAGGGCAATGGCCTCCGGCTGGATCTCCAGACGCACCTGGGTTCCCGGAGGCAGTCCCAGACCCTCCCGGGTAAAGCTCACATCCAGGAATTCCACCGTATCCTCGCCGGTGACCTGGCCGGTGATCCGGTTGACGTCCCCCTTGAACATCTTGTTCATGATATGTATGTCGTCCGGATCAAAGGAGATTCCCACCCGGTCGCTGACGTTCTGGCACTTGGTGGAGTGGATCATCCAGTCCAGGCCGTTGGCCTTCACGTTCATTTCATAGTGAACGCCCTTGAACACCACGGAGGTGACCACCCCCTGAAGGGGGCTCTGCTCCGGAGGCACTACGTCCACATCCTCCGGACGTACCACCACGTCCACCGGCTGATTGGACGCGAAGCCCTTGTCCACACAGGTGAACTCCAGCCCGGAAAAGCGCACCCGATAGTCCTCCAGCATCAGGCCGTCGAAGATGTTGCTTTCCCCGATGAAATCTGCCACAAAGGCGTTTTTCGGCTCGTTGTAGATGTCCTCCGGCGAGCCGATCTGCTGGATTTCGCCCCCCTTCATCACCACGATGGTGTCCGACATGGAAAGGGCTTCCTCCTGGTCATGGGTGACATAGATGAAGGTGATCCCCAGCTGCTGCTGGATGCTTTTCAGCTCCACCTGCATCTCCTTCCGAAGCTTCAGATCCAGGGCGCCCAGGGGCTCGTCCAGGAGCAGCACCTTGGGATGGTTCACCAGCGCCCGGGCAATGGCAACCCGCTGCTGCTGGCCGCCGGAAAGCTTGGTGACCCTGCGGCGCTCAAAGCCCTTGAGATCCACCATGGCAAGCATTTTCTGGACGCGCTCCTTGATTTCCTTTTCCGGCACCTTGGCAATCTTCAGCCCGAAGGCCACATTGTCAAACACATTCAGGTGGGGAAAAAGGGCGTAGCGCTGAAAGACGGTGTTGACCTTCCGCTTGTGGGGCGGAAGATCGTTGATGCGCTTTCCCTCAAAATAAACATCACCCTGATCCGGATTGACGAAGCCCCCGATAATGCGCAGGGTCGTCGTCTTTCCACAACCGGAGGGGCCGAGCAGTGTGACAAACTCCTTGTCTTTCACATAGAGGCTCACATTGTCCAGCACCCGATCCTGATCGTAATCAAGAGTGATGTTTTTGAGCTCAAGCAGAG
Organism: Oscillospiraceae bacterium; assembly: GCA_022791945.1. Classification (GTDB taxonomy): domain Bacteria; phylum Bacillota; class Clostridia; order Oscillospirales; family Ruminococcaceae; genus Paludihabitans. The sequence continues at coordinate 5,344 of JAAVZY010000090.1, read as the reverse complement.
TGTTATTTTCGCCAATGGACATTCTCTGTATCCCCCTTTGCGGATTCGGCGGAACGAGGCCCGCCGTGACGCCTTTTGACACCACCGCCCGCAAAAGGCTTTTCAACAATTCCCAGCAGTCCCATCCTGCCGGGCAGGAGGAGCGGCTGGGAAATTGTCATACAGATGGTGCATAGGGCGCCATTTTACCGGTCCGCTTTGCTGATGAGTTATTCCAAAGCCCCGCTTTTGCTGCGGAGCCGACCCAGTGTACACCGGGTCGGCCGCCGGATTTTTAGACACAAAATAACATACTCTAATATAGCCGCTTTGTTTCTAAAAGTCAATATTTTTTTGCACATCCAACCCGAATTTATCAGAATTTTTCGATTAGAAACCGGAAAAATCCAATTCCCGGCAAAGTAAAAATCGCGAATACTCACAGATCCTTTGAATTCCTTTGAAATTCTCTGGATTTCAAAAGAATCATTCCGAAAAAGACGAATAAACGCGCCCCCGGCAGAAGCCGGGGGCGCGTTTATTCGTCTTTTTCCATCAAATCCTTGATTTCGTAGCTCAGGGTCATGAGGCTGTCGCTCATATGAACGTTTTCCACCACAATGCCGGAGTGGCGATCCAAAAGGTCGTAGTGGCTGAAATTCCAGAAGCCCTTGATCCCTAAGGGGATCAGCCGATCGCTGATGGCCTTGGTGGCGGTTTTGGGAATGCAGAGCACAGCGGCGGCAGGGGAACGGGCCTTGCAGAACCGTTCCAGCTCGTCAGTGTGGAGGATGCGGATGCCCTTGATCTCCTGGCCCACCAGCTCGGGGCTTTGGTCGAAGATGCCCACCAGGCGGAAGCCCCGCTGATCGAAGTCCATGTGATTGGCTACGGCACGGCCCAGATTGCCCGCGCCGATGAGGATCACGTCCGTCCGCTGATCCAGGCCGAGGATCCGGCCGATTTCCTCGTGAAGCTCCTGGATGTTGTAGCCGTAGCCCTGCTGGCCGAAGCCGCCGAAGCAGTTCAGATCCTGCCGGATCTGGGAGGCGGTCAGGCCCATGCGTTCGGACAGCTCCCGGGAGGAGATGCGAACAGTGCCGTTCCTGAGGAGCTCCCCCAGAAACCGGTAGTACCGCGGAAGCCGCTTGATAACCGCCTTGGAAATCGCCTTCCCGCTGCTCATTGCATCTCCTTCTTTCCTGCTTTCAAGGGAAAGACCTTGGGGACGCTGTCCCCAAACCTCTGCCAAAGAGACGCGTCCCTTTGGAATCCCATCTTTTTTAAGGGCTTTTTTAGGGGCGGAAAAGGGGTGGGTTAAATCTGTAGAGACTTCCTTCCTCCTGCCACGCAGAGAGTCTGATTCCCGCAGTACGCTTTTTTCGTAAAGAAAAAAGCTTCCCCCTACGCGCAGGGTACTTTCTGCACCGCAGAAAGTGTGAGCGCAGCAGAACACGCCTGGAACTCTCTGCGTCGCAGCCCCTATCCCGCTCGTAGGGCTGAATTTTTTCTTTACGAAAAAATGGGTAGGCGGGCGATCGTCCCTGCGGGAAGTACCAGCGAGGCAGAAACTGAAATTCTACTCCCCATAACCCCAAAATTACGGGTTCCAAGGGGATTTAATCCCCTTGGCGAGAGCGCGAGAGCAGAGCTCTCGCGGCCTTGCCCTTCGATTCTAAATCAAGCCCTTACAGACGGAGGCGGATTTCCTGGAGGAAGGTTTCCGTGTCCACGGTGCGGCGTTCCGGCAGGGTGGAGAGGCGGGCCAGATCTCCGGTCATGACCCCTTCCTCAATGGTCCGGATCGCTGCCTGCTCCAGTTTGTCTGCGAAGGCGGACAGCGCTTCATTTCCGTCCAGCTCGCCCCGTTTCCGGAGCGCCCCGGTCCAGGCGAACAGCGTCGCAATGGAATTCGTGGAGGTAGACTCCCCCCGGAGATGCTTCCGGTAGTGGGCGGTCACGGTGCCGTGAGCCGCCTCATACTCATAGGTCCCGTCCGGAGAAACCAGCACGGAGGTCATCATCCCCAGGCTTCCGAAGGCGGTGGCCAGCATGTCGGACATCACGTCTCCGTCATAGTTTTTACAGGCCCAGATGAATCCGCCCTCAGAGCGAACCACCCTGGCTACTGCGTCGTCAATCAGGGTGTAGAAATATTCGATTCCGGCGTCGTCGAATTTTTCCTTGTACTCCCGGTCAAAGATCTCCTGGAATACGTCCTTGAACCGGTGATCGTAGGTTTTGGAAATGGTGTCCTTGGTGGCGAACCAGATATCCTCCTTCTGATCCAGGGCAAAGTTGAAGCAGGATCTGGCAAAGCTGCCGATGCTCTCATCCAGGTTGTGGATTCCCTGGACGATGCCCTCGGACTGGAAATCGTGGATCAGCGCCCGGCGTTCTGTACCGTCCGAATGGGTGATCACCAGCTCCGCCTTACTGCCGGCGGGAGCCCGCAGCTCGGCATTTTTATATACATCGCCATAGGCGTGGCGGGCAATGGTGATGGGCTTCTTCCAGGTGGGAATGTAGGGATTGATCCCCTTGACGATGATCGGCTTGCGGAATACCGTCCCGTCCAGAATGGCCCGGATGGTGCCGTTGGGGCTCTTCCACATCTCTTTCAGGTTGTATTCCTCCACCCGCTGGGCGTTGGGGGTGATGGTGGCGCACTTAACCGCTACGCCGTACTTCCGGGCGGCATGGGCGGAATCCACCGTCACCTGATCGTTGGTGTCGTTCCGGTGTACCAGGCCCAGATCATAGTATTCCGTGTTCAGCTCAATATATGGTTCCAGAAGGATCTCCTTGATCATCTTCCAGAGAATGCGGGTCATTTCGTCTCCGTCCATCTCCACCAGGGGAGTGGTCATTCTGATTTTCTCCATTGGCTACCGTCCTTTCCCGAGCTATTTCAGATGTTCCCGTGTGTAATCCAGCAGGCCGCCCGCCAGAAGAATCTCCCGCGCCCGGCCGGAGAGGGGGCATTCCACGGGAATCTCAAGTCCTTTGGTTACGTTCCGGAGGGTGAGAGAACCGTTCCCGACCGCGGCCCGCAGGTTGTCGAGCTCCAGCTGATCCCCCTGGTCAATCCGGTCGTAGTCCTTTTCGTTCACGAAGGTCAGAGGCAGAATGCCCGCGTTGATCAGGTTGGCCCGGTGAATCCGGGCAAAGGATTTCACCGCCACTGCCTGAACCCCCAGATAGAGGGGAGCCAGAGCGGCGTGCTCCCGGGAGGAGCCCTGGCCGTAGTTGGAGCCGCCCACGATGATGCTCTGTCCCAGCTTCAGAGCCCGCTCCGGAAATTCCTTGTCACAGACGGTGAAACAGTATTGGGAAATTGCCGGGATATTGGAGCGCAGGGGCAGGATCTTCGCTCCGGCAGGCATAATATGGTCAGTGGTGATGTTATCGCCCACCTTCAGGGAGCAGGGGGCCGCAATGGCGTCCGGCAGGGGAGCGGTCTTGGGGAAGGGCTTGATGTTGGGCCCCCGCAGGATCTCTACCTGTCCGGCCTCCTCCGGGGAGGCGGGGGGCACAATCATATTATCGTTGATGAGGAATTCCTTCGGAAGAACAAACGCCGGCTCCTCCCCGAGATAGACGCCGGGATCCGTCAATACGCCGGTCAGGGCGCTGACAGCGGCAGTCTCCGGGCTGACCAGGTAAACGCCCGCGTCAGCGGTGCCGGAACGGCCCTCGAAGTTCCGGTTGAAGGTCCGAAGGGAGACGCCCTTGGAGTTGGGGGACTGGCCCATGCCGATGCAGGGGCCGCAGGCGCTCTCCAGAATCCGGGCGCCGGCGGCAATGAGATCCGTCAGGATTCCCATCTGAGCCATCATGGTGAGCACCTGTTTGGAGCCGGGGGCGATGGACAGGCTCACGTCTGGATGGCAGGTCTTTCCCTTGAGGATGTAAGCAACCTTCATCATATCCAGCAGGGAGGAGTTGGTGCAGGAGCCAATGCAGATCTGATCCACTTTCAGCTCGCCAATCTCCGGGATGGTCTTTACATTGTCCGGGCTGTGAGGGCAGGCGGCCATGGGACGCAGGAGGGAGAGATCGATCTGATAAGTCTCGTCATAGACTGCGTCCGCGTCCGGCAGAAGCTCGATCCAGTCCTCCTCCCGGCCCTGAGCCCGGAGGAACTCCCGGGTGATCTCGTCAGAGGGGAAGAGAGAGGTGGTGGCTCCCAGCTCTGCGCCCATGTTGGTGATGGTGGCCCGCTCCGGGACGGAAAGGGTTTTCACACCCTCGCCGCCGTACTCGATCACCCTGCCGACGCCGCCCTTTACAGACAGCAGCCGGAGAACCTCCAGGATCACGTCCTTTGCGGCCACCCAGGGGGAAAGCCGGCCGGTGAGGTTGATCCGCACCATTTTGGGGACGGTGATGTAGTAGGCGCCGCCGCCCATGGCAACGGCCACATCCAGCCCGCCCGCGCCCATGGCGAAGGAGCCGATGCCGCCTGCGGTAGGCGTGTGGCTGTCGGAGCCGATGAGGGTTTTTCCGGGCTTGGCGAACCGCTCCAGGTGAACCTGATGACAGATGCCGTTGCCGGGACGGGAGAACCAGATCCCATGCTTTTTGGCGCAGGAGCCGATAAAGCGGTGATCGTCAGCGTTCTCAAAGCCGGACTGAAGGGTGTTATGATCGATGTAGGCAACGGAGCGCTCCGTCTGAACCTGTTCTACGCCCATGGCCTCGAATTCCAGATAGGCCATGGTGCCGGTGGCGTCCTGGGTGAGGGTCTGGTCGATTTTGAGGCCGATTTCCCCGCCGGGGGTCAGCTCGCCCTCCGCCAGGTGGGCGCTGAGGATTTTCTGCGCAATGGTGAGTCCCATAATGACATCCGTCCTTTCGGTTTCCGTTCCGTAAACAGCTTTCTTTCATTTTAATGCACAAAAGCGTCTTTGTCAACTATTTAACAAAAGGCCAGGAAAACAGCAATGAATACCTCAGGGGGACCGCCTCCGTTCCAAAGGAACGGAGGCGGTCCCCCTTCTGAAAGGAGTTTCTGCGTGATCGAAAGGCAAGGCCGCGAGACGCTGTCTCGCGTCTCTCCGATGCGCCGCTAGCGGCGCATCGGAGATCTAAATCCCCTTGGAACCCGTAATTTTTTAAGGGCTTTTTAAGGGCGGAAAATGGGTGGGGTCAAGTCTGTACAGACTTCCGGCTTTCTGCCACGCAGAGAGTCTGATTCACGCACTGCGCTTTTTTCGTAAAGAAAAAAGCTCCTCCCTGCGTGCGGGGGTCTTACTGCGCCGCACAAAGTTTGGGCAGACTCTGTTAAACGCAGAAACTTCTTACCCCCTTGTATTCCGCTTCTGGCGTAGCGGCAGGGGGATTCCGTGCGTAGCACCCTAGC
>JAAVZY010000089.1 GCA_022791945.1 Oscillospiraceae bacterium | reverse complement strand
GGCAATATACTCCCGGATCATCCGGTCCAGCTGCTCCCGGCTGGTGAATTTCCTTCCATAATAGCGCTCCCGCTTGAGGATGCCCCAGAAGCCCTCCATAGGCCCGTTGTCAATACACTTGCCCACCCGGGACATGCTCTGCGTCATCCCGGCTGCGGCCAGCTTGTCGTGGAACACCCTGGTCGTATATTGAAAGCCTCTGTCGCTGTGGAACAAGGGATGGGCGTCCGGGTTGGCGGCCAGAGCCTGATCCAGCGTCTCATGGACCAGGGCGCTGTCGTTGGCGTCCCGGAGGACAAAGGAGACGATCCGCCTGTCACAAAGGTCCAGGATGGCGATGAGGTAGAGCTTATGCACACTAGGACCCACATAGTATTTGAACTCCGTCACGTCCGTCAGCCATTTTTCGTTGGGCTTTTCTGCGTAGAACTGGCGGTTCAGCACATTTTCCGCCAGATACTGTGGATCTGAGGCACGCCGGGTACAGCCATGCCGGGCATATTTGATGGTGGAGCGGACACCCAGACTGCGGCAGATGCGCAGCGCCCGCTTGTCGTTTATTGGCGCACCGTAATAACGCGCCAGATCGTCCCGGATGCGCCGGTAGCCTTTGTCCGGGTTCTGGGTGTGAATCTTCTTCACCAGTCCCGCCAACCGCCTGTTTTCCACTGTGCGGGCGCTGGCTCTGCCGGAACGCCACTGGTAATATCCGGCACGGGAGATATGCAGCGCACGGCATGCCTCTGTCACGGAATACTTCTCTTCCTCCGCAGCACGACGCACCGCCTCATACTGACGCTCCTGACGAAACTGTCTCAGTGATCCCCTCTCTCCAGCTCTTTCACTTTTTTTAACAGGTCCAGCTCCATCTGCCATCGATAGTTTTCACGTTCCAGGCGGGCCTTTTCGATCCGCAGCGCCTCCTCCGGTGTCCGGGGTATCTGGTGTGCAAGACGTTTCCCTCGCCGGTCCTCCAGACCAGCCACGCCCATCTCCTGGTATCGCTTTACCCCATTCCGTATCACCTGGGTCGTTGTGCCGTACCGCGCTGAGAGTTCAGAAAAACTCTTTCCATCCTCCAGGTGTTCCCTGACCGCCTGGACTCGCTCCTCCAGGGTGTGCTTCCGCTTCGTCATAGATACCCCTCCTGCCTCTTCATCAGAATTTCTATGACGATGATACGCCTTTACCCAGTCCAGCACAAGGTTCCCGGAGCGCAGCTTGTACTTTTCCGCGATGGCCATGGCGCTGCCCTGGCCGGACAGGTATTCCTCCACTGCTTTTTGCCGGATTTCCTCACTGTATCTCCGTCTCTGGGCGTTTCCATTCTCAGAGAGCGCCGAAACGCCCTCCGCCCGATACCGGCTGATCCAGGTGTGCATGGTGGAATGGCCTACTCCGGCACGCCGTGCTGCCTCCCGCATCCGAATCCGCCCCGCAAGGCACTCCTGGATGAGTTTTTCCTTTTCCGCTAAATCCATTTCGATCCGTTTTCCCATCCTTGCTCCCCCTCTCCCTCTTTCTATTTCCCTGTCTGCTTTATAGGGAGCATATCAACTTGGACAGAAGTTAAATCTGTTCTCGTGCCCTGCCGTTTTATCGCCTCCAGTTTCATTTTGAGGGCGTTTGCTTTTTCCATGGGCGAAATATTCTCCCGCTGGAGATTGCTGTCCACCATGAAGATGATGGCGGAATCCCGATCCATCTCCCGGATGATCACCGGCATGGTTTCCAGTCCTGCCAGCTCGCAGGCCCGCTTCCGCCGATGCCCGGAGAGGATTTCGTATCCTCCATCTTCTCTGGGGCGGGCAATGGCCGGGGTGAGGACGCCATATTGCCGGATGCTTTCCACCGTCTCCGTCATGCGCTCGTCCTCCTGCACCGAAAAGGGATGCCCCTTAAAGGGGAACAATTCAGTCAGCGATATCTCCCGCACCCGTTCCTGTGCTGCCTCCTGGCGGCTTTCCTCCGTGGTGAACAGATCATCGACTGAGGCCAGCTCGAGCTTTCTCGCGCTGTCTTTCAATCTGCATCACCTCCCGCGTCAGATTCTGATATGCCTCTGCCACCTTTCCGCCAGGGTCATGGGCAAAGATGCTTTTGCCTTCCGCGCTTCAGAACGTCTATGCCCCGAAGCCCGGTGTGCAGCGCCAGCATCAAAATGGCGTAATCCCGTTTCCCACATGCAGTAGAGCGATCAATACCGGAGATGATTGCTGTAGCTTCTTCCTGTGTAAACCCAACATGGAACTTTTTCCGGCAAGGCGCCTTGATTGAAAACGCATTGCCAAGATGGAGTTCAGTAAGTCCTCGCTCATAGAGATAAGTTCCAAAGCCCCTCAAGATGGACAGAGCATCTCCTGTGCGCCGGTAACTTTCGGCAAGTTTAGGGATATAACTGACTACATCGGACAGCGTGATATTTCGGACACATTCATACCCAAGGGAAACTGCATACATCAGGAAATGCTTGACAATGGGTTTAGCGCCTCGAATGGTGGTTTCCTTGCAACCTTTCTTGCGTTTTTGTTCCGCGTAGTCCTCAAGAAGAGCGCAATACGAATCAGGAAGTCTGACAATGTACCATGGAGTCAGTGACTGCCACTGATATGGTTTCCCTGCTGCGATACGTTCCATGATTGCCGCAATTTTCCGAACATTCTGAAATTTAACCGAGTACACGGCACCTTGCTCATACTGCTCTCGATACCAGGTTACGCAATCGTTGATACTTTTGGGAGAATATGTCTCGTTCCCCTGTTGCTCATAGTATCTTCTGATGGGAATCACGCCGCAATACCAATATTGCTGACAGGTTTTCTTGGCGTAGCCTTCCTGAAGTATGCAATCATACGCCTTTTGCGTCATATCCGTTATGGATATGACCTTCTTTTTTGACATGTTGTGTGCCTCCTTTCATGATCGCTTTTCAGCAAGATCATTACCATTATAGAGGCATCCCTTTGTTATGCCGAGGATTATTTTACTTGATTTTGAAAGGTTGTGCTTTTTTGAACTACTTTCTGCCACTTCCTGTTTTGTTCGGCATAATTCTTTTTTCGGCATATGACCCCAAATGCCGAATTCGGCATTTGGGGTCACAGTCCACCAGCAGAACTTTTTTCCCGGCTTGTGCCAATCCTACGCCCAGGTTTGCACAGGTTGTGGACTTGCCCACACCGCCTTTTTGATTCACAAGGCCGATGATTTGCGCATTCATTCGAGTGCTTCCCCTCCCTTCGCCAGGTTGTGAGCCACCAGGGCAGTGTAATAGCTGTCCATGGTGGACGGCGCGTTGAACAGCACCGCCAGCAGATACTTCTTGATGTTGCGGATTCTGGTGGTGTTCTGCTGCAGTCTATGGCAAATTCGATATGCTCATTGTTCAGCTTCAGCAGCTTGGATTTCACCAGCTGAGCCGGGTAATCGTCCCCGGCAATACGGATACTCTTGCGGGCGGTGCAGACCGTCTCTGTCAGCAGATCCAGGATCCCATCCAGCTCCGCCTTATCAATGCCGGTTTGCAGGAGATGGTCGTACTCGATATTGGACTTGAGAAGCTCCCGGTAAATTTCAACCGTTTCTTCCGTCGCCGTTTCCCTCCCGTTCCTTTCCGGCTGAAGCGGGAGGGGCGAAGGGATAGGAAAGGAATCGGTATTGGATCGATCGGTATTTGTTTGATCTTTACTGGATCGGTCTGTATTTAATTGTGTGGGTTTTTCCGCTGTCGGCTTTTCCGATGACGGGTCACTCGGCGGCGTATCCTCCGGCATCGTGGAGATGGGGGACTCATGGATGATATACTCGTTGCTGCTGAACCTGCCTCTGGAATCGGTGGTCTGGCGGCGCTCGATATACCCGGCCTGCTCCAGCTCGTTGATGGCGGAACGGATGGCGTCCCTGCTCTCCCGGTTGATTGTACAGAGCCCGGACAGGGTATAGTCCCAGTTCTCGGGCAGGGACAGCATCTGGGAGAGCAGCCCCTTGGCCTTCAGGGACAGGCTCATATCCCGGAGATGATGGTTGGACATAACGGTGTAGTCCCTGGTCTTTTCCACGCGGAATACGGGCATGGGAAATCTCCTTTCGATAAAAAGAAAACGCCCCTGGTTTCCCGAAAGGGGAAGCCAGGGGCGCTGGTGAAAAAATATGTAGACATTGGGGAACGGACATGATAGAATTGGATTTGTGAGAAGAGAGCATTTGCAGGATGCCCTTCATGAACGCATAGAGAAAGAGAGAACACGACCGTGAAGCCATGCTCCCTCCAATAAACGGTACTTATTCCTTTTGCTACCTTTTATGCGTGTTTTGGATACTGATTGCTGGGAGCCATCCCCGCACAAACCCGCATGATTCCTATATTTGTTCCCTGTTTACGATTCTTCTTTTATGATGTGCGTTCAGCGCCCGCCAAGGGGAAGGGATTCCCCTTGGATTCCCGTTATTTTAAGAGCTTTTTTAAGGGCGGAAATGGTTGTGGGAGCAAGTCTGTACAGACTTCCGGCTTTCTGTCACGCAGACAGTCTGATTCCCGCAGTACACTTTTTTCGTAAAGAAAAAAGCTCCCTCCTGCGTGCGAGGTAGTTCCTGCGGCGCACAGAGCAGCCCCTTACAGAAAGTCCCGAGCGTAACAGAACACGCTCGGGACTTTCTGCGTCGTACCGTGTACCCCGCTCGTGGGGATGAATTTTTTTGGGTAGGCGGGCGATCGTCTCCGCAAGGAGTATCAGCGAGGCAGGAGCCAAAATTCCACTCCCCTATAACCCCCAAAAGATGGGAATCCAAGGGGACGCGTCCCCGCTGCGCCGCTAGCGGCGCAGCTCAGAATTCGGCGAAGCCGAATTCCTAAGTGCGTTGTGAAACAACGCACTGCGGTGACTCGAGGGCGGAGCTCTTCGAGGTCTTAGGCGCTCAGGAGAGCTGAGCAAGAAGGGAGTCCACCTGAGAACGCCCGCCCAGCCAGGGGCTGAAGGCGGTGGCGCTTCCAGCGCAGAGCCCCATTCGGAAGGCGTGGGCGTAGTCCTCCCGCTCCAGCCAGCCCGCCAGAAATCCCGCAACCATACTGTCCCCCGCACCCACCGGATTGATCACCTGGCCCTGAGGGGGACGCGCGCTGTGGAGCCCGCCGGCTTCGTCCAGGAGCAGAGCGCCGTCTCCTCCCATGGAAACCAGCACGTTCCGCGCGCCCAACTCCTGCAGGCTCCGGGCACGGCTCAGGATCTCATCCGGGGTGGAGAGGACTTCCCCAAACAGATCCCCCAGCTCGTGATGGTTGGGCTTCACCAGGAACGGGCGGAAAGACAGGGCCTGCCGAAGCTGCTCCCCGGTGCAGTCCACCAGGAGCCGGCTGGCTCCTCCCCGCTCGAGAATCCGCCGGAAGGAGTCCGGCGGCAGGCTGGGAGGAACGTTTCCCGCCAGCACCAGATAATCCGACGTGGACAGGCGGTCCAGCCTGGAGAGCAGCTGTTCCGCCGCCTCCCGGGGAATGGACGGGCCCTGGCCGTTCAGCTCAGTCCCGGAGGGTTGGAGCTTCAGATTGATCCGGGTGCAGCCCTCCGGCAGAAAGATCAGCTCCGTCCGACAGCCGGATTCCTGAAGGAGGCGCTCCAGCTCCCGGCCGGTGAATCCTGCGGCAAAGCCCAGGGCCACAGAGTTCGTCCCCAGCCGCCGGAGCATCATCGAGACGTTCAGTCCCTTTCCTCCGGGCGTGATCTGCTCCGGGCCCAGGCGGTTCACCCTGCCGGGAGAGAGCTCCGGCAGGACAGCGGTGTAGTCCAGGGCCGGATTGAGCGTGATGGTGTAGATCATTGGCTGTCTCCTTTCGGGAAAGTAAAACAGCGCCCCGGAAGAACCGGCGCGCCTGAGCAGAGATGTTCAGCGAATGGAATTACGGGGACAGTTCATGTCGAAAATGTCATCGATCATCCGGTGTACCAGTCCGGCTTCCGGGGTGGCGGACAGGGTGTAGTGAACCTCCTTGCCAATCCGGCGGAAGCTGATAAGCCCTGTCTGCTTTAAAACCCGCAGGTGATGAGAAACAGCGGAGCCGCTCATTCCGACCGCGGCGGCAATGTTGGTAACGCACTCCTCGCTGTGACACAACAGCCAAAGGATCCGCAGGCGGGTGCTGTCGCACAGCTGGGCAAAGGTATCGGATGCCTTCTGAAACTCCGCCTCCGGCGGCATTTTCTCCAAAACCTCTTCAAGGGCTTGCCCGTGATCATGGGGCATATGCTCTGGCATGGCAGAAACTCCTCTCTCCGGCAGGCTTCATTTTTACTGTATCCATCATACTCCATTTGTATTTGCTTGTCAAACGGAAGACCTTGGGGACGCTGTCCCCAAACCTCTGCCAAGGGGGCCTGGCCCCCCTTGGATTCCCATTATTTGAAGGGCGGAAAAGGGGTGGGGTCAGGTCTGTACAGACTTTCTTCCCCCTGCCACGCAGATGGTCTGATTCACGCAGTACGCTTTTTTCGTAAAGAAAAAAGCTCCCTCCTGCGTGCGGGATACTTCCTGCGCTGCATCAAAGTTCCTGCGCAGACGAGGATCGATCTTCCGATTGGTATGTGCGGGCGGGAGACTCTGTGTCCATGAGGGAATCCTTCCACCACCGCCGTCCCTCTGGTCCGACGGCGGTTCCCTCTCCCATACGTTCCTTCGGAACGTCCGGGGCATGGCAAGGATGCCGCCGACAGGCGGTAGCCCTGACTGGGGGATTCCGTGCGTCCCACAGCGTTTCACCCCGCAGACAGTCCCGAGCGTAATAGAACATGCTAAAAATACTCTGCGTCGTACCCTCTATCCCGCACGCAGGGATGAATTTTTTCTTTACGAAAAAATGGGCAGGCGGGCGATCGTCCCTGCGGGAAGTACCAGCGAGGTAGGGGGAGCGGGCGCAAGCGCCCGTTCCCACCCCTCCCCCAAAAGACGGGAATCCAAGGGGACGCGTCCCCTTGGCAGGTGGCTCGCAGGGTCAAAGCCTGCAGCTTTGACCCTTGGGCAGCGCCCTCGAGGTCTTGCCCCAGAGCCTCTAAAGGACGTGTGCAAACATTTCCGCCCCGGCGCGCAGCGCCGGGGCGGGGGTCTGGGGACTGCGTCCCCAGCGGTGTTTGAGGCGGAGCCTCAAGGTCTTCAGCCCTTACAGGGGATGCACCTTGCTGGCGCGGTCGGCGTGTTCGGCGTCGACGTTGAACATCTTGTCCCGGCGCTTCTCGAAGAATTTCACAGCTACCTGGCCGAACTGCGCGTAGGAGAGTACGTCCTCCTCCTGGGTGGTCCACTCAGCGCATTCCTTGCGCAGGGTGTCCAGCTCCGGCTTCAGCAGATCAGCGGGACGGCAGTCGATTGGCTCCGCGTCGCCGATGATCTTCTTCCGGAAGGCAGGATCGATATCCACTGGGGTCTTGCCGTACTCGCCCCGTACCAGGCCCTTGAACTCCTTGGTAACAGTCTTGTACCGCTCGCCGGTGATTACGTTGAATACTGCCTGCGTGCCCACAATCTGGGAGGTGGGAGTCACCAGAGGCGGGAAACCGGAATCCTTCCGGACACGGGGCACTTCCTCCAGCACCTGGGTGAGCTGATCCTCCTTGCCCGCCTGTTTCAGCTGGGACAGCAGGTTGGACAGCATTCCGCCGGGCACCTGATAGATCAGCGCCTTGGAGTCGGTAGCCAGCATCTTGGGATCCAGCAGGCCGGACTTGATGTACTTGTCCCGCAGGCCCATGTAGTAATCCCGCATCTTGCTTACCTGCACCAGATCCATGCCGGTATCATACTCGGTGCCCTGGAGAGCGGCAATCATGGACTCGGTGGGCGCATGGGAGGTGCCCAGAGCCAGGGGAGACATAACCGTGTCGATGATGTCCGCGCCAGCCTCGATGCCCTTCAGCAGGCACATGGAGGCCAGGCCGGAGGTGTAGTGAGTGTGCAGCTGCACGGGCAGCTTGGTGACAGACTTGATTCCCTTTACCAGCTCATAGGTGTCATAGGGAGTCAGCAGAGCCGCCATATCCTTGATGCAGATGGAATCCGCACCTTCTGCCTCGATCCGCTTGGCGTAGTCCATGTAGTATTGCAGGGTGAACACCTCGCCGGTGGTGTAGGAGATAGCTACCTGGGCGTGAGCGCCCTCCTTCTTGGCGGCGGAGATGGCAGTCTTCAGATTGCGGATGTCGTTGAGGGCGTCGAAAATCCGGATGATGTCAATGCCGTTGGCCACAGACTTCTGGACGAAATACTCCAGCACATCGTCGGCGTAATGCCGGTAGCCCAGCATATTCTGGCCCCGGAACAGCATCTGGAGCTTGGTGTTGGGCATCATCTTCCGGAGGGTGCGCAGACGCTCCCAGGGATCCTCATCCAGGAAGCGCAGGCAGGAGTCAAAGGTTGCTCCGCCCCATACCTCGCAGGAATAAAACCCGGCCTTATCCATCTCCTCCAGGATCGGGGTCATGTCGCTCAGCGGCATACGGGTCGCGATCAGGGACTGATGCGCGTCGCGGAGGGTCAGGTCGGTAATTTTCACTTGCTTTGCCATCAATATGTCCTCCATTCACGTTTCGTTGTTGAAGAAAGCCCCGTTTCGTCAGGCAATGGTCGCGATGGTGTCGTTGGAGTTGACGGTATCGCCCTTCTTCACAACAATGGAGGTCACCTTGCCGTCAATCGGCGCAACGATGTCGTTCTCCATCTTCATGGCTTCCAGGATGACAATGGCCTGGCCAGCCTTGACCATGTCGCCCACCTTCGCCTTCACGTCAATGATGGTTCCGGGCATGGGCGCCTCTACTTTGGTGCCCTCGCCGGCGGCAACGGGCGCAGCAGCGGGAGCAGCCGCCGGGGCCGGAGCCGCGGCAGGAGCGGGAGCGGCCGCCACGGGAGCAGCGCCGGCGCCCAGCTCCTCTACAGCCACATCATAAGCGGTACCATTGACGTTTATATTGAATCTTCTCATTATGAGTTCCTCCTTATTCGGAATCTGACAGAATGCAAACAGCGATATAGGGGTGGTCCGGCCTGATCGGCGTCAGATAGTGGCGTGCTTCTTGGGGAGCTTGCTCTCCCGCTTGCCAGCCAGCATATCCAGCATATTGATGACGCTCTTACGGGTTTCCTCGGGGGTGATGACCGCTTCAATGTAGCCCTGCTTGGCTGCTTCGATGGGAGAAGCCTCGGTGGCTATGTACTCCTCCACCAGAGCCTTGCGGGTTGCTTCAGCGTTCTCGGTGCCCTTAAAGCGCTCAGTCCACAGGAATTCCACAGCAGTCTCCGGCGCCAGGGCGCTGATCTGAGCCTGGGGCCAGGCGAGGGTTACGTCCGCGTTGCCGTTCTTGGAGCCCATGGCCACATAAGCGGGGCCGAAGGCAGTTCCGGTGACAACGCTGACCTTGGCGGTGGTAGCTTCCGCGTAGGCGGAGGCCATCCGGGCTGCGGCCCGCACCACGGAAACATCGGAGTTGAGCACAAAGCCCTTGGAGCCCAGCAAGGTCACCAGAGGGATGCTGTAGGCGTCGCAGAGCTTCACGAACCGGGCGGCCTTCTCACAGGCGTCCCCGTCCAGGGGATTCTCCCGGCTGGTGGCCAGGAACCCGACGGCAGCGCCCGCCATGGTGCCCAGGAAGGTGTATACGCCCTTGCCGAACTCAGGGGCAAGCTCCAGAACGGAGTCCGCGTCGGCGATGCCTTTGACAATCAGCTTGGGGCAGCCGGCGGGGTCAAAGCCTCCGGCTGGATCGGTGTAGTCAAACAGAGGAGCGGCGGCCAGATTGTTCTGGGGCAGCATGGTCAGCAGCTTCCGGGCTGCCTCCAGGCAGGCCTCCTGGCCCTCGCAGACCAGATCCGCAACGCCCGCCTTGGCGGCGTTGGCGGCAGAGCCTGCGCCCTCGCAGCTGTCCCCGTTTGCTTTGGCGATAAAGGGAGCGGTCAGGAAGAGCTCCGCTTCCTTTTCCATAATTACAAAGTCGGAGCCTGCGGCCAGCATGGCGGAAACGCCCGCGCAGGGTCCCAGCACCACGGAGATTTGGGGAACAACGCCGGAGAGGCTGTTGGCGGACTGGAGCATTTTAGAGTAGGCTGCCAGCATGGCTCCACCTTCGTCCAGCTTGGCGCCGTGGGAGTCGTAAACGCAAACCACCGGACAGCCGGTTTTGGCGGCCAGCTCGTAGATCTTCCCGATCTTTCCGGCGTGGGCGGCGGAAACAGCTCCCTTGCTGACGGTTACGTCCTGAGACCAGGCGTAGGCTACGCCGCCCTCAATCAGGCCGTAGCCTGCTACAACGCCGGCTTCGCCCTCCTCCGCCTGCAAAAAAGCGTCCAGCTCGACGAAGCTGTCCGGGTCGAACAGGGCTGTGAGCCTTGCCCGGGCCGGATTGCCGCTGTCCATGGAAGCCTTCAGCTCGGCAAGCCTGGTTGCATTATCTGTCGAACTCATTCTTGTTCCTCCGTTTCTTTGCCGCCCCGAACCGGTCCGAAGCAGCATTTTATCTGAATCAAACGATAACAAACCGTATCAGGATTTATTATACACAATCGTTAGATAAATAACAAGCCGTTTTTCATACTTTTCCAGATTTTTTTTGAGGCTGTTTCCTGAGAGGGGCGCCAAAAGGTCAAGACCTCGAAGGGCTCCGCCCTCGAGTCACCGCAGTGCGTTGTTTCACAACGCACTTAGGAATTCGGCTTCGCCGAATTCTGAGCTGCGCCGCTAGCGGCGCAGCGGGGACGCGTCCCCTTGGATTCCCATCTTTTTTAAGGGCGAAGGGGGTGGGGGTTCAAGTCTGTACAGGCTTGTTACTCCCAGCCTCGCAGCTGCTCCCTTCGTGGACGATCGCCCGCCTACCCATTTTTTCGTAAAGAAAAAATTCAGCCCCATAGGCGGCGCAGCAACTGCGACGCAGTGAGCTTCGAGCGTGTCCTGCTACGCTCATGCTTTCTGCGGAGGGGGAACACTGTGCCACGCACGGAGGATTTATCCCCAGTCTGTAGGAAATCGCAAGCGGGCTTGTGCTACGCTCATACTCTCTGAAAAGAGGGGCTTGGGTGTTACGCACGGAATCCGCCACCGCCGTCGGATCAGAGGGACGGCGGTGGTGGAAGGGTTCCATCAGGAGTACAAATCCCCCTATCTGCACATATCGATCGGAAGCACTATCCCAGCCTGCGCAGAAACCTCCGTGCGGCGCAAGAAGTACCTCGCACGCAGGGGGAGCTTTTATCTTTACGAAAAAAGCCCTTGAAAAATTACGGGTTCTAAGGGGGGTTAATCCCCTTGGCAGGTGCCCTCCTGCTGGCCGCAGCCGTGGCAGCTGCCACACCGGTAAAGGATGTCCCGGATGGAGAGGGTATCCGCGCCGGGGGCCAGCAGTCCCAGCCGCTCCGCCGCGTTCCGGTCCACGCCGGGCGCCAGACGGGCCTGGAGGATGCCGGCGTCATCCAGACTGGCCAGGACGGCCCGGACCAGCCCGTCGAAGGAGGGCTCATCGGGGGCGTGAACGGCCCGGATCAGTCCCTCCTGGGCGGTGAGATCGTAGAGGATCCAGCCGGTGATTTCCCCGGCGTCATAGAGGCAGAAGGCAAGCCGGGCGGAAACGCCCTCCTGCCGGCAGAGCTGCTCCAGACGCGCCCGATCCCGCAGAGGAAGAATCTGTACCATGTCAATCAATCCTTTCAGGAAATTGTGCGGAAGCTATGGAAAGACCGCCTGTTTTCACAGGCGGTCTGAGTTAGCGGCGTTTACTGAGCGCGGGTTACTTTATCGGAACGCAGGCAGCGGGTGCAGGCATACACGCGGCAGGGCTTCCCGTCGACGATTGCTTTCACGCGTCTTACGTTCGGCTTCCACGCACGGTTGGACCGGCGATGAGAGTGAGAAACCTTAATCCCGAAAGCAACACCTTTTCCGCAGATATCACATTTTGCCATGATCTGCACCTCCTTTTGGAAATCCATATTGGGAGGCGATCCAGCAGACCTTTCGGTGCCTGCGGAAAGCCTAACAGGATTATTCTATCAGATATTCCGCCGAAAAGCAAGTCCTTTCTCCCAGCATTGACGCAAAAAAATCCTTTCCCCCGCCCCGCTTCGGTATCAAACCTGCACAAAGAGACGCTGCGCAGAGAAGGATCGGGGCGTTTCGGGGGGCCTGCCTGGAAGGGGAAGACCTTGAGGGCGCTGCCAAGGGGACGCGTCCCCTTGGATTCCCGTCTTTGGGGGGAGGGGGTGGGGACGGGCGTTTGCGCCCGTCCCCCTACCTCGCTGGTACTCCCTGCCTCGCTGCTGGGAGCAGCAGGGAGTAACAAGTCTGTACAGACTTAAACCATCACCCCAAAATGACGGGTTCCAAGGGGATTTAATCCCCTTGGCAGAGCGCGAGACTCTGTCTCGCGGCCTTGCGCAGCGGAGGAGGCTATGCCGGTGCGCCGAAATAGACCACCGATTGATTGGGCACGGTCAGCGCGTCCTTTTCCGCGTACCGGTCGAACAGCGCCTCCAGAGCCGCCAGATAAGCGCCGTAAGCGGGATTGTCCGCCCGCAGGGAATAGGAGCTGGAAAGACAGCGTTTAACAAAGGCTTCCCGGCTGTAGCGAAGGGGATTGTCAAAGGCCTTGTATGCGTATCCCCTGACAAAAAAAGCGCCGATCCGGGGATCGTCCTTTTGGAGCCCGGCGGAAAACCCTTTGAAATCCGGACAATAGGCGGAAAGAAGCTCCTGCCACGCCCGATTGACCCCGCTGTCAGCCCGTACATTCCAAATCAGGAAAACCGACCCACATGGCTTGAGAATCCGCTGGCATTCCCTCCGGAAGGCGGGGACGTCAAACCAGTGGAAGGCCTGGGCTGCAGTGACGAAGTCCACAGAAGCGTCCTCTAAAGCTGTACGGGACGCCTCCCCGTCCACGGAACGAAAACCCGCATATTCAGAAAGCTCCCGGACAGCCTGTGCCCGCATATCGCTGTTGGGCTCAACGCAGTATACCGTACTGCCTCGGTCCAGCAGGAGCCGCGCGAATTTTCCCGTCCCCGAGCCAATATCAGCAATGCGGGAATCTGCTGAAAACTGCCGGGAATAGAGAAAGTCGATCAGCTCCCCGGCGTAAGCGGGACGGGCCTGGGCATACAGCTCCGCCAGCCCGCTGAATCTCTGCGTGTTGTCCATCGGATCACCCTTTCTCCCTGCGTCAGAGCTTGAAGGCACTCCCGTTCTACCATGACGGCCTCTTCCTGTCCATAGAAAAGCCGGCAGGAGTCAGCGGTTGAGAATCAGATCGGCGGAATCAGCCTCCACGCCGTGGCCGAAAGCGCCATAGTACCGCAGGGTCGTCAGGGCGAACTGAGCGCCCTTCATGGCCGCGCGCTGCATATCGCGGCTGTTCCAGTATTCCAGGAGGAACGCCGCCGTGTAGGTATCGCCTGCGCCCAGGGTGTCTACGATAGGCTCCGTGGACTTCACCGCAGGCTGGAAGATCCGCTCCCGCCCGTTGCTCACCAGGGAGCCGTCCATCCCCATGGTACATACGACCAGCTTCGCGCCCGCCTCCAGCATCCGGAGCAGCACCGCCTCCATCTTCTCCTTGGTCAGGCCGCTGCTGGAAAAAAAGGCCACATCCAGATAAGGGCAGAGGGTGTCGATCCGCTCGTCCGTGTACCCGTCTGAAAAATCCATGGAGATAAGCACCTTTCCATGCACCAGAGGAAGCAGATAGGGAATCTCGCTGTGTACGCTGGTGTGAAGCACGTCATACCCCGCGATGCAGTCCAAATCCGCCTGGGTAAACTGAAGCTGAAGCCCGGCACAGTCCCCGCCCCGATTGTTTCCCGCCCAGGTGCGGTCGTTGCTCTTGTCCAAAATAATGGCGTTCTTGGAGTTGGATCCGTGGATCACCCGCAGCCGGGAGAGATCCAGCCCCTCCTCCTCCAGCCCGGCGCGGAGCAGCCGCCCCGCCCTGTCGTCCCCAATGATACCGATATAGCCCGCCTTCTCCGCGCCGGCCCGCAGGGCCAGCACCGGCACATTCACAGAGTTTCCGCCGGGATACATCTTGTTCTGGTGGAGATACACATCCACCATGTTGTCCCCTACGCCGATGATTTTCATGGGAGCATTCATCCTTTCCCGCTGTGATTAGTAGCTCATTTTTCCCATATACCGCCGGATGGAAAGGGGATGGGCCCGGCGGAGCGCCAGCGCCTCCCCGTACATCTGAAGCACCCGGTTCAGCACCACCGGGGCAATCCATTTCCGCACCCGGGGCTCCATGCCGCTCAGATCGAAATCCCGGGCATCCACAGCAAACACCTTCCGGGAGGTGCGCAGGAGGAACTCCAGGGCCCGTTCCTCCATGGGGCGGGTTTCGTCCAGGCCCAGGGTCACAAAGTAAGGGGTGTTCTCATCCACCACCTCAAAGGGGCCGTGAAAAAACTCCCCGGCATGGAAGGATGCGGAATGGATCCACTGGGCTTCCAGCAGGATGCAGACGGTCATGATGTAGCACATCTGATAGTCCAGACCCGCGCCGGTGGTGTAGAAAATCGGCTCCTGCCAGTACTGCTCCGCAAAGGCCCGCAGCTCCTGCTCCCGCTTGGCCCGCTCTCTGGCGTAGATGCCGTCCAGCTGCTCCAGGGCCTGGGTGACAGGCGGCAGCCAGCCGGTGCCCTCCACCACATCCAGAATGGTGAACACCACCTGGTAGACAGCCGGAAAGATGGTCAGGAAGTTAGGGGGCGGATTGCTGGGCTCATCCTCATAGAAGATCACCTCGTCGGCCTCTCCGATGGCCCGATCCGGCCACATGGTAAAGGCTACCGTCCGCGCCCCCCGATCTTTGGCCAGCCGGAGTGCGGCCACCGTCTCCGCCGTGGTGCCGGAGTAGGAGTTGAGCACCACAATGGAGCGCTCCGAGAACCGGGCGGGAGGGGCAAGCACAAACTCCCGCGCGGTAAAATTGTCCGCAGTGATTTTGGAGGTTTCCCGCTCCAGAATGTATTTTCCCGGATACATGGTGGCCCGGGATCCGCCGCAGGCCACAAAGTACACGCTGTCAAAGGGGCGGCTTTCCAGCAGGGTGCGAACCCGGCCCACAGCCGCCTTCACATCCCGGATTTTTTCTTCAAAGGTCATGGCAGTATTCATGAGCGCCTCCTGTTTGTAAGGAATATTTACTTAGCATGGATTCTCATAGGAATCCACTGGTGAATGATACTGCCATGGTATCACAGCATTTTCCGTCTGTCAAGAAAAGCAAATGAAAAGTTTCCTTACAAACATCCCCTTCCCAAACAAGCCGGGGCCCGGGACGGAAGTCCCAGGCCCCGGCTTGTTTGGGAAGGGCAAGGCCGCGAGACGCTGTCTCGCGCTCCGCGATGCGCCGCTGGCGGCGCATCAGGGATCTAAATCCCCTTGGAACCCGTAATTTTTAATGGCTTTTTTAAGGGCGGAAAAAGGGGTGGTCAAGTCTGTACAGACTTCCTTCCCTCTGCCACGCAGGAAATCTGATTCACGCAGTACGCTTTTTTCGTAAAGAAAAAACGTGCGGGGTACTCTCTGCGCCGCACGTGGGAATGAATTTTTTCTTTACGAAAAAACGGGTAGGCGGGCGATCGTCTCTACGGAGAGTATCAGCGAGGCAGCGAGGCAGGAACCGAAATCCCACACCCCCTATACCCCAAAAGACGGGAATCCAAGGGGATGCGTCCCCTTGGCGAGAGCGCGAGAGCAGAGCTCTCGCGGCCTTCCCCGATCGCCTACATATATTTGATATTCCCGGCGTACTGCTCCAGAATCCGGGCGTTGTGGGCGTCGCCGCCCTCCAGATTGGCGCTGAGGAACACCGGCGGAACCACGCCGGCGGAAACCAGCCGCTCCACCGTGTCGGCCACCACCGCATTCAGGATCGCCGCTCCCACAGCCGTAGAAGAAGCTGCCACCTTCTCCGGCAGGCCGGGGATCTCGCAGACCGAATCCCCCACGCTGCCGCAGTTGTTGATGACGCAGTCGCAGACCTCATACAGCCGCTTGCCGCAGGAGGCACGGGAGGACACCGATTGGGAATAAGCTACATTGGTCAGGGCCGCAGTGAAGGCGCCCCGCTCCCGGGCCTCCAGAGCCGCTTCCACCGGGACGGGGTTCCGCCCGGAAACCGAGTGAACGATCAGCACGTCCCCCTCGCCCACACCGGCGCTTTGGACAATGGTGCGGCCGTAGCCCTCCAGGCGCTCAATTTGGGTGGTCATGGTTACCGGCCGCACCCCCAGGGTCAGCCCCGGGGCCAGAATGGGATTGATCACAGCCAGTCCCCCGGTCCGGTAGAACAGCTCCTCCGCCAGGATCCCGGCGTGGCTGCACCCGAATACGTACAGATTCCGATGGGCCCGGATGGCTTCCGCCATTCGGGCAGAGAGCTGATCCATAGCCTCCGCCTGCGTCTCCTCCACAGTCTGGAGAATCCGGTGAATTTCACTGAAATACTGCTTGTTCATTGACTCTGCTCCTTTCCGGGCTCCGGTTCCCAGGGCCGGAGCATCCCTTCCATCATCCAGGTGAGAAAGCCTACCGTTTCCTCCCTGGGAAGCGCCGGGGCCTCCCTGGCAACCCATTCCTGCAGGATCCCCATCAGCCCGGAGCCCAGGAAAGTGAGCTGGCATTCCCGCAGGGGGTTCCCCTCCGGGATGAGGGCCAGCGCCGGCAGTCCCCGTGCCGCTATGGTCAGAACGCACTTCCGCCAAAAGGGGCTGTCCCCGTTGGGGGGTAGCAGGGGGCGGCAGAGCTCCCTGCGCTCCGCAAAATAGCCGTAGAGGCAGTTCACCAGCTCCCGCATGCCAGCCGAGGCCTCCGGCTGGGCTAAGGTGTTCTCCAGCTGGCGGATCAGCTCCCCCTCCATCTGCTGGCGGAGATCGTAGAGATCCTTATAATGCAGATAGAAGGTGCTCCGGTTGATGCCGGCAAGCTTCGTCACCTGCTGAACCGTGATATCCTGGATCCGATGCTTCAGCAGCAGCCTGGACAGCGCCTCCTGAAGGCGTCTCCGGGTGCGGCGGGCACGGCGATCCGTAGGCTCCATGCGGGTATCCTCCTCTCCTGAAAAACCGCCTAATTCTCAGGCGGGGTGATACGGCTGTGCAGCGCCCGCCTCCGAAGCCCGGCGAACCCTCCCCGGCAGAGCTGCACAGCGGCAATCCCGGCCCAGAGGGACAGCCCCGTCAGGGCCAGATAGGGCATATTCCCCGCCCGATCTCCCACGCCCGCCAGATAGGCGGCGCAGTAGGGCGCTGAACAAAGGAACCCGATCCCCGGGAATACCAGCCGGAACCAAAGCCCGGCCGCAGGCTCCGTCCGCCCGTCCAGGCCGCAGAGGCTCCGGCCCAGGTAGTAGCAGCAGAGCATCCCCAGCACTCCCGCCAGGGTTTTGGCGGCGTTGTCCTGAAGGGAGACGGTGTTTTCGTGGGTATAGAGCAGGCTCATCATAAACAGGGCGCACCAGACCGCAGGCAGAGCGCTTACCAGCGCCGGCGGCCGCTTTCCAGCGGCAATGGTCCGGTAGGCCATGGCGATCAGCAGCCCTGCCAGAAGCAGTCCGGCGGCGCTGACCGCCACCTGAATCCAGGCGATGTCCCCGGTGGGACCGCCGATTTTCAGCCTGCGGTTATCCATGATCAGCAGGAGATCCGCCACCGACTGTCCCAGAAAGCAGAGCCCGGCCAGAAACTGTCCCAGCCCGTCCGCCAGGGTGGGGCCGGGAAGGTAGTAGCCGCCGGCCTCCCGGAGCACCAGGGTCATCCAGACCCCCAGCCCCAGAACAGCCGCGCCGCCGATTCCCAGGATCCATTGGAGGACGGCAGCTCCCCCGCCGGGAGAGAGCATACCGGTATCTTCATCAAAAAACAGCAGCAGCTGGACGATTTTAACCGCCGCCAGCACCAGAGGCAGCGCCAGAACAGTCGCCAGCCCATAACGCAGGAGGGACAGCTGTCCCTTCAGATTCATAGGCAACCTTCCATTTCTCGGAATGAATGATATAGTCACCGCACTCCACTGTCAGCAGAACCTACCCCCGCTGAGACAAGGGGAGATATTTCTGAGGCCTGGACACGGATTTGTAAGCGGGCCGGATGATCCGGCCGCCGGTAAAGAGCTCCTCGATCCGGTGGGCGCTCCAGCCGGCCATGCGGGACACGGCAAAGAGGGGCGTGAACAGATCCTGAGGGATTTTCAGCATCCGGTAGACCAGCCCGGAATAGAGATCCACATTGGCGCACATGGGCTTGCTGCTGCCCCGCTCCTGCAGGAAGATCTCCGGAGTCAGCCGTTCGATAATGTTCAGGAGGGTGAACTCCGGCTCAAACTCCGTGCCCTCCGCCAGCCGGACGGCGTGCTCCCGGAGAATGACTGCACGGGGATCGGAGAGGGTATAGACCGCGTGGCCCATGCCGTAGACCAGCCCGCTGTGATCGTTTGCCTCCCGGCGGATGATCCGGCGGAGATGATCGGCCACCTGGCCCTCGTCGGTGATGCTGTTCACGTGGGCGCGGATGTCCTCCACCATTTCCAGCACCTTGATGTTGGCGCCTCCGTGCCTGGGACCCTTCAGGGCGCCGATAGCGCCCGCATAGGCGGCGTAGGCGTCCGTCCCGGAGGAGGACAGCACCCGGCAGGCAAAGGTGGAGTTGTTGCCGCCGCCGTGCTCCGCATGGAGCATCAGGCAGAGATCCAGCAGGCTGGCCTCCTCGTGGGTATAGGAGCGATCCATCCGCAGGAGGGAGAGGATCTCCTCCGCGGCGGAAAGCCCCTCCCGCTCCGGATGGAGGTACATGGTTTCCCCGTTGTAGCTCCGGCGCTTGACCTGATAGGCCTTGACCATCAGGTTAGGCATTTTGGCAATGAGCTGGAGGGATTTCCCCAGCTCCGCCTCCAGGGTGGATTCGTCGGCGTTTTCGTCGTAGGAGTAGAGGGCCAGCACGCTCCGGGCCAGCTTGTTCATAATGTTGGGAGAGGGCGCCTTAAGCATCATGTCCTCGAAGAAGGTTTCCGGCAGATACATGAAGTGGGCCAGCACCCGGTTGAACATTTCCAGCTGGGCCTGATTGGGCAGCGCGCCGAACAGCAGCAGATAGACCACCTCCTCGTAGCCGAAGCGGTCTTCTGTCCGGCAGCTTTGGATGATGTCCCGGATGTTGTAGCCCCGGTAGTAGAGCTCGCCGGGAACCGCCTCCCGCTCGCCCTCGTTGAGCACATAGCCGTGGACGTTGCAGATCTGGGTCAGTCCGGCCATCACGCCGGTTCCGTCCTGATTCCGCAGTCCCCGCTTTACGTCGAATTTTTCATAGTAGGCCGGGTCGATCCGGTTATACTTCCGGAATTCCTCGCATAGATCTTGTATGGCGGCAATGGTGCCTCTTTCCTTCTGCATCCTTAGTATGTTCCTTTCCAGGGGGTTTCTCTCCAAGCCATATTATTTTACCATCATACACTCCTTTTCCCCTCCCGTCAACCAATGTGTCCCTTTCCGCTCCAAAATCAGCTTCCGCCCCGCCGCGAAGGGCTAAGACCTCGGCCGCGCCAATCTCACAAAAAGAAAGGACGCCTCAACATGGGACGTTATGCTGGATTTTTCGTCTTTTTGCTGCTGCTGCTTTTAATCATCCCCGCCTTCTCCCTGTTGGGAGGGGAGAAGGCTGCGGAAAAGCGCCCTCCGAAGGAAGAGGACACTGTCACAGCGTCCCTCGCCTTTCCGACCCTGGCAGGCCTCCGTCTGGAGGAGCCCCAGGCTTATCAGGACAATCGATTCTATTTAATAGAAGATCACCTGACCAGGGAAACTATGGCTCTGACTCCGGAGGAGTACCTGACCGGCGTGGTGGCGGCCGAAATGCCGGCTTCCTTCCATACAGAGGCCCTGAAGGCCCAGGCAGTAGCCGCCCACACCTACGCCCTCCGGCAAATCGGTGAAACCGATGAGCCCCCCTATCTCAGCACCGATCCGGCCCGGTTCCAGGCGTACCTTTCTCCCCGGGAGCGGCAGGAGGCATGGGGGGAGAATTATGATCTCTATGAGCGCAAGCTCTCCCAGGCGGTGGACGAAGTGGTGGATCAGGTGATGGTCTATGACGGGGAACCCATCGCCGCTGCCTTCCATGCCATTTCCTCCGGGCGGACCGAAAGCGCGGAGAACGTCTGGGGGCAGTCCCTCCCATACCTGGAGCCGGTGGAAAGCCAGGGGGATCTGCTCTCCCCCGGCTACGAAACACAGGTGCTTCTCCCCGAGGCGGAGGTTGCCAACGCGCTCCTGGAGGCTTATCCCGGCATCAGCCTTTCGGAGGATCGCTCCCAGTGGTTCTCCCAGCTCCGCCGGAGCGAAAGCGGAAGCGTGCTCTCCCTCCTTGCCGGGGATCAGGAAACTACCGGACAGGCGGTCCGAAGGCTGTTCGGCCTGCGCTCCGCTCATTTCACAGTGGAGCCTGGAGACGGGGGATTCCTCTTTACCTGTCTGGGCAGCGGGCATGGGGTGGGCATGAGCCAGTATGGGGCCGATTATCTGGCCCGTCAGGGCTTCACATGGGAAAAAATATTGACGCATTATTACAAAAATGTAACATTTGTTCATACAGCTCAATAAATCCTTGCAAGAGCTGGATAAAATATACAGTTCGCTGTTTCTTTTCACAGACCCTTGCATTTTGGATAGTCGGGAGCTATACTGAATGCAGGTTTTCAGGAGCTGCGGCAATGCAGACAACCCCGAAGCCCTGTGTCCCATATCAATTAGAAATGAGCAAAGGAGTTTTCATGATGCAGAAAAAAGTCGTTTCCCTGTTCCTGGTTGTTATGATGGCTGTTGGCATGATGCTGACCCTGGCCTCCTGCGGCAAAAAGTCCCTGGAAGAGTACTTTGAGATGGAAGAGATGCAGACACAGGTAACTGCTCTGAAGCAGCAGTTCGAGTCTCAGGGCATGACCGCTGATATTTACGCAGAAGGCGATTCTGTTTGCTTTGACGTTACCCTGGGCATGGAAGTTCCCGCTGAGAACCTGGACACCATTAAGACTCAGCTGACCGACGCGCTGGATCAGCAGAAGGCTACCTTCGAGGAGATGGCCAAGCAGCTCCAGGACAACAGCACCAACGAGAACGTAACCATTAAGATCACCTATTCTGATTCCGCTGGTACCGAGCTGGCTTCCGCCTCCTTCGCTGCTGCCGCCTAATCAAGATCGTTCATGTGCTGAATACGGCCGGTTACAAAACGGCCCCAAATACCAAGGAACGGCATGGCTTCGGCCATGCCGTTCCTTGGTATTTTCTCTGCGTGGGTGGTCGGGGAAGACCTCGAGGGCTCTGCCCCCACGGTCTTTTCCCTCAGCTCCCGAAGGAATATTCAACACTGCCGGAGGTGGTGCGGATATCCAGCTGGTTCGGCGCGGATGCGGAGCCCGATCGCCCCGCCTGAGCCTTTCCGGATATGGTCGAGACAGAGCACTGATAGCTGTCCTCAGGAAGGCTCGTCTGAAAACGGATCGTTCCCGAGGTCGTTTTCAGGATATTCTTCCCCGAAAAGGCGCCTTCCAGATCAATCGTCCCTGAGGTTGCGAAAACGTCAAGTCCCGCTGTCTCCAGCCCGATCCCCTTCAGCTCGCCGCTGACATACTGGGTGCTGAGCGTATTCGCGCGGCAGTTCTCAATGCGGATGTCTCCGCTGGTCCCGGTCAGCTCCAGCGCGTTGGCCTGCAGATTTTGCAGGGTGTATTTGCCGTTAAGGCCGGCGGTTCTTACACAGTCTCCTACCGTCAGATCCTCCAGTACGGCGTAGCCGCTGCTCGAGGTGACGTCCACCATGCTCAGATCTCCGCCTGAAATTTGCAGGGAGCCGCTTGTCATGGATACCTCCAGCGCGCCCGAAAGCCGCTCCAGCCTGCATTCGCCGGACGTATAGCGCACAGAGGTGTGCTCCGCGCGGAGATCCGCGGCGGACAGGCTCCCGGTCACGAACTCCAGATTCACCTCGTCAAACGCCATCCCCGCCGGATAATAGATGCGGACCGTATTTTCCTCCCGGCGGCTCAGGCGGAAGTCCAGAAACGCCAACTGCTCTATCCGGGGCTTTACCTCAATCCGGAGGACGCCGTCCTCCACCGCCAGCTCCTCAAAGTGTAAGGTGCTGTTCAGGCTGTATTCCACCGCGAACCGATCCGATTCCACCAGGGTGATCTCCTCCGCGGTGAACACCCCCCGGATGCTGTGAAAATCATTCAGCCCGATATTTCCCGTGATCCGCTCACCTGGAACGACCGTTGCCTCCTGGATGACGGTAACTGGCTCCCGGCTGTCCCAGTGCTCCTCGGCCCAATGCTCCTCGTCTTCCCAGCATTCCGTCTCCTCATAGACCTCAGCGCACTCCCCGTTCCAATCAGCTTCCCCATAATCCATCACCTGCTCCAGCTCGGTGACGGTGGGCTGATTCTGGTAATAGTGCGCGCCGGCGCGGTCCACGTAGAAGCCCCGCGCCCCTCCCAGCAGAAAGCCGATTCCGCCCAAAAGGCTCCCTGCTCCTACCATGCCGCCGCAGATCAAAGCTGCCAATGCTTGCCGTTTCATCCTAACCAACCTCCGTTTCCGTGTGCTGCGGGCCTTCCTCCGCTGTCAGCTCCCCGCTGAGAATCTCATAGGCGGTAGGCCCCGCCTCCTGGGGAGCAGCCGGCTCCTGCCCGATATCCCTGCGGGCGTCCTGGCGGCCCCGCCGCCGGGCTCTGATCCGCCGGAGCCAGCTGCTCCATTTTCCAAGCAGCCAGCACGTCAGGGAATGGGTGGGGATGAACAGCAGTCCCCCAAGCCCGCCCAGGGCGATTCCGCTCCCAAGGAGCGTCAGCCCGGCAAAGGGCGTCTGCGGCGCGACAAACAGTCCGGCCAGAAGGCACGCCAGCCCGGCGATTCCCAGAGAAAAGGCTGTGGCGTAAAGCCCCAGCAGCAGTCCCGCCAGAGCGAGCACCAGGGAGAGCGCTGTTACCAGCACGCAGGCCGCCAGGCACGGAACAAGGGGCAGAGCGATCAGCGCGGCCAGGCCCAGGCCGATTTTCAGGAGCCATTTCCAGCCGGCGGAGGGATGTGAAACCGGGCTTTGCGCCATCAGCTGGGCCGCCAGCTCCTTGGGGGAGCCCAGCCCCTCAATGACCTGGCGCTCCCGCTCCGGCCCGGCTTCCTCCAAGTATTCCCGATAGTACTCCAGGGCCTCCAGCCGCTCCTGCGGATCCATGGGACGGAGCTCCCGTTCCAGGGCAGCCAGATAGGTTTCCTTTGTCCAGATGTCCATGTATATTTGATCCTTTCCTCATATTTGCGGCTGGCAGAGCCGCAGGGCTAATCCTCCTCCTGGGGTCTGCTTTCTCCCTCCGCAAGAATTTGCTCGATCCGCTCCTTGTAGTGGTTCCAATCTTGGATGTAGGCATCCAGGGTTCGCTGGCCCTGGCCTGTAAGGGAGTAGTACCGGCGGTTCCTTCCCTGGAAGGGCTGATCGTAGGTAAGCAGCGCCCCCTCCTTCTGGAGCCGCCGGAGAATGGGATACAGGGTGGAATCTGACAGATCCATCAGCTCCTTGGCCCGCTGGGTGAGCACATAGCCGTAGGTGTCGCCGTTTCGCAGGATCGCCAGCACCATAAAGTCCAAAATACTGCCGCTGAACTGGAAACCGATGGGAATCCTCCTCTCCATTGCTGTGATGAGTATATTATATTTCGTATAATATGGATTGTCAAGTGGTATGCGGGAAAATTTATCCGGCTCAGATAGGATTTCTGTGTGGGACGAACGGATTTCCGCGGACGGACACAGCCGGGGTTTACATTCAGGGGCGGTTATGGTAAACTGGATATAACGCAGAATCAAGGAAAGGAAGATGCATATGTACGAGCAGGATGGACAATTCTTCCAATACAAAGGAAAACCGCTGGTGCGCAGCGGCAATGTGATCTATTACGGCAGCATGATGGATGACTATGTGGTAATGCTTCAGATCAAAAGCACCAAGGAAGAGGCCGGCAGAAAACTGCCGGATCAGATTGTGGTGCAGCTGATGCGGACAGATAAAAACGTCAAGCCTCAGGATGTGGTGGTTAAAAAGGCGGACAAATCCGGCCTTTACAACGCCCTCGACGTGGCGGACATCTGGCTCCGCCGCAGCCTCTCAGAACAGCAGTAAGCCCGGAAAAGGTGCGGCCTGAAAGCCGCACCTTTTCCTTGTGCTGGAAAGTTTGTGAATTGTAAATTTAATATGAATATTATGGATATTTCGTGAATGAATCCTCACCCTTTCCCGAAAAAAGTGGTATAATCAAACCGTTTTCAGGAAAATGCGTCTGCGCGGCAGACGCCAATATGTGGAATATACGCCCACAAGGAGGGATACGGTATGCTGAAAAGCATGACCGGCTATGGACGCGCCCAGCGGCTCTTTGAAAAGCGGGATATCCTGGTGGAAATCAAATCGGTCAACCACCGCTACTTTGAGTTCTCCGCCCGGACGCCCAGAGCTTACAGCTATCTGGATGAGCGGCTGAAAGCCCTGACGGGAGAAGCAGTCTTCCGGGGCAAAACGGAAGTCTCCGTCAACATCTTCACGACCGGCGGGCAGGACGCGCAGGTAACCCTGAATATGGATCTGGCCCGGGCCTACGTGGACGCCCTCCGGGAGGCCGGGCAGACCCTGGGGCTCCGGGACGATCTGTCTGTCAGCCATCTGACCCGGTTCGGGGATCTGTTCCAGGTGAGCCGGGAGCAGGAGGAGGACGAGGTCTGGCGGGAGGTGCGGGAGACTGCCCTGGAGGCCGTCGAGCGCTTTCTGGCCATGCGTGTGGCCGAGGGGGCAAAGATGCAGGCGGACATTTCCAGCCGGCTGGATGGCATTGAGTCGGCGGTGGGGAAGGTGGAGGAGCAGTCCCCCCGGACCCAGGCCGCCTATCGGGAGCGGCTGTACCAGAAGCTCAGCCAGCTGCTGGAAACCCGCTCTGTGGATGAGCAGCGGGTGCTCACAGAGGTGGCGGTGTTCGCGGACAAAATCGCTGTGGATGAGGAGACGGTGCGGCTCCGGAGCCATATCGGCCAGTTCCGGGCCCTGCTGAAAAGCCGGGAACCCGCGGGCCGGAAGCTGGACTTTCTGCTTCAGGAGATGAACCGGGAGGTCAACACCATTGGCTCCAAGTGCCAGGATATTGAAATCACCAATACGGTGCTGGAGATGAAGGCGGAGCTGGAAAAGATCCGGGAGCAGGTGCAGAATATCGAGTAACCCCTCTTTTTGCCCTGAAAGGATGGGGCCCCAGGGGGAGCAGAACCCCCCTCTCAAGACAGTACCGGAAAGGACGGCTTACCATGAAATTGATTAATATCGGCTTTGGAAACATGGTGCAGGCCTCCAAGCTGGTGGCAATCGTCAGTCCGGAGTCCGCGCCCATCAAGCTGATCATCCAGGACGCCCGGGATCGGGGATCCCTGATTGACGCCACCTATGGCCGCCGCACCCGGGCGGTGATCGTAATGGATTCGGATCACGTCATTCTCTCGGCCATCCAGCCGGAGACAGTTGCCAACCGGGTGGTGGAGCATGAAGAAGACGAGGAGGACGAAAACGAGGATGCGTAAGGAACAAACCGGCGTGCTGCTGGTGCTGGTCGGCCCTTCCGGCAGCGGAAAAGGGACGGTGCTCAAGGAGCTTTTGCGGACAGAGGAAAAGACCTTTCTCTCAGTCTCAGCTACCACCCGGAGCCCCCGCCCCGGGGAAGAGCACGGGAAGCACTATTATTTTCTGAGCCGGGAGGAATTCCAGAAGCTCATAGAGGAGGACGGCCTGCTGGAGTATGCCAGCTATTGCGGGAACTGCTACGGCACCCCCCGGAAGGCGGTTATGGAGCGTCTGGAGCGGGGGGAGAATGTGATCCTGGAGATTGAGGTGCAGGGCGCGGCCAATGTGCGGCGGATGTATCCAGAGGCGGTGCTGGCGTTCATCCTGCCCCCAAGCCTGGAGGAGCTGCGCAGCCGCCTGGTGGGCCGGGGTACAGAGGATCCGGAGACGGTTTCCCGCAGGCTGGAGACTGCCCTGAAGGAGCTCCCCTTTGCCAATGAATGCGATTATGTGGTGGTGAACGACCAGGTGGAGGAGGCCGCGGAGAGCCTGCGGGGAATCCTGCGGGCCAGCCGGTGCCGCCAGACGGTCATGGCGGAGCGGGTCCGCCGCCTCCTGGAGCCGTAGAGGCACCGCTGCTCCCTGAACAACTGAAAAGCAAGAATCCATATGGAAAGGAACGAGATCGAATGAGTGAGAAAGCGACCATGCACCGGCCCTCGGCCTGTGAGATACTGAAGGAGGGGGAGAGCTATTATTCCCTGGTGATCGGGGTAGCCAAGCGCGCGCGGGAAATCGCCGAGGAAGCGGAAGAGGAGGGGCGCATATTGATTGATAAGCCCGTCCAGATTGCAGTGGAGGAATTCGCCGCCGGGGAGTTCTATCTCAAGGAAAAAGAGGATCTGGGCAAGGAGCTGGAATAGCCCCCGTTGGCTCTCTGCATGTGCGAAGGGCAAGGCCGCGAGACGCTGTCTCGCGGCACTGCGGTGCGTCGTGAAACGACGCACCGCGGTGCTCGAGGGCAGAGCCCTCGAGGTCTTGCCCTTCCGGGCATCCGGAGATTCTGAACAGGCTCTAAGAGTACGAAAGGAGGGGATGACAGGTGCTTGTGGCGGAGGTGCATGTGGACGGGATTGCCTATGCGGTCGATAAGCCCTACTCCTATTTGGTTCCGGCTGAGCTGGAGCGCTCCCTCCTGGCCGGATGCCGCGTCCTGGTTCCCTTCGGGCGCTCCAACAAAAAGGTGCAGGGGCTGGTTACGGCGCTCTCCCCCGGCGGCGGCTCCGGCCGGATGAAGCCCATCGCCGTCCAGCTGGATCCCCAGCCCATCCTGGAGGGAGAGCTCCTGCGGATGGTGGAGTTTCTGGTGCGCACCACCTTCTGCACCTACTACGAAGCAGTCCGCACCGTCCTTCCCCTGGGAGCCGGTGTGGAGGTCACGGAGATTTTCCAATGGTCGGACTCCATGTCCGAAGCCCGGCTGGCGGACCTCCCTCCGGAGGAGCAGGGGGTTATGGAATTCCTCCGGGCGCCCAAGACCCTCCGGGAGCTCCGGGAATTCCTCGGGGGCCGAAAAAGCCCGGCGGCTCATCCGGCCGTCCGCTCCCTCCAGGACAGGGGGCTGCTGCTCCGCTCCGATCGGATCCGCAGCCGGGTGGCGCCCAAAACCATCCGGATGCTTCGGAAAAATCCCGCCTTTGTCCCCGAACGCCCCCTTCCCCCCAAGCAGAGGGCGGTGCTCTCCCTTCTGGAGCAGTCCGGCCCCGCCCAGATGAAGGAGCTGTGCTACCTCTGCGGCGTAACCGAGGCGGTGGTCAAGGCGCTGGCCAAAAAAGGGGCCGTCCGGTTCTATGAGCAGCCTTTGGAGCCGGCCCGGATCTCCGGGCCTGAGCGGGCCTTGGAACAGATCTCCCTTTCTCCCGCTCAGGAGCAGGTATGCCGGGGGATTCTTGCCCTGATGGATTCCGGCAGGCCGGAGGCCGCCCTGCTCCATGGAGTGACCGGCAGCGGGAAAACCCAGGTTTATCTGGAGCTCATCGGCCAGGCGATCCGCCGGGAGCGCACCGCCCTGATGCTGGTGCCGGAGATCGCCCTGACCCCGCAGATTGCCGCCCAGTTCAGCGCCCGGTTCGGCGGGCTGGTGGCGGTGATCCACTCCGGCCTGACCCCCGCCGAGCGGATGGAGGAATGGCGGCGGATCCGGGCCGGGCAGGTGAAAATTGTGGTGGGCACCCGAAGCGCCGTTTTTGCCCCCCTGTCCCGGCTCGGGCTGATTATTCTGGACGAGGAAGGGGAATCCTCCTATAAATCGGATTCCTCCCCCCGCTACCACGCCCGGGACATTGCCAAGCTGCGGTGCGGCGTTCACGGGGCGGTGCTCCTGCTGGGCTCTGCCACCCCCTCCATTGACAGCTACTGCCAGGCTCAGAAGGGCGGCTACGCCCTGTTCACCCTGGGGGAGCGGTTCGCCAGGGCCAATCTGCCCAGCGTCTATCTGGTGGACATGCGGCAGGAGCAGCCGGACGAGAACCTTTCCTCCCTGAGCGGGGTATTAAGGGAGCAGCTGGCCTTTAACCTCCAGGCCGGGGAGCAGTCCATCCTGCTGATCAACCGCCGGGGCTATCACACTTATGCCGCCTGCATGCAGTGCGGGACAGTGCTGAAATGCCCCCA
Organism: Oscillospiraceae bacterium; assembly: GCA_022791945.1. GTDB lineage: Bacteria > Bacillota > Clostridia > Oscillospirales > Ruminococcaceae > Paludihabitans. Next base: position 31,620 of record JAAVZY010000089.1, on the reverse strand, counting down.
CTGCGACGTGGCCATGACCTACCACCGGGTCAACGGGCGGCTGATGTGCCACTATTGCGGCCACTCCCAGGTGTTTGAATCCCTCTGCCCCGCCTGCGGGAGCGCCTGCATCAAGCTCACCGGCGCTGGCACCCAGCGGCTGGAGGATGAGCTGGCCCGGGTGCTCCCCCAGGCGCGGCTTCTGCGGATGGACGCAGACACCACCTACTCCCGCTACTCCTACAGCAAGAGCTTCGAGGCCTTCCGCCAGGGGCGGTACGACATCCTTCTGGGAACGCAGATGATCGCCAAGGGGCTGGACTTTCCCAATGTGACCCTGGTGGGGGTGCTCTCGGCGGACAACGGCCTCTATGCGGGGGATTACCGGGCCGGGGAGCGGGTATTCTCCCTGATCACCCAGGTGGTTGGCCGGAGCGGCCGGGGGAAGAAGGCGGGCCGGGCCTACATCCAGACCCTGAACCCGGACAACCCCATCCTGGGCTATGCGGCCAATCAGGATTACGCCGCCTTCTATGCCGACGAGATCGCCACCCGGCAGGCCATGCTCCTGCCCCCCTTCTGCGATATCGCCGCTCTGGGCTTTGCGGGGGCTGATGAGGAGGCCACCCGCCGGGCGGCCTGCCGGGCCCTGGAGCTTCTCCGGGAGGAGGCCGCCGGGGCCCGCGGGGTGGCCCTGAAGGCCCTGGGGGTGGCTCCGGCGGCGATTACCCGGATCAACGGGAAGTACCGCTTCCGGCTGATCCTCAAATGCCGGATGAACAATCCCATGCGGGAGCTGCTCAGCCGCCTCCTCCGCCGCTGCGGCGGAGAGCGCGTGTTTTCCCGGATCTCTGTTCAGGTGGATGTAAACGGGGAGCTGAGCGGGTAGGGCGGGGCTGGGACAGCCCCCCGGCCCTGGAAAAGTATCGAACACACCCCTTTGATATATGGAAAGGAATGGTTATATGGCAAAACGGAAGCTGGTACTGGAGGGGGACGAAACCCTCCGGAAGAAGTCCCGGGAGGTGACGGAGTTCAACGCCAAGCTGGGACAGCTCCTGGATGATATGGCGGAAACCATGTACGCTTATGACGGGGCCGGGCTGGCCGCCGTACAGGTGGGCGTGCTCCGCCGGGCGGTGGTGATTGACGCCGGCGGGGGCCTGCGGGAGCTGGTGAACCCGGTGATGCTGGAAACCAGGGACACCCAGACCGGCGGGGAGGGCTGCCTCTCCTTCCCGGACAAGTGGGGGGAGGTCACCCGTCCCAAGTGGGTGAAGGTGAAGGCCCAGGATCGGAACGGGAAGGAGTTTACCCTGGAGGGCGAAGATCTGCTGGCCCGCGCCCTCTGTCATGAGCTGGATCACCTGGACGGGGTGCTGTTTGTGGATCTGGCGGACGAAATTGAGCTCTCCGACGATCGTCCCCGGCGGCGGAGACGCCGGGAACGCCGGCAGGACGGGAACTGATCCCAAGAAAGGAAGGCTGCGGATGCGGATTGTATTTATGGGAACGCCGGAGTTTGCGGTGCCCTGTCTCCGGCAGATGCTGGAGGAGGGCCGGCATCTGGCCGGCGTCTTTACCCAGCCGGACAAGCCCAAGGGCCGGGGTCACCGGCTGGCGGCGCCCCCGGTCAAGGAGCTGGCCCTGCTCCACGGCATACCGGTGTACCAGCCCAAGTCCATGCGGACGGCGGAGTCGGCAGAGCTGCTGCGCTCCCTGGCGCCGGATCTGGTGGTGGTCACCGCCTACGGGAAGATTCTGCCCCAGGAGATCCTGGAGATCCCGCCCCTGGGGTGCATCAACGTGCACGCCTCCCTGCTGCCCCGGTACCGGGGGGCGGGGCCCATTCAGTGGGCGGTGATCAACGGGGAAACCCGGACCGGGGTCACCACCCAGCAGATGGCTCTGGGGGTGGACACCGGGGACATGCTTCTCTGGAAGGAGACGGCGATCGGGGAAAACGAGACTGCCGGGGAGCTGCACGACCGGCTGTCCCTGCTGGGAGCGGAGGTGCTTTCCGACACGCTGAAGGCCCTGGAGGCCGGAACTCTCCGGCCGGTGCCTCAGAAGGAGGAGGACGCCACCCACGCCCCTATGCTGTCAAAGGAGCTTTCCCGGCTGGACTTTACCCGTCCCGCCCGGGAGCTGCATCATCTGATCCAAGGGCTGTCGCCCTGGCCCTGCGCCGAGGCCCTGCTGAACGGAAAACGTCTGAAGATCTACCGGAGCGAACTCGTTTCTATGGATGAGGAGCACCCGCTCCCGCCCGGAACCCTCACAGGCGGCGGGGAACTGCTCGTCTCCGCCGGTCAGGGGCTCCTCCGCCTGACGGAGGTCCAGTACGAAGGCTCCCGCCGGATGTCCGGCAGCGATTTCCTCCGGGGCCACCCCGCTCCCGCAGGCGCCCGCCTGGAGTAGGTGCGTATGGCGGAGGGCAAGGCCGCGAGAGCTCTGCTCTCGCGCTCTCGCCAAGGGGGCCTGGCCCCCCTTGGATTCCCGTCTTTTAAGGGCGTAGAGGGGGTGGGGGCCAAGTCTGTACAGACTTTTTACTCCCTGCCTCGCTGATACTCCCTGCGTGGTCGATCGCCCGCCTACCCATTTTTTCGTAAAGAAAAAATTCAGCCCCATAGGCGGCGCAGAGACTCCGACGCAGAAAGTCCCGAGCGTGTCCTGTTACGCTCACACCTTCTGCGGGGAGGGAACGCTGTGCCACGCTCGGAACCCCCCGCCAGTCCGCTTTACGCCTGACATTCTCCCTTTTTAATAAGGGACGCAGGAACCCCAGTGCGGCGCAGGAAGTACCCCGGCACGCAGGGTGGAGCTTTTTTCTTTACGTAAAAAGCGTCCTGCATGAATCAGACTCTCTGCGTGGCAGGGAGCCGGAAGCCTGTACAGACTCAACCCCAACCCTTTTCCACCCTTAAAAAAGCCCTTAAAAATAACGGGAATCCAAGGGGAACCCCTTCCTCTTGGCAGGAGCTCGAGGGCAGAGCCCTCGAGGTCTTATCCCTTCCGAAACCCGCTGTTCACCAAAAGAAAGGCATGATTGCTTTCATGATCGACGTTTATTATCTGATTCTGGTTGTGCCCGCGCTGCTGTTCTCGGTCTGGGCCTCCTTCCGGGTGAATTCCACCTTTGAGCGCTACAGCCGGGTCGCCAACCTCCGGGGCCTGACCGCCGCCCAGGCGGCACGGATGATCCTGGACGAAAACGGCCTTGTCCACGTCCCCGTGGAACAGGTTTCCGGCCATCTGTCGGATCATTATGATCCCAAGGCCAATGTGATCCGTCTCTCCGCCAGCGTCTACAGCTCCACCTCCGTAGGTGCGATTGGGGTGGCCGCCCATGAGTGCGGCCACGCGGTGCAGTACGCCAAAGGCTACTTCCCTATCAAAATCCGGGCGGCGCTGATCCCCATCACCAATATCGGCTCCAACGCCGCGATCCCGCTGGCAGTGATTGGCTTGTTTCTGGGCTTTGGATGGCTGGTGGATCTGGGGATCCTTCTCTTTCTGGCCGTGGTTGCCTTCCAGCTGGTGACTCTGCCTGTGGAGTTCAACGCCAGCCGCCGGGCCATGGAAACCCTGGAAATGCAGATGTACCTGAATGCGGAGGAGCTGGCCGGAGCCCGGAAGGTGCTTTCCGCAGCGGCAATGACCTATGTGGCCGCGCTGGTGGCGGCAGTGGCAAACCTCCTGCGGCTCATGGCCCTGCGGAACAGGAACAGCCGATGAAGAATAACCGCATCATCGCTTATGACGCCCTGAGCCGGGTGCTGCTCCAGGGGGCTTATTCCAATCTGGCGCTGGATCAGGCCCTCCGCCGGGAGGGGCTCCCCCGAGAGCAGTCGGCCTTTGTCACCGCCCTGTTTTACGGGGTGCTGGAGCTGGGCCCCCGGCTGGATTACCAGATGAACGCCTATCTGAAAAAGCCGGCGGCCTCCCTGGATCCGGAGATCCGGATCATCCTCCAGATGGGCTTTTACCAGCTGCTGTACATGGACTCTGTGCCGGATCGGGCCGCGGTGGACGAGAGCGTCCGGCTGGCGGGCTACGCCAGGAAATCCAGCGCCAGGGGTCTGGTGAACGGGGTGCTCCGATCCTTCCTCCGGGACGGGAGGCGGGAGCGCCTGCCGGATCCCGCCTCGCCGGAATATCCGGAAGTCCGGTACGCCTGCCCCGGCTGGATTTTCAGCCAGTGGACAGCCCAGTATGGCCCGGAGACTGCCGCCCGGCTGGCGGAGGCATCCCTGGGGAGGCCGCCCCTGTCCGTGCGGGTGAACACCCTGAAAACCACCTCCGAGGCCCTGGCCCGTTCCCTGGGAGCCAGGGGCATTGCCGTCCGGCCCCATGCCTGGCTGCGGGACTGCCTGCTGCTGGAGGGAACCGGGAGCATCGACGGGCTCCCCGAATACCGGGAGGGGCTGTTCCACGTCCAGGACGTGTCCTCCCAGCTGAGCGGGCTGGCGCTGGGCGCGCTGCCGGGGGAGAAGGTGGTGGATCTCTGCGCGGCCCCGGGCTCCAAGAGCTTTGTCGCCGCCCAGACCATGGAGGGGAGGGGACGGATCCTCTCCTGCGATCTCCATCCCAGGAAGGCCGGCCTGATTGCCAAGGGAGCAGAGCGGCTGGGAATCGGCTGTCTGGAGGCCCTCTGCCGGGATGGGCGGGAATATGACCCCGCCCTGGGGGGCGCGGATCGGGTGCTGTGCGACGCGCCCTGCTCGGGGCTGGGGATTCTCCGGCGGAAGCCGGAGATCAAGTATCGCCCGCCCCGGGAGGCGCTTCCGGCGCTCCAGCGGGCGCTGCTGGAGAACGCAGCCCGGTATGTGAAGCCGGGCGGACGGCTGGTGTATTCCACCTGCACCACCAACCGGGCGGAGAATGAGGAGGTAGCCAGGCTGCTGCTGTCACAAAATTTTCGCCCCTTCCCATTGCAATCACTGGGAATTTTCAGTAAAATAGATCCTATGGGCCTTTGCGACGGGGTCGGCGTGACGCTGTTTCCCCATCAAATGGAAGGCGACGCCTTCTACATCTCCGCTTTCGTGCGCGTCTGAGGGGGAGGCGAAGGCGGGCACGGAAAGGGGGATGCAGGTGAAGGATTTGCGATCCATGAGCGGGGAGGAGCTGGCCCTCTGGCTTCAGGAGCTGGGACAGCCCCGCTTCCGGGCCGGGCAGCTGTTCGGCTGGCTCCACAAGCGCCCTGCGGAGCGCTTTGACCAGATGTCCAACCTTCCCCGAAGCCTGACGGAGCTCCTGGAGGAGCAGGCTGTCCTTTCTGAGCTCTCCATCCGCCGGAAGCTGGTTTCCGCCCTGGACGGTACGGTGAAATACCTGTTCGCCCTCCCCGACGGCGAGCTGGTGGAGACTGTGGTCATGGACTACCGCCACGGCTCCAGCATCTGCCTTTCCACCCAGGTTGGCTGCCGGATGGGCTGCGCCTTCTGCGCCTCCACCAAAGCCGGCTTTGTCCGGAACCTGGCCCCCTCTGAAATCCTGGGCCAGCTCTATCAGGCCGAGCGGGACCTGGGCCGGCCGGTGGGCAGCGTGGTTCTGATGGGCATCGGGGAGCCTCTGGACAACTTTGACAACGTCATCCGGTTCCTGTCCCTTCTCAGCGATGAGAACGGGCGGAACCTGAGCCTGCGGCACGTTTCCCTTTCCACCTGCGGGCTGGTGGACCGGATCCGGAAGCTGGCGGAGCTCCGGCTTCAGCTCACCCTCTCCGTCTCCCTCCACGCCCCCAACGACGCCATCCGCGCCCAGACCATGCCGGTGGCGCGCCGGTACGGGATCGACGCGCTTCTGGACGCCTGCCGGGACTACGCCGGGGACACCGGCCGCCGGATCTCCTTTGAGTATGCGCTGATCCGGGGCGTCAACGACAGCCGGGCCTGCGCGGAGGAGCTTGCCGCCCGGCTGAAGGCCCGGGGCGGCGGAGGCTGGTGCCATGTGAATCTAATCCCTGTGAACGAAATCCGGGAGACGGATTACCGCCGGGCGGAGCGCCAGCGGATCGCCTCCTTCCAGGGGTGGCTGGGGGAGCGGGGCATCAACGCCACCGTCCGCCGGACCCTAGGGGCGGACATCAGCGCCGCCTGCGGCCAGCTCCGCCGGGAGGAACAGGCCGCGCAGCCGGGAAAATACGGAAAAAAGGAGGACCTGCCTTGAATCTGTTCGGAAAGACCGATGTGGGCCGGAAACGGGAAAACAATCAGGACGTGTTTTATCTTTACCAATTCAGCAGCAAGGCGGGCTTCGCCATTGTCTGCGACGGCATGGGCGGTCAGAGCGGCGGCCATATTGCCAGCGACATGACCTGCACTGTCGTCTCCCAAAGGCTGATGGACGGCTCCCAGCGGATCCTGTCCGGGGACGGGATCCGGGAGCTGATGGTAGAAGCCATCAGCGAGGCCAACATTGAGGTGTACAAGCGCTCCAACACAGAGCCCGGCTGCAAGGGCATGGGCACCACCATCGTCCTTGCGGTCATCCTGGGGGAGCAGGTACACCTTGCCCATATTGGGGACAGCCGGGCCTATCTGTTCAGCGGGGGGCGGCTCCATCAGCTGACCAGGGATCATTCCCTGGTGCAGGAGCTCCGGGATCAGGGGAAGATCTCCGACGAGGAGATGAAGCATCATCCCAACAAAAACATGATTACCCGGGCGGTGGGCGTCAATCTGATGGTGGATATTGACTACCTGGAGCTTTCCCTGGAGCCGGGGAGCAAGCTGCTCCTGTGCAGCGACGGGCTCACCAATATGGTGCCCGACGAGGAGATTGCGGCGGTGCTCCGCTACCAGTCCGGCGAGACGGTCTGCGGACGGCTGATCGCCCTGGCCAACGGAGCCGGCGGCGCGGACAATATCACCGTGGCCGTGGCAGAGTGAACGCCCTGCGCAAAGACCGCCCGAAAGGGACTGAGCCTGGTTCCAAATCACGGAGGAGGTTGCGACGTTGGATAAATATATTGGGAAAAAGCTGGAGGGCCGGTATGAGATACTGGAGCTGATCGGCTTCGGGGGCATGGCCATTGTCTTTAAGGCCTACGACCTGCTGGGAAAGCGGTACGTGGCGGTGAAGATTCTCAAGGACGAGTACCTGGAAAGCGAGGATTTCAAGCGCCGCTTCCGGAACGAGTCCAAGGCCATCGCCCTGCTCTCCCACCCCAACATCGTCAAGGTGCTGGACGTGAATTTCAGCGACAATATCCAATATATTGTCATGGAATATATCGACGGGATCACCCTGAAGGAGTATATCGAGCAGCAGGGCAGCGTAAAATGGAAGGAAGCCGTTCACTTTACGGTTCAGATCCTGCGGGCCCTCCAGCACGCCCACGACAACGGGATTGTCCACCGGGACATCAAGCCTCAGAACGTGATGCTGCTGGAGGACGGCACCATCAAGGTGATGGACTTCGGCATCGCCCGGTTTGCCCGGGAGAGCGGGAAAACCCTCTCCGATAAGGCCATCGGCAGCGTCCACTATATCAGCCCGGAGCAGGCCCAGGGCGCGCCTACGGACGAAAAGACCGACATCTATGCCGTGGGCGTGATCCTCTATGAGATGCTCACGGGCCGGGTGCCCTTTGACGGGGACACGCCGGTGAGCATTGCCATCAAGCAGATGCAGATTGAGCCCACCCGCCCCACCCAGATCAAGCCGGATCTGCCCATGGGGCTGGAGGAGATCATCCTGCGGGCCATGCAGAAGGAGCCTGCCCTCCGCTATCAGACAGCGGCGGAGATGCTTCGGGACATTGACGAGTTCAAACACAACCCGGACGTGGTGTTTGAGTACCGCTACTTTAACAGCGACGGCACCACCAAATACTTTGACCGGGTCAGTTCGGAGGAGATCGCCGTGGAAAGGGAGCCCCGCCGCAAGCAGCGTTCCTATACGATGAATATTCTGGCCGGGGTGACCGCGGCCTGTGTGATCCTGGCGATTGTGGCCCTGGTGTTCTTCTTCCGGGCGCTGAGCACCCCTACGGAGAACGTGGTGCTCCCCAGCCTGATCGGGATGACGGTGGACGAGGCCCGGCGGCAGTATCCGGAGCTGGATATCCAGATTGTCCGGCAGGAGCCCTCCGCCGATTATGACATCAATCAGATCATCGAGCAGGATCCCCGCTCCGGTATGGAGATCAAGGAGGACGCCCGGATCTCCGTCACGGTGAGCACAGGGATACAGTCCACCGTGCTGGGGGATTACTCCGGCCAGGATTACGCGGATGTCAAGAAGCGGCTGGAGTCCCTGGGGCTGCACGTGGAGCAGGTGGGCATCACCAGCGAGGACGTGCCCAGGGGCCAGGTGGTGGCTACGGATCCCCCGGTAAACTCCGAGGTGCGCAAGGGGGAGACGGTCTACGTGCGGGTGAGCCTGGGCGCGGCGGATCTGCCGGTGCGGGTGCCGGATCTCACCGGCCGCACCGAGGTGGAGGCCCGGGCCCTGCTGGCGCAGTACAGCCTCTCCCTGGGGCAGATCACCGCTGTTGACAGCGATGAGGAAAAGGGTCTGATCGTGGAGCAGAGCATCGAAAAGAATCAGTCCGTACCCAAGGGAACTATGATCGACGTGTCCGTATCCAACGGGAAACCGGTGGTGGAAAGCGTCCGGGTGCCGGTGCGGTTCCCCTCCTACGTGGCGGATCAGGAGCATGTGTTTGAGATCTACTGCAACGGCTACGCCATCACCAAGAAGCGGATCAACCCTGTTTCCACCCCCAACATTGCCTTTGAGTTCTCCCTGACGGACGGGAAGGTCAACGGCATGGTGGACAGCAATGAGGACGGGATCAATGATATCACCCTGCTGGTGGACGACGTGCAGGTGTTCGCGGAGTACAGCATTGACTTTAACCAAGCCACCTATCAGGTGCTCCGGGAGCCTCAGTTCCGGCTGCTCCAGGATCCTGACGATGAGTATATCGGCGAATGACGGCTATGGAGACAGGACGGATTATCAAGGCTCTGTCCGGCTTTTACTACTGCCGGACAGAGGAAGGAACCTATCAATGCAGGGGAAAGGGCGCTTTCCGGAAGGAAAGCGTCACCCCTCTGGTAGGGGATTGGGTGCGTTTTGAGGCCGGGGAGGGGGAGCCGGATGAAAGCGGCTTTCTCCCCGGCGGCTTTGTAACGGAAATTCTCCAGCGGAAGAACCAGTTTGTGCGTCCTCCGGTGGCGAATCTGGATCAGCTCTGTCTGGTGTCCGCCGTGGCCGAGCCGGCGCCCAGCCCCCTCCTGCTGGACAAGCTGATTGCGGTCTGCGAGTACAAGCAGGTGGAGCCGCTGCTGGTGTTCACCAAAACGGATTTGGGAAGCCCGGAGGAGCTGCGGAGAATCTATACGGCGGCAGGCTTCCGGGTGTTCTGCCTGACGGATCGGGGCGCGGAGGATCTGGAGCCGCTCCGGGCGTGCCTGCGGGGCCGGATCACGGCCTTTGCGGGCAATACGGGGGTGGGCAAATCCAGCCTGCTGAACCGGCTGGAGCCGAATCTGAGCTTGCAGACAGCAGGGATCAGCCGGAAGCTGGGCCGGGGAAAGCACACCACCCGCCATGTGGAGCTGTATCCTGTCTTGGGAGGATATGTGGCGGACACGCCGGGCTTTGGATCCATGGAGCTGCTCCAGTACGAACGAATCCGGAAGGAAGAGCTCCAGCACTGTTTCCGTGAGTTCGCCCCGTACCTGGCGGACTGCCGGTTTACGGGCTGCTCCCACACAGTGGAAAAGGGCTGCGCGGTGCTGGAGGCCCTGGAGAAGGGCCGCATCTCCCCCACCCGCCACGAAAGCTACCTCGCTCTCTACGAAGACTCCAAGCAGCTGAAGGACTGGGAATAGGGATTGCGGCGGGAAGACTTCGAGGGCGCTGCCCAAGGGTCAAAGCCTGCGGCTTTGACCCTGCGAGCCTCCTGCCAAGGGGATTAAATCCCCTTGGATTCCCGTAAATTTTTTGGGGGTGGGGGCCTGCCTCGCTGATACTCCCCGCAGGAACGATCGCCCGCCTACCCATTTTTTCGTAAAGAAAAAATTCATCCCCATAGGCGGCGCAGGAAGTTGGCTTGCCTCCCTTGTCATACGTTCCGAAGGAACGTATGACAAGGGGGATCGCCGTCGGACCAGAGGGACGGCGGTGGTGGAAGGATTCCCTCAGAGGCACAGAATACTCCACTTGCACATACCGATTGGAAGCCCTATCCCCGTCTGCGCAGGAATCACTGTGCGGCGCAGGGAGTACCCCGCACGCAGGGTGGAGCTTTTTTCTTTACGAAAAAAGCGTACTGCGTGAATCAGACTCTCTGCGTGGCAGAAAGCCGAAAGCCTGTACAGCCTCTCCCCCTTTTTCCGCCCTTAAAAAGCCCTTAAAAATAATGGGAATCCAAGGGGAATCCCTTCCCCTTGGCGAGAGGCGCGCAGGGTCAAAGCCTACGGCTTTGACCCTTGGGCAGAGCTCTCGCGGCCTTCCCGCTGTGCGCACAGCTTCAAAATTCATAGGATAAAGAGAGAAAGGATTGTCAAATGTCCCTGAAAAAATTCTTCACTGGTGGTCAATCCATGATGGATATGACCGCAGGCAGCCCCTATAGGCTGATTGTGCTGTTTTCCCTTCCGCTGCTGGTGGGGAATGTATTTCAGCAGCTGTACAATATGGTTGACAGCATTGTTGTCGGCAACTGGATCGGCGAAAAGGCCCTTGCCGCTGTAGGCACCGGCTTCCCCATCATTTTCATGATGAGCTCCCTTTTCATGGGAATCGGCATGGGCGCTACCGTCATGATCTCTCAGTTCTACGGGGCGAAGGACTTTGAACGGCTCCGGAACACCATCAGCACCATCTATAAGGCAATGCTCATCGGCGCCATCCCGCTGACACTGATCGGCGTGTTCACCTCAGAGCCGCTCCTCCGGCTGATGCAGGTGCCTGATGACGGCACGCTGGAAATGGCCAAAATCTACATGATTGTCGTCTTTGCAGGCATGATCGGAAATCTGGGCTTTAACATCAACGCCGGTATTCTCCAGGGGTTCGGAGACTCCCGCACCTCCCTGCTGTTCCTGCTGATTGCCTGCATCATCAATATCGCTCTGGACCTGCTGTTTACCATTGTCCTGGGCCTGGGAGTCATGGGCGTGGCCCTGGCAACAGTGATTGGACAGATCAGCTCCTGGCTCTTTGGAATCTGGTTCATCAACCGCAGATATCGGGATTTGGTGCATATCAGCCTGCGGGGGATGCGCTTTGATCAGACGCTGTTCTGGCAGGCGATCCGGCTGGGGATTCCCTCCGGCATTCAGCAGGCGCTGTTTTCCATTGGGATTATGTTCATGCAGTCCCTGGTCAACAGCTACGGCTCAGCCTTTATGGCCGGCTTCAACGGGGCAAACAAGATCGACACCTTCGCCTTTATGCCCATTCAGTCCTTTGCCACAGCCATCACCACCTACACCGGACAGAACGTAGGCGCCGGAAATCAGCACCGGGTCAGGGAGGGCGTACGGGCAGGACTGATCCTCTCCGTAGCAACCTGCCTTGCCGTAGGGGCGCTCCTCTATCCCCTCTCCGGCCTGATGATGCGGATGTTCAGCCAGAGCCAGCCGGTGATTGACGCAGGGGTGTCCTACCTTCACAGTGTGCTGCCCTTTTATATGCTTCTGGCGGCGTTCTTTATCTACAGCAGCGTTCTCCGGGGCGCAGGAGAGATGATTGTCCCCATGATCGCTTCCTTTGTAAGCCTGTGGCTGGCACGGATTCCGGCTGCTTATCTGATTGCGGAAATCTGGGGACGGGATTACATATTTTTTTCCTATGCGGCAGGCTGGCTGCCGGGTGTGCTGGCGGCGGGCATCTACTACTACACAGGCCGGTGGAAGAAAAAGAGCCTGGCCCGCCGGGCGGAGACGTCGCCGGATGTCTCCCCGTAGCCTGCGTTCCCGGCGGCGGATGCCGCCCAGAGGATATGCGGGGAGCTTCCCGTTCCGGGAGGCTGCGGGGGATTTTCTCACGAGCTCCTGCGGATGATTCCGGGACCGGGGACAGAAAACGACTACTTTCAGGGAGGTTTTGCACCATGCGCAATTACGAGGAGGAGATCAGGCAGCGGACAGCCTTTATCCGCCGGATGCTGGAGGAGGCCCATGGGGAAGGGATTGTATTCGGCAACAGCGGAGGCAAGGACTGCGCCCTGGTGGGGGCGCTCTGCCGGATGGCCTGTGAAAACGTGACCGGGGTGATTATGCCCTGCCAGTCCAGGCGGAATTATCAGGAGGACGCCCAGGACGCGCTGGCGTCAGCGGAGAAATTCGGCTTCCGCACCCTTCGGGTGGATGTGACCTCCGCCAAGGAGGCTCTGGCCGGGGAGATCGAAAAATGCTGCGGGATCTCCCATATGGCGGGGATCAACATGAATCCCCGCCTGCGGATGATTGTGCTGTATACCATCGCTCAGTCAGGAAACTGCCTGGTTGCAGGCACCGGAAACCGGAGCGAGCGCTCCATGGGATATTTCACCAAATGGGGAGACGGCGCCTGCGACTTCAATCCCATTGGGGATTTGACAGCCACCGAGGTATTTGAATTCCTGCGGTATTTGGACGCGCCCCAGCATATCATCGAAAAAGCTCCCTCCGCCGGCCTGTATGATGGTCAGACAGACGAGCAGGAGATGGGGATTGCCTATGCGGATTTGGATCGCTATCTGCTCACCGGGGAAGGCGCTCCGGAGGTGAAGGCCAGGGTGGACGGAACCTTGATCCGCACCGCTCACAAACGCCGGATGCCTCCGGTATTCGGCGAGGAACAGTAAAGCAGCGCCGCGCAAATGCAAATATGGCTTTTGGTGTACGGTTTTTGTCCATTTTGGATAATTTTGTAAATTATATACAATAAGGAGAATACCAAAATGAAGCCGATGAAAGTTGCGTTTATTGGCGTGGGTGCCATCAGCGGCATCTACCTAGAGAATCTGACCAAAACCTTCCAGGACGTGGAGATCCTGGGCGTCTGCGATCTGATCCGGGAGCGGGCGGAAAAGGCTGTGGAACAGTACAGCATTCCCAAGCTCTATGAAACCATGTACGACGCCTTCGCGGATCCGGAGGTGGATGTGATCCTCAATCTGACCCGGCCCTATGAGCATTTCGACGTAAGCAAAGAGGCTCTGAAGGCCGGAAAGCACGTCTACTCCGAGAAGCCTCTGGCCGCAACCCTGGAGGAGGGCCGGATCCTGACCGAGCTGGCGCAGGAGAAGGGCCTGATGCTGGGCGGCGCGCCGGACACCTATCTGGGCGCGGGCATCCAGACCTGCCGGAAGCTCATCGACGATGGCTTCATCGGTGAGCCTGTAGGCGCGGCGGCTTTTATGATCTGCCGCGGGCATGAGACATGGCATCCTGATCCGGAGTTCTACTATAAGCATGGGGGCGGCCCCCTGATGGATATGGGCCCTTATTATCTGACTGCCCTGATCAATCTGCTGGGCGGCGTATCCGCCGTTACCGGCGCAGCCCGGAAATCCTTCCCCCAGCGGATCATCACCAGCCAGCCCAAGAGCGGTCAGGTAATTGATGTGGACGTGCCCACTTATACAACTGGTATTCTGCATTTCGAGAGCGGAGCCATCGGCACCATCTTTACCACTTTTGATGTTTACTATGAGACGCAGGCCCGTCTGGAGATTTACGGCTCCAAGGGGACGCTGATCGTACCGGATCCCAATGGCTTCGGCGGTCCGGTGAAGCTGTTCCGGCCGGAGCAGGGCGGCATGATGGAGCTTCCCCTGATGTTCGACTATCGGGAGAACAGCCGCGGCCTGGGGCTGGAGGATATGGCCCGCGCCCTGCAGACCGGCCGGCCTTTCCGTTCCAGCTGGCAGCAGACCCTCCATGTGCTGGAAATCATGGAAACCATCCATCAGAGCAGTCAGGAGCGCCGCACCCTGGAGCTTGCATCCTCCTATCAGCGCCAGCTCCCCATGGAAAACAATCCGATCCACGGCATGCTGGACTAAGAGTCTCTGCCTTGCCCTTCTCCCGATCACACGGAAACTCTGAACACGGCGGGGGGCTGCGCAGTGCCTTTCTTCGCAAAATGAGCCGGACTGCCGGACAAGGGCTTGCAATTCACGCCGGATACTGGTATGCTTAAAAGTAAGATAGTTTGGAAGGGAGCATTACCATGAACACCAGCGAGAAAACCATGGAAAAAATTGTAGCCCTGTGCAAGGGACGGGGCTTTGTTTATGCGGGCAGCGAGATATACGGCGGTTTGTCCAATACCTGGGATTACGGCCCTCTGGGTGTGGAATTCCTGAACAATGTCAAGCGGGCCTGGTGGAAGAAGTTTGTCCAGGAGAGCCCCTACAACGTTGGGCTGGATTCCGCTATCCTGATGAATCCGGAAACCTGGGTAGCCTCCGGCCATGTGGGCGGCTTCTCTGACCCTCTCATGGACTGCCGGGACTGCAAAACCCGTCACCGGGCCGACAAGCTCATCGAGGACGCTGCCGGAATTCCTGCCGATGGCTGGAGCAATCAGCAGATGGCCGACTTTATCGCAGAGCATGGGATTACCTGCCCCAACTGCGGCTCCGCCAATTTTACCGGTATCCGTCAGTTCAACCTGATGTTTAAGACCTTCCAGGGCGTCACCGAGGATGCGAAGAATGAGATTTATCTCCGGCCGGAAACCGCCCAGGGCATCTTTGTAAACTTTGCCAATGTCCAGCGCACTGCCCGGAAAAAGCTGCCCTTTGGCATCTGCCAGATCGGCAAATCCTTCCGGAACGAAATCACGCCCGGCAATTTCGTGTTCCGCACCCGGGAATTCGAGCAGATGGAGATGGAGTTCTTCTGCAAGCCGGATACGGATTTGGAATGGTTTGCCTATTGGAAGGAATACTGCAAAAACTGGCTGCTGAACCTGGGCATGAATCCGGAGAATCTGCGCCTGCGGGATCATGAGCCGGAGGAGCTGTCCTTCTATTCCAAGGCGACCACGGACTTTGAGTTCCTGTTCCCCTTTGGCTGGGGAGAGCTGTGGGGTATTGCCGATCGGACGGACTACGATCTCAGCCGCCATCAGGAGCATTCCGGCAAGAGCCTGGAGTATTTCGATCAGGAAAGCAATCAGCGGTACGTGCCTTATGTGGTGGAGCCCTCCCTGGGCGTGGGACGGGCAGCCCTGGCGTTCCTCTGCGACGCGTATGACGAGGAAGTGGTGGATCCGGAGAAAAATGATATTCGGGTGGTCCTGCATCTGCACCCGGCCCTGGCGCCCTTTAAGGCGGCAGTCCTTCCCCTGTCCAAAAAGCTCTCCGGACCGGCAGAGGAGATCTACCATGCCCTCTCCAAGCGCTTTATGGTGGACTTTGACGATGCAGGCTCCATTGGAAAGCGGTACCGCCGCCAGGACGAGGCCGGCACCCCCTTCTGCATCACCTACGATTTTGATTCTGAGAACGACCGCTGCGTGACTGTCCGCGATCGTGACACCATGGAACAGCAGCGGCTCCCCATTGACGCGCTGATTTCCTTCATTGAAGGGAAGCTGGAGTTTTAAGGTCAGGACCTCGGGAGGCTGCATGATCAATCAAATTTGACTTTGAGGAGAGAAAAGGGTATGGGAAGATCTGTTTATGACTACACAATCGGCAAGCCGGACGATTTTATTCAGTTCGTTTCCAATGACTTTTTTGCTAAAGAGGGTTTCCGTCTGGTCAATTACAAGGGAGAGCAGGTCTGGAAAAAGGGAACCGGCTTTCTGACCGCGCCCAGCTTTATCAAGCTGTCCTATGGCAATGGGATTATCCATGTGGAAGCATGGATCAAGTCCTTTGGTGAGCAGCCGTTGGACGGGGGCTTTTACGCCGCCATCCCCAAAAGCGCCCACAAGACCCGGGTAGACACCCTCATCAACCTGCTGAATCAGCCTACAGCCATCCCGAATCAGCAGCCGGGCGAAGCGGCTCCGGACGGAAGCGCTCCGAATCCTTTCCCGGCCCAGCCGGTGCCGGTAGCGGTACATAATCCCACCGGCTCGGCGGTTACTGCGCTGGTGACCGGGCTGATAAGCCTGCTGGCTGGTATCTGGATTCCCCTGGCTGGCGTGCTCTGCGGCGGTATTGCCATTGCCAGCGGCCGCACTGGGCGCACCAGCACCAAAAAGGGCATGGCCACAGCCGGCCTGGTCACCGGCATTATCGGCCTTGTCCTCAGCATCATTGTTTGGATTGCAAACGTTGTCCTCTCAGCACTGTATTTATAAGCTCTCAGAAGGAATCGGACAGAATAAGGCGGAGCCGCCAATGAAGCGGCTCCGCCTTATTCTGTCTACACTCGTTCCCTTTGCAGGCGGCGGGCTTATGCGTCCGCTCCGGTCAGGCATCCGTCCCGAACCTGTACGACGCGGGGCGCACAGGCGGCAATGGCAGGATCGTGGGTAATGAGAAGCACGGTTCTGCCTTGGCGGTTCAGCTCCAGAAGCAGCTCCATCACTGCCCGACCGGAGACGCTGTCCAGATTTCCCGTAGGCTCGTCCGCCAGAATCACCGGGGGGCGGGCCGCGATCGCTCTGGCGATTGCCACCCGCTGCTGCTGTCCGCCGGACATCTGGGAGGGCAGATGGGATGCCCGGCGGGAAAGCCCCATCTGCTCCAAGGCCTCCCGTGCCAGCTCCCGCCGATCTGTCCGGCGGATCCCCCGGTACGCCAGGGGAAGCTCCACATTTTCCAGGGCGGTCAGGCTGGGGATCAGATGGAAGCCTTGAAAGATAAACCCGATTTTCTCGTTTCGGATCCGGGAGAGCCGCCCATCGTCCAGCGTGGATACATCGATCCCGTCCAGCAGATAGCGTCCGCTGTCCGGGCTGTCCAGACAGCCCAGAATATTCATCAGGGTGGACTTGCCGGAGCCGGAGCTTCCGGTGATCGCTACCAGCTCCCCGGCCTCGGCGCGAAAATCCACCTCCCGCAGGGCCTCCACCGGGTTTTCCCCCGGATGGTAAGTCTTGCAGATCTGCTCCAACTCAATCATTCTGCCCATAGCCCGCCTCCTCATGTACGATAGGTTGCCCGGATTCCCGGCAGATATGCCCACATAGTCCCACAAAAGTGACATCTCTGCGTGGTGGTCGGGCAAGGCCGCGAGACGCTGTCTCGCGGCTCTGCCAAAGGGACGCGTCCCTTTGGAACCCCATTATTTGAAGGGCTTTTTAAGGGCGGAAAGGGTTGGGGGTGGAGTTTGTACAGACTTCCTGCTTTCTGCCATGCAGGCAGTCTGATTCACGCAGTACGCTTTTTTCGTAAAGAAAAAAGCTCCCTCCTGCGTGCGGGATGCTTCCTGTGTGGCGCATAGAGATTTCCTGCACAGGCTGGGATCGATTTTCCGATCGGTATGTGCAGGCGGGGGGGGGACTTTGTGCTTCCGGGAGAATCCTTCCACCACCGTCGTCCCCCTGGTTCGACAGCGTTCCCCTCTCTCATACGTTCCAAAGGAACGTATGGGGCATGGCAGGGATGCCGCCGCCAGGCGGTAGCCCTGACTGGAGGATTCCGTGCGTGTCACCAATCCCCTCCTCGCAGGGAGTATGAGCGTAGCAGAGCACGCCAGGGACTTTCTGCGTCGCAATCTCTGCGCCGCCTATGGGGATGAATTTTTTCTTTACGAAAAAATGGGTAGGCGGGCGATCGTCTCTGCGGAGAGTAACAGCGAGGCAGGAACCGAAATCCCACACCCCATAACCCCAAAAAGACGGGAATCCAAGGGGAATCCCTTCCCCTTGGCGGAGCTCGAGGCAGAGCCTCGCGGTCTTTCCCTTCCGAACACCCAAAGCCTCAGACGCTCCATCCATCAAAAAATACAAATTGGGCTTGACAAGTCTGTACTTGTTGGGTATACTGTAAATATACGATATATACAGTTGCGAGGTGAAGGCGTGGAGCTGATCATATCCAATGCCAGCGGAAAGCCTATTTACGAACAGATTTCCGACCAAATCAAGAACCGGATCCTCTGCGGAGAACTGAAGGAAGGGGACGCCCTTCCCAGTCTGCGGCTTTTGGCCAAGGAGCTGCGGATCAGCGTTATTACTACCAAACGGGCCTATGAGGATTTGGAACGGGACGGCTTTATCGAAACAGTTGCCGGGAAGGGCTGCTTCGTGGCCCGCAAGAACCTGGACTTTCTCCGGGAGGAGCACCTCCGCCAGCTGGAAGCCGCTCTGCTGGAAGCAGTAGGCATTGCCCGACGGGCGGGCATCTCTCTGGAGGAGGCCGGCGAGCTGCTGCGGTTGCTTTATGAGGAAGAATAGGAGGCATATATGGCTTTTTCAGAGACAAACGCACTGGAGCTTTCCGGTGTATGCAAGGCTTACGGGGACTTCCGGCTGGAGCAGGTGAGCTTTACCCTCCCCTCCGGGAGCATCATGGGCTTCATCGGCGAGAACGGGGCGGGTAAGACCACAACCCTCAAGGCAATTCTGAACCTGATTCATCTGGACAGCGGATCCATCCGAATCCTGGGTAAGGACAGCGTCCGGGAGGGCGAAGCTGTCCGGGCGGAGGTGGGGGTGGTCTTCGATGAGCTCCCCCTTTATCGGGCCATGAAGGCCAGGGATCTCTCGCCGATCCTGGGGAATATCTATCCCCATTGGGATACCGCCCTCTATGAGGAATATCTCCGGCGCTTCTCCCTGCCCAGGGATAAGCGGATCGAGAAATACTCCCGGGGAATGAAAATGAAGCTGGGGATGGCGGCGGCGCTGTCCCATCACCCCAGGCTGCTCCTTCTGGACGAGGCCACCGGCGGGCTGGATCCGGTGATGCGGAATGAACTGCTGGATCTTCTGCTGGAATTTATCCAGGACGAGGGCCATTCCGTGCTCTTTTCCACCCATATCACCAGCGATCTGGAGCGGGTCGCCGACTACATCACCTATATCCGGCAGGGGCGGATCCTTCTGTCGGAGTCCAAGGACGCCCTGCTGGAACGGCATGGGCTGATCCAATGCAGCCGTGCACAGCTCTCCCAGCTGGAGCCTGGGGAAATCCTGGGGAAACGGGAAAGCGCCTTTGGCTGTCAGATCCTCACCGGGGATCGAAGCGCGGCGGCGCGGAAGCATCCGGATATGACCATCGATCCTGTCTCCCTGGAAGATCTGATGGTATTCTGCGGGCAGGGCTGATCGCTCGGGAACACGATGGATAAGAGAAGCGACGCCCAGTGCCTGTCTGAAAATGATTTGCACGCTTCATTCTGAGACAGGCTTTTATTTTAAAAGAAAGCTGGAACAAACATGAAAGGCTTGTTTATCAAGGAACTCTATTCCCTGCGGGGCACCTGGCGGGCAACCCTGTTTGTGGGGGGGCTGTTTATCATCATTGGCGTGATAGGGAACAATCAGGAGCAGCTTGTAGGGATGCTCTCGGGACTCTGTATTATGTTCTCCATCTTCCCCGCAATCGCCAGCTTTTCTCAGGACGCGGCCTGCGGGTGGGACACTTTCGCCCTCTCCATGCCTCTGAGCCGGAAAAAGCTGGTGCGCGCCAAATATCTGCTCTGCCTGGGCGGCTCGGTGCTGGGCCCGGCGATAGGCCTGCTGATCTGCCTGCTCTGCGGGCGCTTCCGGGACGTTCAGTCCCGTCAGGAGGCGCTGACGACCATGTGTGTGCTCTTTCTGACAGCGCTGCTGCTGCAAAGCCTGTTTCTGCCCCTGATCTACCGGTTCGGACTGGAAAAGGCCCGGCTGGTGTTCATAGGAATCTGCCTGGCCCCCAGTCTGATTGGCGGCCTATTGGCTGGGACGCAGCCGGACCTGCTGGAGAACGTGGAGCTCCCTTCCATCGGCGGCCCGCTCCTCGGAATCAGCGCAGCCCTCGTCCTGGGAATCCTCTGCCTGTCCTACTTCCTTTCCCTGCGCTTCTTCTCCCGAAAGGAGCTGTAAAGAGGAGCTCCGCGTGTTCGGAAGGGCAAGGCGCAGGGAACAAAATAGGAGGTAATTTTATGAGCAGCAATCCTCTGCTTCCCCGGTATGTGGGGAGCGTCCATCCGAACTGTGATTACCACCACGGACAGATCCTTCCGGCCAAGGGGGTGAAGTGCTGGCAGGTATCCCGTGCCAGCCGGGATCCGGCCATGGACGATCACACAGGCTTCACCTATAAGCACGCCCCGGATCTGGTCTGGTGGCGGGGACGGTTCTATATCCAGTACCTGTGCAATCCCCAGGGGGAGCATTCCGGACGGGGGGTGGACGTGCTGGCCTCCTCATCGGACGGGCGCCATTGGGAAGGGCACCGGATTTCCTTCCCGCCCTACCGGATTCCTGCCTGCACCGTCACTGACTATAAGGGCAACCTCCATACCTTTTCCGGGGAGAGCTTCGCCTTTATCCATCACCGGATGTGCTTTTTCCAGTCCTCTGACGGGCGGCTGCTCCTGCTGAGCTTCTACGGCTGGTCCCCCAAGCCCTGGATGACCAACTGGGATAATTACGGCATCGGCAGAGTTGTCCGGGAGCTCTACCCCAATGGGGAAATGAGCGAAATCTATTTCATCCTCCCCTGCTGGCAGGCCGGCTGGAGCCGGGATCTGCTGAACTATCCCCTCTATACGGAAAGCCCGGATCCGGGCTTTGTCTCCGCCTGTGAGGAGCTGCTGGGAAATTCCCTCTATATCCAGCAGTGGGCAGAGGAAAACGGGGATGGCGATCCCCGGATCCTGCTGAAGCATCCCGCCGGAGGAAGCTACCAGGCCTTCTGCTGGTACGAGCTCCCAGACGGAGAGCTCATCGGCCTGTGGAAGCATTCCCTCGCGGGCCGGAGCCGGGACGGCGGGCGCACCTGGATGGTGGAGCGGGTTCCCTCCCTGGTGATGAGCGGCCAGAAGGTATGGGGCTGCCGCACCTCCGACGGCCGCTATGCCATGGTCTATGATCCCACTCTGGAGACGCAGCACCGCTATCCCCTCTGCGTCACCACCTCGGCGGACGGACTGACGTTTGATCGGATGCGGCTGGTGCATGGGGAGGTGCCTCCCATGCGGTATGAGGGCTTCTGCAAGGACTTCGGCCCTCAGTATGTGCGGGGCATCTGTCCTGGGCTTCCCCAGCCGGAGGACGGAGCGCTGTGGGTTGCCTATTCGGTGAACAAGGAGGACATCTGGGTTGCCCGGATCCCGATTCCCGCAGAGGATGAAACCGGCCCGGTCAGGGACTTCTTCCAGGAGGAAACAGCCCTGGAGAACTGGAATCTCTACTGCCCCTCCTGGGCCAGGGCGGAGCTTGCGGAGGAAGGGGAGCGCCGGTATCTGCGGCTTTCAGACGGAGAGCCCTGGGACTACTGCCGGGCAGAGCGGATGCTGTCCCCGGCGAAGCGGCTCCGGCTGTCGTTCTCCGTCACGCCCCGGCAAAGGGACAGGGGATGTCTTTACATGGAGGTGCAGGACGCCCAGGGCCGGACAGCCGTCCGGCTGATCTTCCGTGAGGACGGCAGGCTTTACGCCCGCACAGTGGCTGAGCTGCCGGTTATGGAATACCAGGCGGATCAGGAGTACGCCTTTGCCCTGGATCTGGACTGTGCGGACATGCGCTATACCATGGAAATCAACGGAACACTCCTGGAGGAAAACGGTGCGCCCATCAGCTGGAAATGCATGTCCGCGGTGAACTGTGCCGCCCGTTTTGTCCTTCGCACCGGTCCGGTGCGCCGCTATCCCAGCCTGGACGACATTCCTGACAACCTTCCTCCAGAGCCCCTCCCCGGCTGCGAATCCCCCCTCCCCCCTGCCGTTTTCGACCTCGCCTGGACTTGCGCGGAGTAAGGGCTAAGACCTCGAGGGCGCTGCCCTCGAGTCACCGCAGTGCGTTGTTTCACAACGCACTTAGGAATTCGGCTTCGCCAAATTCTGAGCTGCGCCGCTAGCGGCGCAGCGGGGACGCGTCCCTTTGGAATCCCGTCTTTTGGGGTGGGGGTGGGGACGGGCGCTTGCGCCCGCCCCCCTGCCTCGCTGGTACTCCCTGTCTCGCTGATACATCCGACAGGGACGATCGCCCGCCTACCCACTTTTTCGTAAAGAAAAAGATTCATCCCCGCGTGCGGGGCAGGGACTGCGACGTTCCCGCTCCCTGCGCCGCACAGAAAGCGGGGGATTGCGGACAGACCTACAGATCTTGACTTGCAGAAGCTTTGCTTTTTCATAGCATGTACGAACGATCGCCTGTTTTCGACTTTTTTCGTTTTTATTCTTTCAATATCCCCTGTTCCGTAGTATAATATTAATCAATGTACTTGGAAGTTTACAGACTACGGAAGGGGGCTGATCTGAATTGAACATGCAGGTCAGAATCATCGTCGCTGTCCTTACCTTTTCGCTGCTCGTGATGGCAATGACTGCCGCTTATCTGGAGTACCTGAACGGCCCCTTCCCTCTCAGCAGCTCTCCTGTCAGCACTCAGACCTCCATAGCGGGTTTTCCGTCCTCCAGCCAGGAAGCACTTTCCAGCCAGGAGAACGCCTCTTCTTTCCAGGAGGAACAGCCTGTCCCTGAATCCCGCAGTGCGCCCCGGGCCTGGTCAGGGCAGAAGCCTCCCGCCAGCCGGGAACCCGTCCAGCCGCCCCAGCCGCAGTCTCAAGCGCGGGAATCAGCTCCATCCCACTCCAGCTTTCCGGAAGAGGAAGAACCTCCAGCCGAATCCTATTCCCGGAGGAGCACCATCTCCTGGCCCGAACCGGAGGAATCCTTCAATTCGCGTCCGGCTTCTTCACAGCCTGCAAGCTCTCCGGCGTCCTCACAGCCGGAATCCTCCCTTCCGGCAGCTTCGGAGCCTGTTTCTTCCGAATTTGTTTCTTCAGAGCCTGAGCCTCCTCCAATATCATCCGAGCCAGTCTCGTCCGAGCCTGCTTCCTCACTTCCTGCTTCGTCGGAAAGCGCTTCTTCAGAGGCGGTTTCCTCCGAACCGGAATCTTCGCCATCGGAGTCCCTGCCGGAGTCCTCAGAGCCGGCCTCTTCAGCGCCGGAGGATCCGCTGGAGCAGGAAATAGATCTGCTCTGTCAGGCGCTGTCCCTTCGCTATGAGCTGTATATTTTGATTCTGCGCAGCCCGGAGGATGACCCCAATGGATGGGCGGAAGAATACGCCGCCGATCTCCAGAGCGTCCGAGATGCGCTGGATTCCCTGGAACGGGCACTGTCCCGTTTCCCGGAGCGGTTTTTCCAGGAAAAGGTGACCGTGTATGTAGCAGGCCGGTTTGTCTGTACCGAACCGGATATGCGGAGCTGCTTTGTTTCCTGCGAAGGCGCTTCCTCTCTGGAGACTGCGCACAGACTGGCCGCCTGTGCGGTGACACAGTTCCTGGAGGAAGGGGATTACCGGGAGCTGGCGGACAGGAATCCGTCCGATTTCATTTATGGGGTTGACAGCGGATATAACGAATACTATATTTTCAGCGATGATAATCTCTATAACAGTTATTTTCTCAGCGCCGCCGGGCAGGAGAGCCCGGAGCAGGATGTAGCAGAGATACTGACTGCCGTTCTGCTGGAGCCGGATCGGCTGCTTCCGGTGGAACCGGGCTTCGCCTTCTACGATAAGCTGAGCTATTGCTGTCAGCAGTTTGCGGCCTGGCGTCCGGAGCTTGCGGACGCTCCGGGGCTTCGACCGTTCCTCCCTGGAGCGGGGGCGCGGACAAAATGGAAACGTTCCGTCTGAATTCTGTTTCAGCAGAAGCGGCCGCAGCGTACGCGATAACAAAGACACCCTATCTCTGGATATTCGGAAGGGCAAGACCTGGAGGCCTTGCCCTTCCGAATATCTGTTTTTTGTATCGGCGTTTCCGAGATGATGATAGCAAATCTCACCTGAAAATAAGTATAAAGCGTTTCAAAACAAATAAAAATGTGTTATACTGCTGTAAAAAGGGCAGGCACTACATACTGAGCAGGTCAATTGAAAAAGGCGGGGCATCATTCTCATGCTGAAACGATTGGGCGGGGCAGGGAGTATCCAACATGCAGGAGGGAGCTTTTTTCTTTACGAAAAAAGCGTACTGCGTGAATCAGACTCTCTGCGTGGCAGAAAGCCGGAAGTCTGTACAGACTTGCCCCCTTTTTTTCGCCCTTAAAAGCCCCTAAAAATTACGGGTTCCAAGGGGATTTAATCCCCTTGGCGGAGCTCGAGGCAGAGCCTCGAGGTCTTGCCCTTGCGACGAAGGAAAGGAGGGCCTAACCGATGGCCCTGGTATTTCTGGCCCTGGCGCTGGGCGCGGCATTTCTGCTGGAGAAGCGGCTCTACCGCAGGCGGGCCTTTCGCAATCTCAGCTACCGGTGCTATTTCAGCGTGAGCGAAGCCTTTGAGGGGGATGAGATTGAGCTGGTGGAGGAGCTGGAAAACCGGAAGCTCCTGCCGCTGCCCTGGCTCCGCTCCGACTTCACCACCTCCCGTTTCCTGGAGTTTGCACAGACCCGGTCGGTGATCACCGGGAAGGACCGCTATGTGGTCAGCTTTTTCCTGCTGAAAAGCTATCAGAAGGTGGTGCGCCGCTGGAAGGTGCGCTGTCTCCAGCGGGGAATTTTCACCATCGACAAGGTGTCCCTGGTAGCGACCGACCTCCTGGGCGGATGTGTCCTGTCCCGGAATGTGGCCGCGGACGCGTCCGTGACGGTTCTGCCGGATCCGACCCTGTTTGAGGAAACGGAGTACCACCTGCGGCACCTTACCGGCGATGTGAATGTGCGCCAGCGGCTGATCTCCGATCCCTTTACAGTAGCCGGATCCCGGGAATACACCCCCTCGGATCCCCTGCGGCTGATGGACTGGCCCGCTACCGCCCGCACCGGCCAGCTCATGATCCGGGAGTGCGCCTTTACCACCAATCCCAGCCTGACTGTGCTGCTGAATGTCCAGTCCCGGCCCTACGAACGGGAGATCGCGGTAGACGAGGATGCGGTAGAGGACGCTGTCCGCGTCTGCTCCGGACTGCTTTCGGATACCCTCCGGGAGAATCTCCCGGTTGCGTTCGGGTGCAATGCGGCCCTTCCCGGCGGGGAGGAGGGCGCCGCCCTGCCGCCTGACTTCGGACATGCCCATATCCGGCGGATTTTGGGCGTGCTCTCGGCCCTGCCCCTCAAAAGGCGGGAGGATTTCCTGCCCTGGCTGGCGCAGGCTCTGGCAGGCTCCGACAGCTCGGATATTATCGTGGTCACCGCTTACCTGCCCCCTGAGGCGGCAGAGCTGGCCAGCAGCCGCCCGGGGCTCCGGTTCCTGGTGACAGGCCGGGAGCATCCGGCGCCCGGCCCGGAGGCAGTATGGCTGTACCCGTTCTTTCAGGAGCGCAGGGAAGGAGGCAAAACGGCATGAAGCACAGGCATGAGCTGCCCCTGTCCATTGTGGGATGCATCGGCATTGCCCTAGAGCTGGCCCCTTTGATGACCCTGCTGACTGCCCTGTTCCAGCGGCCAACGGCAGAGAACCTGTTCCGGCTGGCCTGCCTGACAGCCGCAGGGCTGGCGGGATACCTGATCAGCCTGAGACTGAGACGCACCGCCCTGCCTCCGATTCTCCAATGGGGATGCCTGCTTTTGTCCGGAGCGCTGCTGGGCTGGGGCGCGGCGCTGATGCTGGGACAGGGACTGCTGGAGCGGTGCCTTCTGGGAGGACTGCTGCTGTTCGGGCATTTCTGGTGCTCCGCCGCAGCGGGTCGTCCCTTCGGCAACCTTCTGACCATGCGGACAATGGCGCGGATCGCTGGATTTTACGGAGCGTTTCTGCCGATTCTATGGGCTGTGGAGAAGCTGCACCCGGTGCCCTACAGCCATTTGCCCAATGCGATCTGCTTTTTGCTGATTGCGGCCTGCGGGGCGCTGATCTGGAATCAGTCCAGCATTGATGATTTGACCGCCAGCCGTCATTATTCCTTGGAGAGCCTGCCCCGGCAGATCCGGCCCTATAATCTGGGGCTGGTGGTTTTGGTGATCCTGCTGACCGCCCTGCTGTTCTGCGGGCTCCTGCTCTTCTCCGCCCATGGGGAGGAGCTGCTGGGGCTGCTGCGGGAATGGATTCTGGAGCTGCTCCGCAGCATGTCCGCAACCCCCGAGGAAGCGCCCCCGGTCCTGACAGAAAACGCCCCCCCTTCGGGAGGCATGGAGCTGCCCATTGACAGCGGGGAAGGGCTTTCCCTGGCATGGCTGGGAGCCCTGATAAAGTGGGGGATGGCTCTGCTGGGGATTGGCGGCGTGCTTGCGGTGGTGCTTTACAACCGGAATCAGATCCTGGATTGGTTCCGGCGACTGTGGCTGTCCCTTTCCGGCATGACGCTCCGGCTGTTCCGGAGCGGACGGCAGGAGCACTCCGATGGAGAATACACCGACGCCAGCCAGTCCCTGCTGCTGGAGGATCGCCCGGCCGCGGCGCTCCGGCAGGATCGGCGCTGGCGCAGGGAGGTCCGGGGCTTTGGCCGGATGGCGGATTCCCCGGAGAAGTACCGGCTGGGCTACCGGCTGCTGATGGAGGGGCTGCTTCTGTCCGGCCTGCCAATCCGGGCTTCGGATACGCCCCGTGATGTTTCCCGCAAGGCGGAGCCCGTTCTCCCGGAGAAGGATCTGGGAGAGAGCACAAACGGTTATCAGCTTCTCCGGTACGCCTGTCGTGAGAACCAGCCCCAGGGACTGCGGGCCTTGTCCTCCCTGCTGGATCTCCTCCGAAAGGAACACAGGCATCGGAGGTGAGCGGCGAAGGCCGCGAGACGCTGTCTCGCGCTCTGCCAAGGGGACAAGTCCCCTTGGATTCCCGTCTTTTGGGGGGAGGGGGTGGGGGCGGGCGCTTGCGCCCGCCCCCCTGCCTCGCTGGTACGCTCCGCAGGGACGATCGCCCGCCTACCCACTTTTTCGTAAAGAAAAAGTTCAGCTCTGCGTGCGGCGCAGAGACTACAACGCAGAAAGTCCCAGGCGTGTTCTGTTACGCTCGGGATTTCGTGTGTCACTTTGGAATGACAGGCACTGTCTTTTCAGGAAGGCAGATGGACGAAAAGCCCTCTCCGAAGGGGGTTATTTCCGCAAATGTTTCATAAATAGAGACGGCTTTGATCTGCTTATCCTGTTCGGCGGCTTCTTTTATCCGGAAGTACTCATCCGTCCTGCGGAAACGTTCATAATCATACTGGCTTTTATCTATGTAGCGGGTATCCTCATAGACCTTCAGCAGTCCAAACCGCTCCAATGCGGAAATGGAGATCGCCTGGCGGCGGCAGTCGGTATATTCCGGGTTTGACAGAAAGACATTCTGCAAGGCCGTCTCGCTCCCTTTTTGATAGGTGTACTGATAATGAACGATTGGCAGACGCTTTTGCTCGGCAAACAGCTTTAAGTTGCAGGCATCGGGCACGGTCATGCGCCGGATAATATCCGAATAGGATGGGAGAACGTCATCTGCGGTATCGGAATGACAGGAGGAGGTCAGCAGATTGAGAAACATTTCCCGCAGCTCCTCTTTGTCCATGCAATAGCGCAGATCCATCAGCGCGTTTCCCACGATCTGCGTATCCGGCTCGCTTCGCTTATCCGGCGGAATGGCCTCCAGCCGTCTTCTCAGCTCTCCGATAAATTCCAGCTTGGAAAGCTCTTCCGCCAGTTCAACCTTTCTGTTCCGCTCGTTCTGCTTTTTCTTTGCGGCTGCCTCCACCCCTCCAAACATGAGATCCCAAAAGCTGGAAAGCGTGGCGCCGATCCGTTGTGTCAGAGGGCCTGTCAGATTTTCTACGGCATGATCTACTGACTGAGGCGGTGTAATCCTGAATTCCATGATGCTCCCCCTTCCGTGTGAGACTGCGATATAGGCAGTCGTGCCTATGCATTTCGGACAAGCTTTCGCTTTCTATCAGAATAACGCCTGGACAAGGTTCCTGTCAACCGGAGAGGGAAACGATTGCTCGCAGCCGCCTGCTACTCGTCCACAAAAATACTGAATCGATTTTCCGCCTTGGAGATGCAGCTGTCGTAGCTCTCCTTCCCCAGATAGTAGGGCTCCATCATTTCATACATGTCCGCAGGGAACCGCCAATTAAACTGCATTCCCCCAACATCATTTGCAACGCTGCGATAGGCGTTGCGAAGATACTCGGGCATATCCTTCCACCACTCCGACCGTATTCTCGCCTCGACTCCCTGCTTATATACGGGCATATATACGTCAAAACGGCTGCACTGCACAATGTCCGACAATAAGTAGTTTATGAATTCCGCCGCGGCCTCCAGGCTGCGGCTGTTTCGATTTGCGGCCATAGAGACTTGCTCATAGGTGATTACCGAATCGTCGCTCGATCTCCTTAACGCCGTCATGACCAGCTGATCGCCTTCCTCAATCCATGGATTCAGCTCATTCAACCAATACAGTGTACCCCATCCGCCGCCTTCGCCTTGGGTCAAAAACAAAGCCTTCCCGCTCTGTAAAAGCGCGGCCCCGTCATTTCCACCCGGAATATAATAATTATCACCATAGGGAGAAAGGGAATACCGATCCATAAACTTTTTTATGAATTCATACGTCTCCCGCACTTCCGGCAGGGAAAAATCGACCGACCGATTGTTGTAATCGATCACCGAAGGGTCATAGATGGAATCGCTCAAAAACAAAAACAGACACCGCTGCTCATATATCAAGGGAGGAGTGGCCACGTCGGAATCCAAATAGTTGTTAAACTCGCTTAAAAAACCATCGTAGGTGCCGCACCGATTTACGTCAAAATGATTTTTTTCCAGCACGTTCCGGGTGGATACAAAACTCTTGATACTGAAAAACAGCGGCACAATCAGTTGTTTGTCCTCATGCTTCCCGCTGTCCAAAACCTTGGTAAAATACCGATCTTCCTTGCCCTCCAAATCCAATAGGGGACCCAGATCCTCAAACACGCCGGAGGACATAATCTTGTGAATATCCACGGAATGGAAGAACATCCCTGGATTTACGATGACGTCGGGCCCCCTGCCACTCATGAGTTCCGCGCTGAGCTTTTGAGCGGCTCCCTCACCATATTTCTCAGAGTAGTCCACCAGCTCGATATCGACGTTTTTCTCTTCCCTATACTCATGGATAATGCTCTGAAGTTCCGGGATATAATAACTTGGATTCCACAAGGATATGGAAACGGTCAAAGTGACATTCTCCGTATCCCGCTTTCCCTCTGCATCGGAGGGCGCGGATCCAGAGCAGCCCCCAAGGGCGATGATGCCAATCATCAGGATGGAAAGTATCCGTAATTTGCTGAATTTCATGGAAATACCCCTGCTTTCTCAGACTGCGGCCTACTCGTCCACAAAAATACTGAACCGGTTTTGTACCTTGGAGATGCAGCTCTCATAGCTCTCCTTGCCAAGATAATAGGGCTCCATCAGCTCGTACATCATCGCGGGGAACTGGAAATTAAACTGCACGCTCCCCACATCATTTGCAACGCTGCGATAGTCGTTCAAAATACTTTCCGGCAAATCGCTTATCGCCAAAAACGACTGTATTCTCGCCTCAACTCCCTGCTTATATACAGGCAAATGCGCCTGGAAATGATTGCACTGCACCGTATCGGACAGGAGGTATTCTATAAATTCCGTCGCAGCCTCCAGGTTGCGGCTGTTCCGATTAACGGCGATTGAGAATTTATCATAGGTGATTACAGAATTGTCGCTTGCTCTCCTTAATGCCGTCATGACTAGCTGATCGTTTTCTTCAATCCGTATATTGATGTGATACAAAGAATTCAGCGTACCGAATCCGCCGCATTCGTCATTGGCCAAAAACAGAGCTTTCCCGCTCTTTAAGATTCCTGCCCCGTCCTCCGCCTCCGGAGTCCGGTAGTTTTCGCCGTAGGGGGAGAGGGGGTATCGCTCCATCAGGTCTTTCGTGAATTCATATGTCTCCCGCACTCCCGGTCGGGAAAAATCAACGGTTCGATTGTTGTAGTCGATCACCGGCGGGTCATAAATGGAATCGCTCAAATACAGGAACTGGCACCGCTGCTCATATATCAAGGGAGGAGGAGCCGTGGCGGAATTCAAGCAGCCGCCAAGCTCGTTTAAAAATCCGTCATAGGTGCCGCACTGGTTTATGTCAAAGTGATTTTTCTCCAGCACATCTCGGGTAGACACGAAACACCGGATACTGAAAAACAGCGGTACAATCAGCTGCTCGTCTCCGTACTTTCCGCTGGCCAAGACCTTGGTAAAGTACCGATCTCCCTTGCCCTCCAGCTCCAATAGCGGGCCCAGATCCGCAAACACGCCGGAGGCCATCACCTTATGGACATCTAAAGTACTAAAGCACTGTCCGGGGTTTATCATGATGTCGGGGCCTTTGCCGCTCATGAGCTCCACGCTGAGCTTTTTTGCGGACTCTGGCTCATACTGCGTATAGAGATCAATCAGATCAATATCGGCATTTGTTCTACTCTCGTATTCAAAGGCAACCGTCTTTAACCCTGGAAGGAGATAGGTACGGTCCATCCAGGAAGGGATATAAACGGTCAAGGTGGTATCATCCCGCTTTCCCGCCGTGACCTGCTGTTCCGTGGTCTGTTTCTCCCCATTCGGAGGCGCGGAAGAGCAACCCGCAAGGGTGATGACGCCAACCATCAGGATGGACAAGATCCGCAATTTACTGGACTTCATAGTGACAAATCCTTATCTTAAGAATGCTGTATAAGCGTTTGAGCAGCGTATGAAAATGAGAAAGCCTTAGCGGAGGGGAGCCTGATTGAGCGAAGGGCGCTTCCCCCTTCTACTCACTGAGATAGATTCGCAAAAAGTCCTCTGCATCCTGCCGGCACTTTTCAAAGGAGGCGGTCCCCTCCAGATAAGGGGTGAACTTATCGAATACCTCCCGATCAGTGGGAAACCGCAGGAAAACCCCGGTGATTTCCTCCTGGAGGGCCACGAACCGGTCATAGTCCTCCTGGGGGACAGCAGGGAGCTCCAGGGGCGGCTCATCATACACCAGCCTGTTGCTGAAGGTCTGTTGGAAAGCCTCCTCCCAGGCCTGACGATTCACAGGGGTACAGTGTATATAAGGATACCAAAGGACATTGGTTGCGTCCATTTGGGCTTCTTTTGAAAGAGCAATTTGAATGAAGTTCCAGGCGTTCTGGGCATTGGGGGCTCCCCGTCGGATGGCCAGGGCGCTCTCCAGCTTGGCTGTGACGCCGCCCTCCATATTGCGCCAGGGATAGAGCCGGGGCTCTGAGCCCTGACCGAACCATTGCAGGGTGCGGAAACAGTTGGAGTACCCGTAAAAACCAAAGGAGGATGTGAAGGTGCCTGCCTGCATCTGGTCATAGAGCAGTTCTGGATAGATTTGAGGCAGGCTAATCCCGACGTCTGGAACGTCGAGCATATGCGTCCGCTTCCATTGATCCAGAATTTGATGGAGGACGTCGAAATCGATTTGGACTTCTCCGGTTTGGTAGTCCCCGTAGCGCATCCCGGCAAAATGGGGAGATGTCCGGACATAGAGGGGAAAGGTCATGGTATAGGCTGGCTTCTCCTTGTGCCGCTCCTGCTCCCAGTAGTCCCCCAGCTCCGTCAGCAGGGCGATGGTGTCACCGGCTCCCTCGAAATCAATGTGGGATTTTGCCATGGCCTCTTCTGTGGTAATGAACAT
>JAAVZY010000088.1 GCA_022791945.1 Oscillospiraceae bacterium | reverse complement strand
CGGTGCGTCGTGAAACGACGCACCTAGGAATTCGGCTTCGCCGAATTCTGAGATGCGCCGCTGGCGGCGCATCGGGAAGGGATTCCCCTTGGATTCCCATTATTTGAAGGGCTTTTTTAGGGGCGGAAAAAGGGGTGGGGTCAAGTCTGTACAGACTTCCGGCTTTCTGCTACAGAGATAGTCTGATTCACGCAGTACGCTTTTTTCGTAAAGAAAAAAGCTCCCTCCTGCGTGTGGGACTCTTCCTGCGCCGCAGAGGGTATGAGCGTAATAGAACACGCTCGAGACTTTCTGCGTCGTAGTCTTTGCGCCGCTCGTGGGGATGAATTTTTTCTTTATGAAAAAATGGGTAGGCGGGCGATCGTCCCTGCAGAAAGTCCCAGCGAGGCAGGAAGTATCAGCGAGGTAGGGGGACGGGCGCTTGCGCCCGTCCCCACCCCCTCCCCCAAAAGACGGGAATCCAAGGG
Source organism: Oscillospiraceae bacterium (assembly GCA_022791945.1). Classification (GTDB taxonomy): domain Bacteria; phylum Bacillota; class Clostridia; order Oscillospirales; family Ruminococcaceae; genus Paludihabitans. Next base: position 18,531 of record JAAVZY010000088.1, on the reverse strand, counting down.
GAGCCAGCTCCCCTTGGCGAGAGCGCGAGAGCAGGGCTCTCGCGGCCTTGTCCTTCCGCTCCCCCGGAAATCCTGTATATAGAAGCAAAAGACTGAATCAACGAATGGAGGAAATTGACTCATGCGTGTAATCATGTTTGACATCGACACCCTGCGCAGCGACCATCTGGGCTGCTACGGCTACGGGCGGAACACCTCCCCGGCGATCGACGCTATCGCCGCTGAAGGCGTTCGTTTCGAGGACTACTACTGCCCCAACGCTCCCTGCCTGCCCTCCCGCGCCTCCCTGATCACCGGCCAGTATGGTGTCCGCACCGGCGTAGTGGGCCACGGCGGCACCGCTGCGGATATGCGGCTCCAGGGCGAACCCCGGCACTTCACCGACGATTATTCCGAAAATGGTCTGTTCATGCAGTTCCGCCGGGCAGGAATGCACACCGTCTCCTTTTCCACCTTCCCGGAGCGGCATTCTGCCTGGTGGTTCAACTCCGGCTTCAATGAGTGCTACAATGTCGGCAAGCGGGGCGGCGAATCTGCCGAGATGGTAACTCCCCATGTGCTGGACTGGATCCGCCGCAATGGCGATCAGGACAACTGGTTCATGCACGTTCATTTCTGGGATCCCCATACTCCCTACCGCGCTCCCGCATCCTTTGGGAACCCCTTCAAGGACGAGCCCCTGCCGGACGACTGGATCACTGATGAGATCTTCGCGGAGCATCTTCTGCACGTAGGCCCTCACGGCGCAAATGAAATCAATATGTGGAATGACCACTCCTCCCCTAATTATCCCCGCCATCCCGGCAAAATCGCCACCCGTGCGGAGGCCAGGGAGTTTCTGGACAATTACGACTGCGGCATCCGCTTCACCGACGACAACATTGCCCAGATCATCGATCTCCTGAAAGAGAAGGGCCTTTATGGGGAGGATCTGGCCATCATTGTCACCTCTGACCATGGCGAGAACATGGGCGAGCTGGGCCTTTACGGAGAGCACGGCACCGCTGACGAGCCCACCTGTCATATTCCTATGATCATCAAGTGGCCTGGCGGCAAGAAAGGCTTTGTGGCAAAGGGCTTTTACGACAACGTGGATCTGCTTCCCACTGTCAAAGAGCTGCTGGGCACGCCCCTCTTTGGTAAGCATTATCAGTACGACGGTGTTTCCTATGCCAAGACCCTGCTGGATGGGGCTGACTGCTCCAAGGAGAGCCTGGTGCTCACCCAGTGTTGCCATGTCTGCCAGAGAAGCGCCCGGTTCGGGGATTATGTCTACATCCGCACCATCCATGGCGGCTATCATCTCTTCCCGGAGGAGATGCTGTTCAACGTGAAGGAAGATCCTCACCAGCTCCGCAATCTGGCGCCGGAGCATCCGGAGCTCTGCGCCCGGGGGGCAAAAATCGTGGCTGACTGGACGGACGCCATGATGAAGAAATCCGATTACGCAGTGGATCCCATGTGGACAGTCATGCGGGAGGGCGGCCCGGAGCACTGCCGGGGAGAGCTGGAGAATTACATTGAGCGCCTGAAAGGCACGCCCCGTGAGTACGGCATTGAGCTGCTCCGCAAGCAGTACCCCAACGGCTGAAAGCCTCTGTCCTGCGGGAATCAGACTCTCTGCGTGGCAGGAGCAAGGAAGTCTGTACAGACTTGACCCCCAATCCCTTCCGCCCTTCAAAAGCCCTTTAAAAATTACGGGTTCCAAGGGGATTTAATCCCCTTGGCGGGAGGCTCGGAGGGCAGAGCCCTTCGAGGTCTTGCCCTCCGACTGCGCAGAGATTCTGAATAGGCTTTTCGGAAAGGAAGGTTCTATATGATAACCAATCCCACCATCGAAACCCTGCTTGCCCGCCGGAGCGTCCGCGCCTACAAGCCGGAGCAGATCACCGACGAGGAGCGGGACACGATCCTGAATGTGGGCGTCTGGTCCCCTACTGGGATGAACAACCAGTCCACCCGGTTCATTGTGGTGCAGAGCCCGGAAATGCGTGCCAAGCTCTTTGATGCGGCGGGAGCTTTCCCCAACCGGGGAGGAAATCCCTTCTACGACGCTCCCACCATTGTGCTGATTTTTGCGGATCAAAGCGCCTGCACCCCCTTCCAGGACGGGTGCATTGCAGCCGTCAATATGCAGAATGCCGCAGCCTCCCTGGGCGTGGCCTCCTGCTGGATCAACTGCGCCAAGGAGCTGTTTTCCACAGAGGCTGGCAAAGCCCTCCACCAGGAGCTGTGTCTGGAAGCCGGCCTGGAGCCGGTCTGCGCGGTCATTCTCGGCTACGCCGCGGAATCCCCTGCTCCCAAGCCCCGCACCGAGGGCCGTGTTCGCTGCGTCTGATGGGAGACCGGAGCCGCCCGCTGCCCGCTTTTTCGTAAAGAAAGAAGCACAGGCCCGTGACGCATTGGCGATACTGTCATAAAGAGCGAGAGGCTTTTGCAGACTGCAAAAGCCTCTCGCTCTTTATGACTTTATACACTTGGCAGAGAATAGAGCGTACGCGCCAGCCCCCACCATAGAAATAGAATCCCGCCCAGCGCAGCCGCCAGGATAGCCGCCCGCTTCCATATCCGGCCCGCAGGGCGGGCCCTGAGCCGGAACGCGCCTATTGTCAGCAGGAAGGCAAGCCAAAGCGCCGCCACCGGAATCCAGTAATGCACCGCTGCGCCCCCAGTCCTCTATTCCTTGGGGATCACCACTGCCAGGAACTCGCAGGGCTCACCGTTGGTGGCGATCATGCCGTGGCCGTGGCCGGAGTCGTACAGGATGGCGTCTCCCTCGTTCAGCTCAAAGACATGATCCTCCATCCGCACGCGCAGAGTTCCCTTTAATATGTAGTCGAACTCCTGGCCCTCATGGGTGGAGAGCGTAATCGGCTTATTCTGCTCTTCTTCAGAGTAAGGCGCTACTACAAAAAAGGGTTCGCAAAGCTTCCCTTTCAGATTGTGGGCCATATGCTGATAGCGGAAGCCCGAGCGGCGGCTCATACGGATGCCGTCCCCCTTCCTGGTGACCGTAAAGAAGGAGAGGTGCGGATTTTCGCCCGTAAGCAGTTCAATCAGATCCACGCCGAAACGGATGGCGCATTTTTGCAGCAGCGTAACAGAAAAATCCTTTTCTCCACGCTCCAGGGCCTGATAGTCTTCCGGAGAAATTTGAAGCAGTCCAGCCATTTCCTCCACCGGAACCTCCAGAATCTCCCGAAGCCCTCGGATTCGCTGGGCAATCTCCATAATTTGCGTATCATGTACAGCCATTCGTTATTCATCCTTTCAGGGGCTGTTTCACATTCCATAGGGATGCGAAACAGCTTCTATTCGGTGGGAAGGCCGCGAGACGCTGTCTCGCGCAAGACCTCGAGGGCGCTGCCCTCGAGCTCCTGCCAAGGGGATTAAATCCCCTTGGAACCCGTAATTTTTAAGGGCGGAAAAAGGAGTGGGGTCAAGTCTGTACAGACTTCCGGCTTTCTGCCACGCAGACAGTCTGATTCCCGCAGTACGCTTTTTTCGTAAAGAAAAAAGCTCCCTCCTGCGTGCGGGGTACTTCCTGCGCCGCACAGAGTATGAGCGCAGCAGAACACGCTCAAAACTCTCTGCGTCGCACCGATTGCGCCGCTCGTAGAGCCGAACCTTTTCTTTACGAAAAAGTGGGTAGGCGGGCGATCGGCCACGCAGGAAGTATCAGCGGGGCAGGGACTGAAATTCTGCCCCCCATACCCCCAAAAAAAGATGGGAATCCAAGGGGAGCTCGAGGACAGCGTCCTCGAGGTCTTGCCCTTTCGAGCACCCAGAGAGCCTGAGCAAGCTCTAAATGTATTATACCATGAAGCGATTCAAAATGCAAACCAGGAAGCTGTAGCCCGGTACGCTTCACGAAGAAGCGTGCCGGGCTTTCCGCAGCTGAGTCACTTTTTCAGGATTCTGTCAGTGCTTCAGGAACTCGTCGATAAATTCCGCCTGATCACCCCGGCAGCCGTTTGGAATTACCACGCCTACATAAGGCTTCCTGGGATTGATGATCCTTCCGGTAAAGGTGATCTCCCCTTCTCCCTTCTGAAGGATCACAGTGGTTTTCTTGTCCAGGCCCTCTACATTGTCCGCCTGAATCTCAATGGGCAGATCACTCTCCCCCTTCACGCGGACGGTCAGGGTTACCACCCCGCCTTCTTTATAGGAAGAAACCTCCATGGAGTAAATTGCCCCGTTGAACTGATACTCTCTGCCGCTGATCAGGGTGATCCTCCGGCTGCTGTTTCCGTAGACCATCTCATACCGTCCGGCGGGAAGCTCCAGCTCAAACCATCCGGTGTGGGGATGGGGAGTGACTGCGTAAACCTTTCGGGTTACATAATGCTTGAACAGCAGCTCCGCGTTGGGCTCCAGCTTCACATATCCGCTGAGCCGCGCGGGGAGCAGGTTATCCGCCATGCACCACATCCACTTGGTGGCGGGCGCAACCCAGACTTCCTTATAAGTGGCGTTGTTCACTTGGGGCCAATAGGGCTCGTCGTTTTCAAAATGGGATTCCATGCCTACCGGCAGAGCGCCTACCGTCTGGCCGGGCTGGCAGGCGTAGAGCTGAACATAGTCGTACCCTTCCCCATACAGTGCAGACTGGCACATGGGATTCTTGCCCACAATCCATTCATACTGCTGCTGGGAAGCCGCATACAGATCCCAGTCGTTCCGGATCACAGCGGCGGAGGACATGGCCTTGTTCTCCGACAGGAGCACATTGAAGTTCCCCCGGAAGCTGAACCATACCGGATATACCCGCAGATAGTAGCCATCTCCCAGAGGCACGCCCTTCCGGACCGCGTCGCCGTACTGGCTGATGATCTCCTCCCCTGCCATGGGATGGTTGGGAAGCACCTTCTCCGGCAGATCCACTGCTTCATTTTCATGGTAGATGCCGGCAGGCACCATTCCGTAGGGGTTGGTGTAGCGGACAATCTTCTTGTAATACTCGCCGCTGAGCACCAGGGCAGAGTACCAGCGCATATAATCCGGATCCTCCGGGAAGGTTTCACAGAGGGTGCGCATTGCCAGATCCGGCATATGGGCAAAGGAGAAATGATTGTGATGCCAAATCAGATCCTTTTTCCGATCCTGATAGTAGAAGCCGCACATGGGGACATCCCAGTCCGTAGGCTCCTGCTGCTGGCAGTCCATAACAATCCGAGCGTATTCCCTGGCCTGCTCCCGGTAGCTTTCCAGCTGGGTCAGCCGGTAAAGCGCGCTGGCGGCCAGAGCGCCCAGAGCGCTGCAATTCACTTCGATCTCGCCGCGAAGAGCGTATTGTCCATCCGTAGTGTTCCGAGCCTGCTCCCGTTGGATCTCCTGGGCAAAGCCGAAGTCCTCCTGGGCAATCCGCAGGGCATACGCGGCATAATCCGGATCCGACTCCGCCAGGAGCTGGGAGCCCAGGGCCTCCGCATAGGCGGCGGACAGGTTCAGGCTGACGGTGCGGGCGGGCTCGGTAGTGATATCGTCATGGGTACCGATGATGCCGTCCGTCCAGATGGAACAGGAAGAATAGGTTGCCCGGTAGCCGTCGCCAAAGCGCATTTTCAGCACAAAGTCCAGGCCCCACTTGGCCTCCTCCAGCACCCGGCGGTAGAGCTGGGGATTGCGTCCCTTCAGGGAGGCGGCCAGGCTCATCAGAGCAGAGGTTGCCTCCGCCGTATTCACAAAGCCCTGGGCCAAATCCCCGGCGTCATGCCAGCCGCCGTTCGCCACGATCGCCTTGTCCCCATGCTTCAGGAGCATATCAGAATGGCAGGCCCGATGCTTGCCGTAGACCTCATAGCCGCACCGCTGGCAGAAGAAGAAGTTCAGCACCTTCCAGACAGAGCTCTCCCACACGTCGTTGCGGATGGAGAACACCCGGGTATTAAGATTCCCCGCCACGATCAGGTACTCCCCCTCCTCCATGATTTCGGAGAAGTTCATCACCTGAAGCGGGCCTACCTTGGTTTTCAGAATGTCAATCTTCTTCTCCAGCACCACCCGTCCGGTAGCGGTTTCAATGAGCTTAAACCGATCTCCCTTGATGTCGGAGGCGATGGCGACCTTGTTGCTGCCGGGCTGATAGCCGCTGCCGGAAAAGCTGATCCGATCCCCTGCGGGAACCCACCCCTCAAACACGTCGCACTGCACCTTCTGAAGCTCCAGCTTATCCAGATACCAGGTGACGTGGTCCACGGCCTCGGGCTCATGGCCCACCATGTCGTATTCAAAGGAGACCCCGGTAACGGCGTCCCGGTCCAGGTAAGGGAATTCCAGCACCACATGGTTCCAGCAGTTGCCCTTCAGGCTCATATTGTGAGCGCCGTCCCGGAGGTACTCGTCCGGCACCTTCCGGCGGCCGTCGTTGAACAGCTGCATCCGGAGGGTGATGGACTTCATTCCCGGCGCTACCGGATAGACCCAAGCAGATAACCGGTTCCAGGCAGTCCAATCCTCCCGATCGAAGTTCCGGCGGGCAGCGGGCACCGCGTAGATCCGGCCTGGGTTATACATATGGCTGTCTGTTCTCCCCCAACCCTCCAGATTGGTAGGACAGGTGAATTTTAGGCAGTGCTCTCCGCAGACGCAACGGTCTGAGGACAGCTCAATGGATGCGTAAGGGGTTACGGGCTCCCATCCGGAAATAGACTCCATATCATCCAGAAGGCGGCTTTCCAGAACCGTTTTCTGGACCATGCGATGCTCTGCAGTTTCCTGCTCATTGATGGGGATCGGCAGATGAATGTAATTCGTCTGCTTCAACAGCTTCTGCAATTTTTCGGTCATACTGCTTCTCCATTCTTTCATTGGGATCTGATTTGAGGGTTTTTCAGGCGCGGCAGCAATATAAGCTGCCTAACCGGGGTATGCTAGATGGGGAAAGGAGGGATTCCTTATGGATCGGAATCTGAAGGATCAAATCCTGTCGGAGCTTGACAGCCGGATCGGCCGGCTCCAGGATCACAGGCAGGAAGAAAAGCCCCGGGAGGACAATCAATACGCTGTCCTCAACCATGCTCTTTCCGGAGTGATTGGCGTCAGCCTTGAGAAGGAGCTGGAGGATCTCCGGGGATTTGTGCAGGGGTTATAGGCGGTATGTCCTTCAAACACCGATCCGAATTGACGCGGATCGGTGTTTGAGCATCCGGATTATTCCTGGGCGGAGGCTTCCGCCGCCGGTTCGCTCCCGTCGGCTTCCTCCTCGCAGCAGGGCTCCGCTTCGGTGCAGCCCTCCGGCGCGGGATCGCAGCAACAGCATGTGCTTTCAGACGCGCAGCAGCACCCCTCCTCCGTGCAGAAGTCCGGTTTTTCCAGCTTAGCGCCGCAGGCGGGGCAGTAATCATAGGACGCGGGGCTGACCCGTCCGCAGGCAGAGCAGGCAAGGCCTCCGTTGATCAGCTCGATCTGCTTATTGAGCTGGACGATCTCGGCTTCCTTTTGGGTAATTTCGTCGTACATACCATCCATTTGGATTTGGTTTTCCTCAGCGGAGGTTTCTTCCTCAGCCATATGGATGGCATAGGAGCGCTTGCCGATTTCCATGTACAGCTCGTCGATCGACGAACGGAGCCGGAGCACATCCATTCCCAGCTTGACTGCTTCTTTTTTGGCCCCCAGCTTTTTGGCGCCTTCCCTGGTGACCTCCGCTACAGTGCCGCCTACCGCGCTGGCGGTATTCCGTACAGTATCAATAAAACCTCTTACATTTTTGTCCATTGACACGTTCACATCCTCTCATCAATTCAAGACCACAGGAGCTCTGCCCCCGCACCTCCGCCAAAGGGACGCGTCCCTTTGGAATCCCCTCCTTTTCCAAGAACGGGGATTCAGCATCCGGTCATTGGCCGGTTCTTTTTCATTATATCACAATGCCGCCAAAATGGAAGAGGGCGGAAATAAATTTTATATGAATATCGCACCCCTGTAGCAGGATCCACTCCGCGGGAATATATTGATGGTGAAACAGTATCGCAAAGCCCCACCTCTTGGCGGGTTTACTGTTCCAATCCACACTCCACACGGAGGAATGCTCATGAACATTTATAAATGCTCCAATGTATGCGATTGCTGCTGCATTGGCCGGGAAAGCCGACAAATGCCTATGAAATCCATGTTTGTTTCTTTCACCAATGCAGTTACTACACCACAACTACACCATTTTTTCGAGAGCCCTGATTGACAAGAAAAGACCGCAAACCATGTCCGAGAAGAAAGATTTAAGCCTTTTTTCGCAGCGCATGTTTCAGTACATGATGGTAAAACGCAAAATCCTTTGTCCGCCGGTACACAGCCAAGTAAACCAAATTTGGAATTGCCGCACAGGTCAGGCATCTCAACATGAAACCGATATACCCTTCGTCAGCTGCGCAGCACAGCAGCCATGTTATCACTCCCGCGGCAATGGTAACACTCAAATGCAGCAGGTAATCCCTAAAGTAGCTTTTGGCAGATAAGTGCAGGCCCCGATGACAGAGAACCATGGGTTCACACCAAAAGGGAAAGGCCAGCGTACTAATTAACGTTCCAGCCATAATGCCCTCAATGCCCCATCGCCGGATCAATAACACAGAGACGGCCAGGTTCACGACCGCCTCCACGATTGATTTATAGCGATCATCCCAGAAGAGGCCCAGGACGCTTTTGGTGTTGTTCACCGGGGTGCGCATGCTGCTGAAATAAAAATTCAGAACAATCAAAAGTACTGCCGGCTTGGACAACAGGTAGCCTTTCCCCAGCCAAATGTCAATGAACGGATCATAGAGACAGAACAAACAGATACTCATCCAGCCAAACAGCCAGGCGGAGAAAAAGTTTAAACGGCGAAAGGCTATCTGTTTGTTGGCCTCCGTCTGTGTCGCGGTCAGGTGTCCCAGGGTGGCTGTAATGGCATCAAACAGCGCGTTGATCAGGATATTCAGAAAGCCCCGTATCATCATGTAGTTGGAGTACAGCCCGGCGGCTGCCACGCCTATGAATTTAGAAATCAAAAGGTTATCGGTATTGAAAACCGCCACAGCTCCAATCCGATGGAGCAGCATGGCGCGCACATTGCGGCAAATCTCCTTCAGCGTCCCGGCGGGCAGGGGGCTGACTTTTTTCTCCCGCAGGTAGGAGAAAAGCCGGTCTGTCTTCACCGCGATGGCGGCGTTCTGTATCACTGTGGAACCTACGGCAATATACAGATAAAACAGATAGTTCCTGGCCAAAAAGAGCACTGCGATCTGAGCCGCAGTGGCGGCCAGCGATACGACGGCGCGGATGGATGTCTCGATATACTTCTTTTGATGCACAAAGAGCAGCGTGGATTTGTAGGAGAAAAAATAGGAGATGCTGGCGTTTATCAGGTTCAGCACGTAGAGCAGGGGAATTTAGGGATATTGGGGGGGATTTCCTTGAAAAAGAAGCTCAAAAACGGGGTCAGGGACAGCCCCAATGCCAAAATCGCCAGGCCTATGATCCGATAAACCCGGCGGTACAGTCGAACCAGGGATTTTATCATTTCCGTGTCACCCTGGGCCACCGGACGGTAAAAGCCGTAAGTAATGGAGACGCTGAATCCCAGCTCGGCCAGAGACAGCATGGAAAGCATGTCGGTAAAAAGGCCGTTTAGCCCCAGGTATTCCCGCCCCAGCAGAAGAACGAATACCCGGCGGGACAAAAATTTCAGCACAGCCAGCAGAAATTCGCTGGCCACAACATACTTGATGTTTTTGGTGATATTGCCCATTGGGTTTCGTCACCCTCTTCCGTTCTTCCTCATGGACTTTATTAAGCGGTAGACGACAGCCAGTGCCCCAAAGGCCGGCACGCCGGCGCAGAGGGCCAGCTGTGCCGCCACGCTCTTTTTATCCGGACAGAGGGTCAGCGCCCTCCAGCTGAAATGGAAGCGGACGGTATTTCGAAACCGCTTCAGATAGTCCCGAACGCTGCTTTCTGTGCCGATTTCCATGCTCTGCATGGCCAGTCGGACAGCAGTATCCATCGCGATCTGGTGAAAGCATGTCTCTATTTCCGGAAATCCAGCAACATCCCCGCATATCCAATCCAGGACAGGGAGCACCGTACAGCGCTCCTCCGTCACGCCATGGTTGATGATACTGCCCTCCCGGTAGACGTAGTGATAAAGCGGATCCGGCACATAGGCAATTCGCCGGACTCGCTTCAAAACCTGATAAAAAAACAGAAGATCCTCGCAGCAAAGGGCCTGGCTGTCAAAAGGGATTTGTTTTGCCAGTTCTGCCGGAAAGAGCTTGCCCCAGGCGGTCCACAGGAAGAGGGCGCGCCGAGCCATACACCGGGCCGCCTCCTCCGGAGAGAGGAGCCGGGCGGGGCCGGCCTTCAGGTGCAGGCCTTCACTTCCGCAGATGCTGATCTCCCCGCGGTTTTCTTTCAGCGCATCATACAGCGCTTCCAGAAAATGATGCTCCACATAGTCATCTGAATCCACAAAAGCGATATAGTCCCCTGACGCCAGGCTGACACCCCGGTTTCTGGCAACGGAAGGCCCCCGGTTTTCCGGGAGGTGTAGCACCTGAAACCGGCCGTCCCGGGCTGCCCAGGCGTCGCAGATGCGGCCACTGCCATCGGTGGAGGCATCATCCACCAGAATGACCTCTATCTGAAAATAGGTCTGAGCCGCCAGCGAGGCCAGACATGCTTCCAGATATCCCTCTACATTATATACCGGCACAATCACGCTCATGAGCGGCCTTTCCTGTATCATTACCGGCCGCCTCCCAACCGCTTCATCCAGGTAACGGCTGATGCCGCCAGCCAAAACCCCCATGAGCTGGCGCACAGGGCCAGCAGCGCTGCCGCATCTCGCTTTCGGGGGCAGCGCTTCAGTATCCGCCAGCTGAAATGCCGTCGAGTGTTCTTCTGAATCCGCTTTAAGTACCCAAGGGTATGTCCACCCTCCCCGCCCTTTTTCACGGTCAGCACAGCCAGGCAGCGGTTGGCCTCCAAGGCCAGAAGGCGGAAATCCTCCGCCGCTTCCGGGAAGCTCGCTCCTGCGTCCTGGCAGACAAAATCCTGGGCAGCAAAGGCTGTAAGCTTCCGCTCACTGGCGCCGCTCTGCATCTGGCTGCCCTCTCTCTGGGTGTAGTGATAAAGGATATCCGGCCGGTAGCTGACTCGCCGGCTCTGTTTCAGGATGGAATAGAGGAAGAGTAAATCCTCACTGTAAAAAATATCCTCTGAAAAGAGCGTATTTTTTACCAGCTCCGCGCGGTAGAGCTTGCCCCAGGGCACAAGATTGAAGGGGGCGCCCCGGGCCAGACAGCGGATGGCCTCCAGCCGGGTATAGACGGCAGCGGAGCCGCCCTTCAAATCAATGCCGTCAGCCCCACATGCGCTGACCTCCGCCCCGGCCTGTCTCAGGCTCTCATACAGCTTTTCCAGAAGATCCGGCTCTACACGGTCGTCGGCGTCCACAAAGGAGATATACGCTCCCTGTGCCCGGCAAATCCCCTCGTTCCGGGCTGCGGACGGCCCCTGGTTGTAAGGGAGGCAGACCGCCTGTATCCGGCTGTCCCGGAACGCGTAACTGCCGCAGATTTGACCACTTCCATCGGTGGAGGCGTCGTCTACCAAAATAATTTCAAAATTGGGCCAGGTCTGGGCCAGGAGGGAGTCCAGGCATGTCTCTATGTAGCCCTCCACGTTATACACCGGCACGATCACGCTGATAAACGGTTTTTCCATGGCGGCTTTCTCACTCCATAATCTGTCTGTAATATACTGCCAGCTGTTGGTGCATCTGTCGGATGCTGAACTCCCTCGCCACTTTTTCCCGGTTGTTTTCAGACATATTTGTCAGCAGCCCTGGGCTGCTGCTGCACCGCAGCAAGGCATCCGCAAGGGCGGGTATGTCGCCAGGGGGAATCAGAATACCGTTTTCCTCCCCAACGGCCTCCGGAATTGCGCCCACTGTGGTACTGATGATGGCCTTGCCCGCTGCCATTCCCTCCAGAATAGAGACAGGCAGGCCCTCGTGGTAGGAGAGAAGGACGACCGTGGCGGCCTCCCGCAGGCGGCGCAGCCGCTCTGTCCTGTCAATCCATCCTGGCACTGTAATATTCTGTTCCAGCCCCTTCTCCTTCACCAAGGCCCGGACCTGCTCCACCTCGCCGTCCCCCGCCAGACAGAGCTTCAGCTCAGGATTTTGCCGGAGGGCCAGCTCTGCCGCGGCGATGAGGTTGTAGGTCCCTTTCCTCTCCCCCAGCCTGCCCAGCATTAAAAAGGAGTTTCGGTACTCCGCCGGGTCAGAGATCGCCGGCTGGAGCGCCGCAGGCTCCACGCCGTTGTGCAGAACCTGGCAGGCCTTCATCGGAAAGCGGCATTCCAGTTCCTCCTTCCACCTATCCGACAGGGCCAGGACCAACTCTGCCTGTTGGAAAAAGTCCTTTACAAGTTCTTTCTTCCGGCTGTCCAGACCGTCATAGAAGGCGAGGTATTCCGCCCCATGGATGTGAACCACAGCCTTTTTCCCAATCCGCTTCACCTTCCGCAGGTAAAAGCTTTTGCGGAAGGTACTGCCCCGTTCCGCCGTGTGGATATGGAACAGGTCATATTTTCGATAGCAGGTCAAAAACCGGAGGTACCCATAGAGGGAGTACAGCAGCCGGACGGGCAGATTGCCGTCTATGTAGGAGGGAAAGCTGTCTATCTCAAACTCTCCGCCCAGGATCTCACTCTCCCGGATGCCACGGATAACCTCCGCCATCCCGCCCCGGGAACGGGTTTCACTGGGACCAATCTCCAAAATCTTCATGGGCGCCTCCTGTTCACAGTGAGCGGATATAGCCGTCCAGAGACGTGAGGAAGGCCTCCGTGTTGGAGTGAAACCGGTCAAAACGGCGGCTGCCCAGATCCCGCAGCGCTTCAGGCAGCCGCTCCACATCCGGGCAGGCAGACAGGAGATTCATCTCATGGAGCCGGGCTGTCAGCTCCAGCTGATGGTCGTCCACATGCTCCCCATACCGGGCCAGCCGGGGAACGGCGATGACCTTCTTCCCCCGCTTCACGGCGTTCACCATGGTGCCTGCGCCGCCGTGGGTTATGAGAATATTACAAGTCTCCATCAGTTCTCCGAACTGTTCCTGCCCGCAGAAGGCCTGATGGGGACATAGGGGAATATATTGGCTGGTCCCCGTCTGGATGAAGACCTCTTCCTTTATAGTACCCGTCCGAACCATCTGGTCCGCTTTCCTGATCAGGCGGTCAAAAGGAAATTTCTGAGAACCGACCGTTACAAATATCATGCTGTCACCTCAATAGACGCCGCCTATGTACATGGCCTTTGGATAGAACGCCAGCAGTTCCTCCCACTGGACGTAGAACCGGTCCGCAAAGGGGTAAAGGAGCTTTCCCGTCAGGGTTGGGGTCTTTACCTTGGCGTAAGACTCTATAAATATCAGCTTTTTCCCAAACAGCTTGCACAGCAGGCACAAAGGCACTGTCGCCAGCACCCCGGTGCAGATAACCGCGTCCGGCCGCTCTCGAAAGCAGATGTTCAGTGCAAGAAAGGCATTGACAATCAGTCTTGGAACACAGGACCACTCCTGCCGGTTGACTTGGAGAAGGCGGTAGCACTGCAGCTCCTCCGGAACCGACCGGTAGCCCGTCTGTTCGGTGACCAGAAAGCTGTCATACCGGTCCATCAGGGGCCGCAGCATGACCAGCTCCGCCAGATGCCCGCCGGAGGAGGCGGCAAAACAGATCCGGGGTTTTCTGTCCTTCAAGCTGAAGCACCTCTCAAACATTCAAAGCGTCTTCGCCGTCCGCCCCCGCGCTCCATTGGGCGCAGCGCCGTTCCAGGGCGGTCTGCGCCTGGGCGTCAAACTGGCAGGCCATTGGGATCAGGGCACAGGCCATCATCGTGTAAGGGTAATATTGTGTTGTCAGTGGCATAGAGGATAAAGCAATAGACGCAGATTCCCAGGAAGAGACAGCCTGCATCCTTCCCTGCCTGGCGGAACCAGTAGCCTAGCCGCGCCGGCAGCCAGCTCCAGAGCCAGGCCCAGTATCCAACGAAGCCGATATTCAGGTACATGCGGAGAAAATCATTGTGGATTTGAGTCTGGGTGCGCAGCGGAAGCGTCTGCACCGCTCCGGAGAGCCATTCCACCATGCGCTCAAACCCCGTCCCCCGTCCCATGTAGGTAAAGCTGATTTCATAGTAGGGCGCTACATTGGCAAACAGCAGCGCGCGGCCCTTGGTGTCCAGTCCAAGCTGTGCCTCCAGATAGTCAAAGAGGCCGTAACGAATCCCTGCGATGTACAGAAAGCTGACTGCCATCATGGAGATGGACACACACATCGCAGTCTGTCTGGCAGCACAGATACTCCATACCCTCCAGCTTTTCAAAGGACAGGTCCAGGATACTGTCATTTTCTGCATAGTTCATCACAAAATTTTCCCAGTATACGTTGGACAGAAGGTTCAAGACCGTCTTGGGATTCGTGCCGTACAGGGCTATCCGCCTGGAGCAGCGCACCCGGTATTCTGTGGATATCTTCATATCTGATTCCTGGGTGACATCCAGCTTCTCCGCATCCAGAGAGGTGGAGATGCTCAGGCATTTGGACAGCTGCTCCACAGTGATCTCCAAGCCGCTCCGCTGGACGACCCGCTCCAGAATCTCGTCGGAAAGGATATTGGACTCGTTAAACCGGGTGGCATTGGGATTCTGCCCCCGGGCCGCCTCCTCGTAGCTGAGCACCATCAGCATATCAGGCGCCCAGGCGCTGACAGCCAGCTGGGCACTCAGGCAGCCTGCCAGGAACAGCGCACCCAGAGCCGCTATCTTCCGTCGCTTACCCTCTGTGCGCTCCAACATACCCCGTATGCCCAGAACCGGCAGCTTTGCCTTGATCAAGCAAAAGCGCCGGAGCAGCATTATGTACAGAATGATTAGACATAAGATCAGCGCAGGAACAATCGCACATACCAAAATCATGCTGTCATCACTCCTTGATGATAGGATTCACAAAACATTTGTCTCCTGACGGCCATTGATATCAATCACCGCCAGCTCAGGCCGGTTGTTGATACGGGGCAGGCCGTTGTGTCCCCCCATGCCCCGGGAGACGAAGATGGTGCTGTTGGGAAGCTGATACATCCCGCCGCTGTATTTGGGGAAGAAGCCCGTATCCCCATGGTAGACCCCGCCCGCCACCGGGATTCGGATCTGACCGCCATGGTAGTGGCCGCAGATACCCAGGTCGATATGACCATCCGCCAGATATTCGTAGTAGAGACTGGGGTAGTGGGCGATCAGCAGTTTAAAGGCGCCGCTCTTTTCGTACTCCTCAAAAAACGCGGCGCCGTACGCCTCATACCCCTCTGTGGACGTGGTCAGCCCACCGATAAGGAGGGGCGTCCTGTTGATGGTCACTTCCTCCGCCCGGTTTATCAGAACATGAACGCCCTGCTCCAGAAGCATGCTCTCAATGGGACTGCCCTTTTCATATATAAGGTTGCTTTCGTGATTTCCAGGGCTGTAATAGACGGGGGCAATCTCTGTCAGCTGGCTGCACAAGGTCAGAATCACATCCAGATTATCGTCGTCCGCATTGACCATGTCACCCGCTACCGCGATCAGATCCGGCTTCAAAGCTGTAATCTGCTCCACCAGCTCTCTGTTCCCAGGTCCAAACTCCCGGCTGTGCAGGTCCGACAGAACAACAACACGGATATTTTCCCTGCCCGCGGCCTTCGGGGAATAAAGATGATGGAACGTCACCTCCAGCTCGTTTGAGAAAAGATGATATCCGCCAAGCGCCAGCAGCGCGGCTATCAGAGGTCCCAACAAAAACACCCACTCGCGCCGTTTGGGCTTGACCGCCCGGCTTCCGTCAGATCCGCCCTTCTTCTTTCGCACGATTCAAGCCTCCTGTCAGCGCTGCCTGCTACAGCCCTTCTCTTCGTAAGACAGCCTTTACGGTCCGAAAAATCAGCTTCCAATCCAACAGCCAGCACTGTTCCCGTATGTAACGCAGATCCAGCTCTACCCAGTCATCAAAGCTCAGGCTGTTGCGGCGGGGACTCACCTGCCAGAAGCATGTCAGCCCTTGGGTGACTGTCAGCCGCTGCTGCTGATAGGGGGTGTATGCCTCAACCTCCCTGAGAAGCGGGGGACGAGGGCCGACAACAGACATATCCCCTTTCAGAATGTTGACCAGCTGGGGCAGCTCATCCAGGCCCGTAGACCGCAAAAATCGCCCCAGGCGAGTAATTCTTGGGTCATTCTGAATCTTAAATGCTGGCCCGTCCATCTCGTTGTAAGCCAGCAGCTCAGACAGACGCTGCTCTGCGCCCACGCACATGGTGCGGAATTTATAGAGGCGGAATGTCTTTCCGTCCCGACTGCAGCGAAGCTGGGAAAAGAACGGGCCGCCCTGGGGGTCGTCAATCACCACGGCTAACGCAATCAGAAGCATCAGCGGGGAAAGGATTACCAGGGCCAGCGCTGATAATACGGTATCTTGTATCCGCTTAACGCGCAGATATAAGCGCCGCTTCTTGGTCATTTTTGGAGCGCTCACAGGATGGCTCTGTTCCGGGGACGTCTCCCGCAAAGCCTCTTTCAGATCTACGGCTGCCACCTTATCACCCCCTAGCCCCACAGCCGCTAAAAGCATCCTTCAGCAGTACAGCTTACAAAATATGTAAGTCCGCGCGTTACCACCGGTTTTCCCGCAGCTGCGCCGGAGCCAGGACGATCAGTCATCCAAATTTCCGCCTGGTCAAGTCCGATTTTTCTGGAATGCACCTTTTTCTTCTCCAAAGGCCCGGCTTACAAGGTGTGGGTTGCAAGCCATTTTCTCTATTGCGTTTTATAAGTAGCTGTGATAAAATATCTCTGTAAAGTTGGCAAAAGCGAGATGCGCCGTTGTGCAAAAACGATAAATCCCGCCTGGAGTCACGGCTTGCAAAGTGTGGATCGCAACCCACACTTTATTGGCCAAATTCGGCCTTGCGCCACCGCTGGAAGGTTCCGTGGGCCACCCCCAGCTCTCTCGCCGCCGCCCGATCAGACAGTTCCCCTCGTTTCCAGGCGGCCATAATGCTCCCGTAATTTTCGCCCCGGTCCTTGAAATTGCGCCCAAAGTGCACACCCTTGGCCTTGGCTGCTGCGATTCCCTCGGCCTGCCGCTGGCGATTAAATTCCCGTTCCGTTTGAGCTACATAGGAAAGCAGCTGAAGGACGATATCGGCGATCAGAACGCCGGTGAGGTCCCGGCCTTGGCGGGTATCCAGCAGCGGCATATCCAGAACCACAATGGCCACCTGTTTCTCCTTGGTCAGCAGCCGCCATTGTTCCAGAATTTCGTCATAGCTCCGCCCCAGCCGGTCGATGCTCTTGATAACAAGGGTGTCTCCGGCTTTTAATTTTTGTGTCAGCTGGCGGTACCCGGGACGGTCGAAGTCCTTGCCGCTCTGCTTGTCCAGAACGATACATCTGTCCTTCACGCCAAATTCTCTCATAGCTACCATCTGCCTGTCCTCATTTCGCTCCTTGGTTGAAACCCGAAAGTATCCGTACGTGTTCATGCTGCACCTCCTTTTTGTGATAGCTTTATTTTAGAGGAACTATGAGATGGCGCAGGATATTAACAGAACAATTAAAAAATTTTTTTGAGCCATTCCCCGAAAAGCGGACAGAAAAATAGGAGAAAACCTGGAATGATTGGTGTGGTATATGATACCGGTGGTTAGGTAACGGAGTGGCAAAGTTCCGCCTCGAAACGAGAGGGAGGAATCCAACCCAGAGCGGAGTGAGGGCGACGGTATGCCATTTCCAGGGCCGCAAGCGCCAGCTGCGTGTCGATCCGCTCTGAGAGCCTGTTCAAAATCTCTGGGCGCAGCGCCTGAAAGGCGCTTTTTTCCTTGCTGTGCAAAAAACTCCCCTTCCCTTCGCCCCGCCCAGAGATCTTAAACAGGCTCTGAGAATGCGTACCCCACAATGTTTTTTGCCCCTTTCCTTTCCAGCTTACAATTCATTTCTCTGTCCGTCAATATGGCTATGGGGGCAGAAGGTTACCGCTGCGAATGTGCATGATGTTACCGTTGCTGCTAATCTTGTGACTGGCGAAAAAGAACGAGTCTATGGAGACAGCGGATATCTCGGTGCTGACAAACGGCCCGAAGCCTTGAAAAAGAATCGGTCCGGCAAAAAGGTTCGCTACAAAATCAACCGCCGTCCCAGCCAAAGCAAAAACAACGCTGCCCGCTCCAAAGCTCAAATCAAGCGCAGGGAGCACGAGAAATCTTCTGTACGAGCCAAAGTGGAACAATGTCTTTGCGGTTATAAAGCAACAGCTGCGCTTCCGAAAGACGCGATACTGAGGCCTGCGAAAACAGGCTGCAAAAATGAATATCCTGTTTGCATTGGCGAATCTGATTCTGGCTGACAGGCCTTCCCTGGCGGCTTGGTCTTTTGTGCCTTTGTGAACATTTCTGAGAGCCTCCCCGCCCATTTTCCCTCTCCGGAATTTTTATCTTTGTTCATCATCAATTAT
>JAAVZY010000087.1 GCA_022791945.1 Oscillospiraceae bacterium | reverse complement strand
GTCCGCTCAGGCCATGCTGGCCCAGGCGAACCAGCAGCCCCAGTCCGTTCTCCAGCTCCTCCAGTAATCCCGCTGATTGCTTAAGAGCTGTTTTCTACCATACCAAATACCCAAATACCCGCACAAGAGAAAAGCCCCGGCCTGCGCCGGGGCTTTTCTCATCTGTTTGACAGGGCGGGACACTTATGGTATACTACGCATAGAATAAAGCAGCAACTGCACCGAACAAAGAGAGTACTCCCCCTGGCCCGCTGGCAGAGAGCGGACGGAGGCCCCTGGGGCCTTGCTGGAACCGTCCGGGAGCGGCGGGGGAGGAAGTGCCTTTGGGAGCAGGCGGCGGGAAGGGCCTCAGGGCCTGGTATCGCCGTCCGGGCTGGCCGCCGTTATCCCGGCTTTTAAAGATGGGCCTCCCTGGCCCATGAACCGAAGTGGAACCGCGGTGCAGCGCCTTCGCAGAAAGCATGATGCTTTCTGCGAAGTTTTTTTCGCGGCTCCGGAGGGGAGCATTGCTATGTTGAAGCGTCTGCGATATGACATCCAGGCCATCCGCCAGCGGGATCCCGCGGCCCGCAGCTCTGCGGAGGTATTCCTCCTGTACGCGGGGCTTCACGCCCTGATCTGGTATCGGGCGGCGCACTTTTTCTATTGCCATAAACGGTTTTTCCTGGCCCGGCTCCTGTCCCAGTGGGGCCGGTTCTGGACCGGGATCGAAATCCATCCCGGCGCGGAAATCGGCCGGGGGCTCCTCATCGACCACGGGGCCGGGGTGGTCATTGGGGAAACCGCCGTGATCGGCGACGACTGCACCATCTATCAGGGCGTCACCCTGGGGGGCACCGGCAAGGAGCACGGCAAGCGCCATCCCACCCTGGGGAATAACGTGATGGTGGGCGCGGGCGCGAAGGTCCTCGGCCCCTTCCGGGTGGGGGACAATTCCCGGATTGCCGCAGGCGCGGTGGTGCTGGAGGAGATCCCCCCCAATTCCACCGCAGTGGGCGCGCCTGCCCGGGTGGTTCGTCAGAACGGGCAGAAGGTCTGCGCCGACATGGATCAGATTCACGTGCAGGATCCCGTCTCCCAGGAGATCTGCCGCCTGAAAATCCGGCTGGAGCACCTGGAAAAGGAGCTGGCAGGAGGTCAAACAGAAAGGAAGGATTCCCATGAAACTCAGCGTCTATAACACACTCACCAGAACCAAGGAGCCTTTGGAGCCCCTGGAGCCGGGAAAGGTGCGGATGTACGTCTGCGGCCCCACGGTCTACAACCTGATTCACATCGGCAACGCCCGGCCGCTCTGCGTCTTTGACGTGCTCCGGCGGTATCTCGCCTACCGGGGCTATCAGGTCACCTTTGTGCAGAACTGCACCGATGTGGACGACAAAATCATCCGCAAGGCCAACGAGGAGGGCGTCCCCGCGTCGGAGATTTCCCGGCGGTACATTGCCGAGTATCAGAAGGACGCCGCCGGGCTGAACATCCTCCCGGAGGACGTTCAACCCAAGGTCACTGAGAACATGGATGAAATCATTGCCCTGGTGGGGGAGCTGGTGGAAAAGGGCTACGCTTATCCGGCCCAGGGGGACGTGTATTTCCGCGCCCGGAAATTCCCGGAGTACGGCAAGCTGTCCCATATGCCCCTGGAGGAGCTGGAGGCCGGGGCCCGGATTGAGGTCAGCGGGGTGAAGGAGGATCCCATGGACTTTGCCCTCTGGAAGGCCGCCAAGCCGGGGGAGCCCAGCTGGCCTTCCCCCTGGGGAGAGGGCCGGCCCGGCTGGCACATTGAGTGCTCCGCCATGGCCCGGCGGTATCTGGGGAAAACCATTGATATCCACTGCGGCGGGCAGGATCTGATCTTCCCCCATCATGAGAATGAAATCGCCCAGAGCGAATGCGCCAACGGCGCGCCCTTTTCCCGGTACTGGATGCACAACGGCTACATCAACATTGACAACCGGAAGATGTCCAAATCCCTGGGAAACTTCTTCACCACCCGGGAGGTGGCGGAGAAGTACGGCTATGAGCCGCTCCGGTTCCTGATGCTCCAGGCCCATTACCGGAGCCAGATCAATTACACGGTGGAGATCCTGGAGTCCTGCGTTGCCTCTTTGGATCGGCTTTACAACTGCCGGGAGAATCTGGCCCACGCCCTGAAAACCGCCGGGGACGCGCCCCTCTCCACGGAGCGGAAGGCCGCTTTGGACGGGTTCCGGGAGTCCTTCATCCGGGCCATGGACGACGATCTGAACACAGCCGACGCAATCACTGCGATCTTTGAGCTGGTACGGGAGATCAACAGCAGCATTCAGGGAGCGCATCCGGAGGGCCGGGCCTATGCGGAGTACGCGGACAGTCTTTTCCGGGAGCTGACCGGGGTGCTGGGCCTGCTCTACGAGCGGAAGGCCCAGGAAATCCCCCAGGAGATTCTGGAGCTGGCCGAGGCCCGCGCCCAGGCCCGGAAGGCCAAGGACTGGGCACGGGCCGACGCTCTCCGCGACGAGATCACCGCCAAGGGCTACGTCATCGAGGAAACCCGCCAAGGCAGCCGGATCCTGAAACGGTAGGGGCGGCCGGGAAGGGCGAGGCCGCGAGACGCTGTCTCGCGCTCTGCCAAGGGGACTTGTCCCCTTGGATTCCCGTCTTTGGGGGGTTATAGAGGTGTGGAATTTCGGTTCCTGCCTCACTGGTACTCCCTGCGTGGTCGATCGCCCGCCTACCCATTTTTTCGTAAAGAAAAAATTCAGCTCCATAGGCGGCGCAGCACCTGCGACGCAGAAAGTCCCGAGCGTGTTCTGTCACGCTCGGGACTTTCTATGTGGAGTGGGGCTTGGTGCTACGCTTGAAATATCAAGTCCAGTCTGTGCGGGAATTCCTGTGCGGCGCAGGAAGTATCCCGCAGGCAGGAGGGAGCTTTTTTCTTTACGAAAAAAGCGTACTGCGGGAATCAGACTGCCTGCGTGGCAGTGGTTTGGAAGTCTGTACAAACTTAACCCCACCCCTTTTCCGCCCTTAAAAAAGCCCTTAAAAAGATGGGAATCCAAGGGGGGCCAGGCCCCCTTGGCAAAGCGCGAGACAGAGTCTCGCGGCCTTGCCCTTCGGACACGGCAGAGACGCTCAGCGGTTAGAGGGCGGCCAGCATCAGTCCCAGTCCTACCAGCGCCGCGACCAGCCGGAGCAGCAGGAGAATCCGATGCCCCCAAGCCTCGGGGAAAGCGCCTGTCCCGCTGAGCATCTCCTCCAAAGGCCCGGAGATCATCAAACGCCGTGCGTCGAACCATATCAGCGTCAGCAGTCCGGCGCCCAGCAGCATACAGAACCAGTCTCCCCGCTGCTGATCATATTCTCCCAGGGCAATCCCTGTCATGCGGCGGAGATTCGGCGCGAAGTTCAGATAGGGGTTGTCCGGGTTGCGCTGGGGCTCAATGTCTGTATTGACCGCTGCCCCGGTCTTGGAATAGAGGAAGGGAGCGCCCCGCTGATATTTCCCGTCAAACAGGATGGAGCCGTCCCCCGACTGGATGACCAGGGCGTATTCCGCCGGGAGATCCGGGTTTTTCCGCTGGATTTCCGTCAGGGTCAGGGTATAGGTTTTCAGCTTGTTATAGGGGAGCTGATAGGAGATGGTTGTGACGTCTTTGCTCTGCTGCTGTACGGTCAGGGTGATTTTCCCGTGGGAATCCTGGCCGGAATAGACAATCGCGGAGCCCTTTCCGCTCCGGCGAAGGAAGGCGTCCAGGAAGTCAATGCCTTTGGAGAAAAAGGCCGTCAGATAGCACACCAGGCAGACAGCTCCCGCCAGACAGGCCAAAAGCCGGAACAGCTTCCGGTACCGCCGGAAAATCCGCCGGGCCTTTTTTATGAGAATCGGAATGGTCACAGTCTGTACCCCCTTTATTTCACCTTTGTATGCGGATATTCGCTGTCTACATCATACCATTTTCTCCCTCACCCTGCAATCCCCCCTTCGGGGCAACCACATTTACTTTTCTGCAAGCGGGTGATAAAATAGGGGTATGAGTATGGAAAAACCAGCGAAAAAGCGAAAGGGGATCCAGGAGCCGAGTAATCAGCGCTTTTGTGGCAGAGAATCAGCCAGGTCTGTTTGCAGATATCAGGGACTATTTTGCTGCGTATTCCGGGAAGTGTCTCTATGAGAGCACCGCTTCTTACTTCTGCGGGCGGGCGTCAGCTTTATTTCCACGCTGAGAGTGTGCTCTTTTTGCTCAACGAGCAGCATCTTTGACTGACAAAAAATGTCATGCGGCTAATGCCGCATGACATCATCTTTTGCAGGGATTTTTTAGAGCGTGGCAGAAAGCCGGAAGTCTCTACAGACTTAACCCTACCCTTTTTCCGCCCTTAAAAAAGACGGGAATCCAAGGGGGGGCCAGGCCCCCTTGGCAGAGCGCGAGACAGAGTCTCGCGGCCTTCCCGCTGTTAGAGCTTGCTCAGCTCCCGGAGCAGTACGTTGATGCACTCCCGGGTGTTCAGGATATATTCCTCCTCGCGGGGATAGCGGGAGAAGGTGATAGGCTCGATGCCGCTTTCCAGGACAGCGAGGATCTTCTCCTTCCCCAGCTTGCTTTCCGCCAGCCGGAAGGCCCGGAGATCCTGCAGCGCCTCATGGAACACCTTCAGCCGAATGCTTTCAACAACCTGATCCTCTCCCGGATAAACAGAGAAGGAATCCCCGGAGGGGAAGGCGTTGACCGCGTCGGTGGTCAGGAAGGGATTGATTTTCCCCCGGGAGAACTGGCTGTAATAGAAGTTATACCCCCAATGCAGGAAGCCCCGGATATCATACTTATAAAGCTGCTGGGCAATGATCCGGTTCCGGGCGGAGGGCATGCTCATGAAGCGGTTTGACACATCCACCCCCTGGGCGCAGCAGTAATAAGCCCAGAGAGGGCTGACCTTGTTTTCAAGAAAAGGCTCAATGGCGTTGGTGGCCACCACCGGAATCTGCACATAACCCTTTTCGTAAAACTCATACTCGCTGAGGGCGTCAATGATCGGGAACGCGTCTCCCAGGCACTCCCGGATCAGGTCGTTGGCCTTTCCGTAAGTCTCCAGGCTGCTCTCGCCGGGCTCGTCGGACACATGGAACCAGCACCGTCCCGCCAGCTCATACCGCTGGAGGAACTCCACCAGCTCCGGCAGGAAGGCCCGCAGGAAGGCGGCGTATTCCGGGCCGCAGGCGTCGGTTTCCCAGCCGAAGATCCGGCGCTCCTCCCCGTTGACCTTGGCAACGATTTTCGGGGCATGGGCCGCGCCCCACTGGGTGAACAGGTGGGAGATCTCAAACTGCCGGATGCCGCACCGCTCCGCCATATCGATCCACCGCGCCAGCCGCTCAAAGCCGAACTTCCAGCCGCCGGGGAGCTGTTCCACCTCCACCAGCTGGGTGGTGGGCCGCTCGCCGCCTACCTGGGTGTCCAGAGGCGGGGTGAAGATGGGGGTCAGGAGAAGGTTAACGCCGTTGTCCGCAGCAGCTTTCATGAATTTCTCAATCCAGCGCCAGTGGGCCTCGCTGAAAATCTCTAGGTTGTAGTAGGCGGCGATGCAGTCCGCATGGAACCACTGGGTAAACAGCAGCTCCTGCTCCGGCAGCTCCACGCCGATCAGCTCCAGGGAAAGCTCCGATACCTCCCGGATGCCCTGCTCCTCGTTGGAGAAGGTGATCCGCACCGGGTAGACCCCGGGCTCCGTGCCGGGCTTGGGCTTGACGGTGACCCAGACCGCGTGGAAGCTGTCAGGGATGCCTTCCACCATGGGTTCCTTCATGGGGTAGAGCGGATCCGGGAAGAGGCCGGGATCCGCCCGCAGATAGTTGTCATCCCGGTTGGGATAGGCGGGGAACTCAGAGGGGACGTTGCCCACCTGCCGGAGGGTAATGGCGTCCGCCAGGGGGGAATCCACCTCCAGGGAGAGATCCGCCTTGCCGAAGCCGTCCAGGGTGTAGGCGATCTGGTAGGAATATTCCTCACCGCCCAGCAGGCTGCCGCTTTCGAGGGGATCGCCGTAGATGCCGTTCAGGAATACCTTTGCCAGTGAGGACAGGGTATACAGGGTGAGATGACGTTCCATATTGAGAGAGCTCCTTTCAACAGACGGGTATCCTGGCTGGAGGGCGCACTCCGCCGGAATCCCGCTTTTTACGAGCCGGATGGGGGGAATTGGGCCTGAAAAGCTGTGTTCACAGAGGGAAGGGCAAGCCCTATGGCCCTGCGGGAGCGCGAGGGAAGGCGGCTCCCCCTGGATTCCCGCAGACCGCTGTCACGCTCCGTCCGGCCATAGATTCCGCTTCGCTTATTGTACCATACATAAAGAGAAAAAGAAAGAGTTGGGATTCTGAAAGAATCCCAACTCTTTCCCCAGGGACGGGAAGCCAAAACCTTGCGGGCTCTGCCCATGGTTCAAAGCCTGCGTTCCTTCAAAGGGTCACGTCCCATTATTTCAGGGGTGAAAGGCCTCCGCCTGGGCGCGGAACAGTCGGGCGTACCCTCCGTTTTGCGCCATCAGCTCCGGATGGGTCCCGCTTTCCACCAGACGGCCCCCTTCCATGTACAGGATCCGATCGCATACCGCCGCGGAGGTCAGCCGGTGGGACACGAACAAAACCGTCTGATCCCGGAGCTCCCGGAGGATCCGATCGTAAAACTCCCTCTCGAACGCCGCGTCCAGGGCGCTGGTAGGCTCGTCCATAAGGATGACGTCGTGGTTCTCGTACAGCACCCGGGACAGGGCCAGCCGCTGGAGCTGTCCCCCGGAGAAGGACAGGCCGTTGTCCGCCAGCTCCCTGGTGAGGGGATCCCGCATATGGGGGATCAGATCCTCCAGCCTGACCCGGCTCAGGGAGTCGCGGGCCCTGTCCTCATCCGCCCGCAGATCCATGGCGATGTTCTGCTCTATGGGCGCGGCGTATACGCAGAAATCCTGAAAGAGGGTGGAGAAGGCCCGCCGGTATACTCCCACAGGGATGGTGCGGATGGGGATCCCGTTATAGCGGATCTCCCCGCTGTCACAGTCAAAGAAGCGGAGCAGCAGCTTGATCAGGGTGGATTTCCCGGAGCCGTTCCGGCCTACAACGGCGATCTTTTCTCCCCGGCGGATGGTCAGGCTGACGCCCTCCAGAGCGAATCCGCCGGCGGGATAACGAAAGCCGGCTTCCCTCAATTCCAACTGCTCAAAGGGCGGGAGAGCCTGCTCGTCCGCCGGATTGAGGGGCTGCTCGATCCGGCTGGGGCGGGATTCCACCTGGCGGTAGCGCTCAATGAACGCGCCGTTCTGGTGGAAGATGCCAATCTCCCCGGCGATGGCCTGCAATTTGAATTGAAGCTGGCCGCACCCGTTCACGATCGCCACAAATTGGGAAACCAGCAGCGATTTCTGGATCAGGATCCGGTAAACCAGATACAGCGGGACGAGAAAATCAATGCAGACGGACGCGCTTAGAATCGTCTCCCCGGCGGCGAACAGGCAGATTTTCTTCCCCTTCTTTTGGATGATCGCGTCCTTGACGGCATTTGCCTTTTGATAAAGCAGCAGGAGCCGGTCCCGTATCCGGGTCAGCCGGATGTCCTTGGCGTATTCCGGCAGATACAGGATGCGGTGCAGCATGGAGGTTTCCTTCCCGACCCTTTGCAGATCGTTGTCGTAGTCCACCTGAAGCTCCGCAGTGTGCCGGTTTATGAAGAAGCTGATGCCGAAGGATACCACGGCCACCACCGGGACGATCCAGTCGATGGACAGGGAATACCCGATGATGGATACCACTGCTACAAGCGCCTCGAGAAAATCCAGCGCGTTTTCAATCACCGAAAGCACGCGGCTGCTGCTCTCGTGATTCGCCAGTACCACGGAGGTATAGTATTCCTCCGTATCATAAGCCTCCAGATCCGTCAACCGCGCCTTTTGGAAGATGGTATGCTGCAAGGATTGGGCGATCTTTTCCATGCAGACGGGCTTATAAATGTGGAAAAAGACGGCCTCCACCCCATAAGTAGCCGATACCGCCGCAAAGCTCGCCCCTATGAAAATCAGGATATGGGACAGGGAGCGGCCCGCTTCCACGCCGGAAATCACGTAGGACAGGAAGTAGACGCTCATGAACCAGGTTCGCAGCCCCATCAGGATCCGCAGCAGGGCGGACAGAATCAAAAAGACGGGCGCGATCCGAAAGGCCCTGCGCAAAAAATAGAGGTTATTCCGCAAGTAAATCCGTTCTTTTCTCATGCGCGCTTCTCCCGGTAAAGATCTTTTTGAAGGTTGTACAGGAAATGGTAATATCCCTTCGCTTCCATCAGCTGCCGGTGGCTTCCCTCTTCCACGATGGCTCCATCCTTCAAAACCAGAATGCGATCGACAAATTGTGTGGTTGCCAGCCGGTGGGAAATAAACAGCAGGGTTTTATCGGCAGCCGCCCGGAACATCCGCTCGTAAATTTCCTGCTCGGCGATGGGATCCAGGGCGCTGGTAGGCTCGTCCAGGATGATAAACGGGTAATCGTTGGCGATGACCCGGGTCAGGGCCAGCTTTTGCTGCTGTCCCCCGGACAGCTCCAGACCGTCGTCGGAGAATTCCTTCGTCAGCCGGACATCCAGACTGGGGATACAATCCCGCAAGCCCATTTTCTGAATCGCCTGCCACAGCGCCTCATCCTCCAGCGGGCCGTTGACGCAGATATTTTCCCTCACAGACAGGGGGTAGAGGTGGAAATCCTGCAGCACCGCGCCGAAAAACCGGTTCAGCTGCCCCGGAGCAAAGGCGTTCAAATCCCTGCCGTTGAGCGAGACGCTCCCCTCGGTGCAGGACAGCAAGTGCATAAGCAGATGCACCAGAGTGGTTTTGCCGGAACCGTTTTCCCCTACAATCGCAATTTTTTCTCCCTGCCGGATGGTCAGGTTGATCCCCTTCAGGGCGCAGCCGTTTTCCGGATTCCCCGGGTAGCGGTAGGAGGCGTTCTCGCAGACCAGTGAAAACGGGGAAGCGTCCATGACCGGATCCGGGCCTTCCGCCTGGACGGACGCACTGTCCGCAGCTTTCAGATATGCCTCATACTCACCGATGTAGAGGGACGCCGATTTGATGTCCAGGAGCATATCAAAGAACCACTCCAGATCCCAGCTGAAAAAGGTAATAGACTGGGCGATTCCTATAAAGTCGCCGATCAGCAGGGAGGAGCCGGTCAGAATCCGGATGGCTACATAGGCCACCGGGAGCATGACAATGAATACGTCGCCGATACAGGCTTTAACAAACCGGAACAGGGCAACCTTTTTCCCCACGGTTCCATGCAGCCGGATGATCTCCTCCGCGCCCTCGTCATAGATGTTCTGTACAACATGGGAAACGGAGGTCATTTTGAGTTCCTTTGCATAGCGGGGAAGATAAAAGACCCGGCGGGCATACTCTTTTTTTCGGTTGGCGTTGGTGGTTTTCTGATCCAATTCAAACTGATGGGCTTCGCCCTTTCTGCTGATGAAATACGAATACAGCAGAGGGACGACGGACAGCAGGATAGCAAAGGGATCCACCGGCAGGATGTACACCGCCACCATCAGAAGGGCGATCACCAACCCGGACATAACCCCCAGCGCGGAAAGGGCCTTTTGTATGTTGGGAACCGTATTTTCAAGTACCCGGTTATATCGATCCATAAAGGCGGGCTGATTGTAAATATCATAGGGCACGCGGGATGCGGGGATGACCATTTTTTCATACATATACCGGCTGAGCTTCAGATCGAACCGGGGGAGGTAGACCTCCTTGAAATAGTGATTCAGCAGATAGAAAGCGATATTGACCGCCAGCATGAGGCACAGGATCCAGAGGATGGAGGAAAGCCCGCGATCGGTTTCGATGTATACTAAAATGGTGCGCAGAAAATAAACGCCGTAAAAGACGTTGAAAAACTGCTTGAGAATATTATAGAAAAGCTCGTAAAACACGCGAACCTTATCGATTTTCCACGCGGTTTTGATGGAGAAGCAAATGGTTTTCAGCATAGCGTTCACCTGACTTTTCCAGTTCCGGAATCAAGGATTCTCTATGAGTGGGATTGAAATCTGCTTGGAACTTGGATGCACAATGTAAGTGCAAGGGGGTAGAAAATGGCCCATAGTTCTGGTATAGTAATGTTTGGAAAGAACAAAAGCATACCGGAGGAAGCTATGCGTCAATACAGACATCTTACATGAAAAGAGCGAGAAAGTCTACTATATTTTAGGGAAGGGGGTATTCCATCAGCAGGATAGCAAGAGAATTGGGACGGAATAAGTTAACAATATCCCGGGAACTGCGGCGAAGCACAGGCAAAGGAGAGTATTGTCCCAGCAGTGCGGAGGCGCAATACCATAAAACGGCGTGAGAAGTGCAGCCAGAAAGTCTCTCGGACTCAGAACCCCTGCTGAGCTCCATTTTCATAATCCGTTGTACTCGACTTAACTATTCAAGATTTGGTGTTTTGGCCGAGAGCGGTGTGAATACGAACCTGACCCGCCTTATGGACGGGCATTTTCATCTCAAAGGGCGGTGGATCACGCCACGTTGAATACACCACAGACAACAACAGTCCTTTTATCCATCCGCCTGAAAGGAGAAAAGGCATACAACCTGCCAGGACAGGACAACCGGGGAACGGCTTGTCCAATATTTGAAAAAAACCTTGCTTCCGACTCTTAAACAGGATCTTAAGCCCGGAGACATTGTTGTGATGGACAATACGCGCTCTCACCATGTAAAGGCTGTCCGGAAGGTCCTGGAGGAAAAGGGAATGCAAGTACTGTACCTTCCGCCCTACAGTCCCGATCTGAATCCCATTAAAAAGATGAAAGCCCTCCTTCGTGGATGGAAAGTCCAAAGTCTGGACCTGCTTCCTGATGCGGTCCGTATGGCACTTGCTTCTGTTTCGCAGCTGGAGGATTCCGTGCGTGTCATCAATCCCCTCCTTGCAGAGAGTATGAGCGTAGCACAAGCCCGCTCGCGATTTCGTACAGACTGAGGGTAAATCCTCCGTGCGTAGCGCAGCGTTTCACCCCACACAGAAAGTCCCGAGCGTAACAGAACACGCTCGGGACTTTCTGTGTCGCAGCCTCTGCGCCGCCTATGGGGATGAATTTTTTCTTTACGAAAAAATGGGTAGGCGGGCGATCGTCTCTGTGGGGAGTACCAGCGAGGCAGAGGGACGGGCGCAAGTGCCCGTATCCACCTCCATCCCCAAAAGACGGGAATCCAAGGGGACGCGTCCCCTTGGCGGAGCTCGAGGCAGAGCCTCGAGGTCTTGACCCTTGGCAGAGCGCGAGACAGCGTCTCGCGGCCTTAGCCCTTACCGTTTCAGTACAAAGTACTGCTCGTACCAGAGCAGGAAGGAGAACACGGCCCAGATTTTTGCGGAGAGAAGCGGCTTGCCGGCCCGGTGATCGTCCAGGAGCTTTACCAGCTGATCCGTGTTAAAGAAGCGGGCGGCGGATTCATTG
Source organism: Oscillospiraceae bacterium (assembly GCA_022791945.1). Classification (GTDB taxonomy): domain Bacteria; phylum Bacillota; class Clostridia; order Oscillospirales; family Ruminococcaceae; genus Paludihabitans. The sequence goes on along the minus strand of JAAVZY010000087.1, from coordinate 10,680 downwards.
GTGAAATAGCCCTTGACCATCTGATAGTACCGCTCCTCCCGGAGCCACTCCGGCAGAGGCAGAGGGAAGGCCAGCTTCCGGCGGTTGGCGGACTCGGCGTTGAAGTACCGCCCCGCCGCCTTCCGCAGAGCCAGCTTGGTATTCTCCTTGCTGACCTTGTACTTCTGGGGGATGGCGGAGGCCACCCGGAAGATCTCCTTGTCCAGAAAGGGCACCCGCAGCTCCAGGGAATGGGCCATGCTCATCTTATCCGCTTTCAGCAGGATCTCCTGCACCATCCAGACATGAATATCCATGTACTGCATCTTGGTCACATCATCCTGCTCGGGGACCTGATCATAAAAGGGCTTTGTATAAAACTGGGGCGGCTTCGCGCCGTAATCCTTTTTCAGATACTGCTCCCGCTCCCCCTCGTGGAACACATAGGAGTTGCCGATATACCGTTCCTCTACCGTCTGGCTTCCCCGGATCAGGAAGTTCTTCCCGTGAAAGTCCGGCAGCTTCCGGGCCATGGAGGCAATCCCCTTCCGGACAAACCTGGGCAGGCACCGCTGGTATTTTCCTACCGCCAACGGCTCCTTGTACACATTATACCCGCCGAACATTTCGTCCGCGCCCTCGCCGGAGAGCACCACCTTCAGATTCTCCGCCGCCCGCTGGGAGACGAAGTACAGCAGGTTCGCGCTGGGATTTCCAAGAGGCTCGTCCAGGAAATACTGCACGTCCCCGGCAGTCTGGAAATATTCCTCGCTGGTGACCTTTTTCTCCACGTTCTCCACATGGATTTCATCCGCCAGCTTTTTGGCGTCCGCCGCTTCGCTGTAGCGGGGATCGTCAAAGCCGATGGTATAGGTGCGCACCGGCTGCATCTTGGATAGCTCGCTGGCCACATAGCTGGAGTCCACCCCGGAGGAGAGGAAGCACCCAACCTCCACGTCAGAGATCTTGTGGGCCTCCACCGACTGGCGGAAGGTCTGGGCGATCTCGTCCGCGAAGCTGTCCATGCTCCGGGTGGAATCGATGCTGAACCGGGGCGTCCAGTAGCGGGTGATGGTCAGCTCCCCGTTCTGATACTCCAGATAGTGGGCGGGCGGAAGCTTCTTGACTCCCCGGAAGAAGGTGTCATAGCCGGGCACGCAGGCAAAGGTGAGGTAGTCCGGCAGGTATTCCTCCGCCAGCTCCAGCTTGAAGTCCGGATGAGGGGTGAAGCTCTTGATCTCGCTGCCGAACAGGAAGGACTTCCCCATCTGGGCATAGTAGAAGGGCTTGATACCGAAATAATCCCTTGCGCCGAAGAGCTTCTTTTTCTTCCGGTCCCAGATGACAAAGGCGAACATGCCCCGGAGCTTGTTCAGCAGCTCCGCTCCGTATTCCTCATAGCCGTGCAGAAGCACCTCGGAATCCGTCTGGGTTTTGAAGTAGTGGCCCGCGTCCATGAGGTCGTCCCGGAGATCCTGATAGTTGTAGATCTCCCCGTTGAACAGCAGCACCAGGGAATCGTCCTCGTTGGTCATGGGCTGCTTGCCCCCGGCCAGATCGATGATGGAGAGCCGGGCAAAGCCCAGGGCGATGTCGCTGTCCAGATAGCTGTCCCGGGAGTCCGGCCCCCGGTGGACAATCCGCTGAAGCATATCGGTAAGCACCTGCTCCTTATCCCGGCAGTAGCCCGTAAAGCCCACAAATCCGCACACCTGTTGATCAAATCCTTTCTTTTTCGTGACTCTCGTTAAGACCTCGAAGGGCTCCGCCCTCCGAGCCTCTCGCCAAAGGGACGCGTCCCTTTGGAATCCCGTCTTTTGGGGGTGGGGACGGGCGCTTGCGCCCGTCCCCCTACCTCGCTGGTACTCCCCGCAGAGACGATCGCCCGCCTACCCATTTTTTCGTAAAGAAAAAATTCATCCCTGCGGGCAGGCAGATGGTGCGACGCATCCGCTCTCTGAGGGCGGTTGTTTGCCGGTTTATTCCAGCAGGTAGCTCAGCACCTGGGTGTGCTCGTCAAAAGAACGGCTGGAGATCTCCGCCCCTCTGGCCTGCCCCCGCTCTACCATCAGGCCGTCCAGCTCCCCGCTGTCCAACAGCTCCTGACAGAAGGGGAGCGCCTCCCCCTCCAGGCGGATCTGCACGGCGTTATACCCGTTGGCCAGGGCCAGTCCCAGAGCCTGTTCCAGCCCGGCGGTCAGCTCCTCCCGGCTGGCGGCGGAGATCAGGGTGCCCTTCTGCCGGAAGTAGTCCGCCTCCCCGGCGGAGCAGAGGGGAACAGGATAGTTCCGCTCGTCCTGGTAGGCGGTGTGGCTGGAGCTGATGGCCCTGTCGTCCAGGAAGAGATAGGCGTGGGAAAGAAACACCCGCCCGTCCGACAGAAGCACGTCCCCGTAGGTGGGATCCGCATGATAGTATTCCCCATCCAGCCGGAGGATGTTCCAGGCGTGGGGCTCCTCCGCTTCCCCATAGACGGTGAGCGCCTGAATGCCGGCAAGGGAAAGCAGGTACTGATATGCCTTGGCATAGCCCTCGCAGGTGGCCCTGCCGTCCACCAGCGCGCCGGACAGCTCCCGCTGAGCAGGGGAGAACCGGTCGTATTCCACAGCGCCGCAGAGCCGATCGTAGAGAATCAGCGCCCGGTCAAACTCCGTCAGCCCTGGATCCAGGTTGGCGGAGAGCCGCTGTCCGGCCTCCCAGACCGCCTGTGTCTCCCTGGCGATTTCCTCCGGGGATTTGGTGTACTCCAGATGGACGGAGAAAACGCCTCCGCCCGGCCCATGCCGATAGCTGTACTGGTTGCTCATCCAGGAGATGATCGGGTAATCCCGCCGGATGCAGAGCAGAATCCGGTTCAGCTTTTCCGGGCCGGAGAGCGTCAGCTCCACTTCCTCCGCACGGGCCAGGATCCCGGCGGCAAGCCGGTCGTAGGCGGCCTGCTCCTCCCCCTCCAGCGTGCTTCGCCCATAGTCTGAGTGCCCCGCCTCCACAGGAAAATACCGCACCCGTTCCTCCGGAAGGGCAGAGGGCGCGGTCTTCTCCGGAGAGGAAACCACCCGCGCCTCCGCCGGCACGGAGGCCGGCGGGCTCAGCGAGAGCGTCTGACAGCATCCGGCAAGAAGGCACCCCGCCGCCAGCAGGATGCCGCAAAGTGAACCCCGACCCGTAGCACATTCACAACCTTTCTGCGTTGTTTGAGGGGAGTCCCTGGAGGGACAAGACCTCGAGAGCTCTGCTCTCGAGCACTCGCCAAGGGGATTAAATCCCCTTGGAACCCGTAATTTTGAAGGGCTTTTTTAAGGGCGGAAAAAAGGGGGGCAAGTCTGTACAGACTTCCTTCCTCCTGCCACGCAGACAGTCTGATTCCCGCAGTACGCTTTTTTCGTAAAGAAAAAATGAGTAGGCGGGCGATCGGCCACGCAGGGAGTACCAGCCACGCAGGGAGTACCAGCGAGGAAGGCCCCCCACCCCCAAAAAAATTACGGGAATCCAAGGGGATTTAATCCCCTTGGCAGAGCGCGAGACAGCGTCTCGCGGCCTTGCCCTTCCACAGGCGCTCAGAACCGCAGTCCCTCCATGGGGAGTTCCAGGTATTTCGGCAGGCCGTGTTCGTCCAGGAGCTGCTCCGGCTCCCCCTGGATCAGCGGGAGCAGATATGCCCGGATTTCCTCCCGCACCTGGGGATCCTCCAGCTGAAACCACTCCTCCGGCACGTTCCGCACCTGGTTGGCAATCCGCTCCACCGGAACGGCGGTGATCTCCGGCGCGTAGACGGCGCCCGGCTTCCGCTGGAGCGCCAGGGTGACCCCGCTCTCCCCCCGGAGGGCAAGCTCCACAGCCTCCGCGCCTACGGCCTCTGCCTCCCGCAGATCCTGCTCGGAGGCCAGATGAGCGGCGCACCGCTGCATGACGTTCAGCTCAATGGAGCGCACCTTGCAGCCGATCTCCCTGGTAACCAGCGCCTCCAGATACTTCCCCACCCCGCTGAGGTACTGATGCCCGAATACATCGGACTTTCCGCTCTTCGCCGCCATGCCCACATAGGTCCCTTGGGGATCCCGGATCCCCTCGCTGACCGCGCAGACCACGGTCCGATCTCCCTGCCGGAATATCCGGCGGATCTGCTCCAGGAAATCCTCCTCCACAAAGGGAACCTCCGGGATGGCCAGGATCTGGGGATGGGTCTTCCCAAGGAAGCGGGGAAGCCCCGCCGACAGAGTCAGCCAGCCGCTGTCCCGCCCCATAGTCTCCGCGATCACCACATTCTGCACCGGGTAGATAACGCTGTCCCGGATGATTTCGCTCATGGTGTGGTAGAGGTACTTGGCGGCGCTGCCGAAGCCCGGACTGTGATCGCAGGCGGGCAGATCGTTGTCAATGGTCTTTGGAACCCCCACCACCCGGATCGGGCTCTTCCGCTCCTGGAAATACCGGGAGAGCTTGAGCACTGTATCCATGGAATCGTTGCCGCCTACGTAAAGGAACAGGCCGATTCCCTTCCGGGTGAGAATCTCCTCGATTTGGGGATATTCCTCCGGGACGAGCTTCTTCCGGCAGGAGCCGATGGCCATGGCGGGCGTCTGCCGCAGGATCCGGAGCTGTTCCTCATCGGCGCAGGGCCGGAGATCCACGAACTCCTCCGCAAGCACGCCCTGAATGCCGTGAACGGCCCCGAGGATCCCATCAATCTCAGGGGCCGCCGCGGCCCGGCGGATGATGCCGGCCAGAGTGGCGTTGATAGCGGTGCTGGGGCCTCCGGAAAGGCCGATCATGATGCTGGTTGCCATTTTCACATTCCTTTCAGTTCCGCCGCAAGCTGCTTCCAGCGGCGGGTACCCTGGCTGCCGTGTTTTCTGCATCCTCTATTATACACAAAAGCGCCGCTGAATGCAAACCCTCCTAAGAGCCTGTTCAAAATCTCCGCACAGGCTCTGACAAACAGCTTTCGCCCCGGCGCTGTGCGCCGGGGCGGAGAGGTCATACAACGTTTCAGAGTCTGGCTCCCTCGTGAGCCAAAAGCCATTTTTTCCGTTCAAGCCCGCCCGCGTAGCCGGTAAGCGCTCCCTTAGCGCCCAGCACACGGTGACAGGGGATGATAATGGAGATAGGATTATGCGCCACAGCGCCGCCGATGGCCTGTCCGGAGCCGGAGGGCCTGCCCATCTGCCGGGCAATCTCCCCGTAGGAGGTGACCTGCCCATAAGGGATAGCCTGCATCCTTCTCCAGACCTCCTGGCGGAAGCTGCTGCCCTCCGGAGCCAGGGGCAGCTCCGCCGGGGCGGGGCGTTCCCCCGCAAAGTATCGCTCCAGCCATTCCCGCGCCCGAAGGAATATGGGGAGCTCCTCACCGGGCACAGCATCCCCGGGAAGGGTGCTTCCGAAATAGTTCTGGCCCTCGATCCAGAGCCCGGCCAGCTTTTCCCCGCTGGCGTCCGTGCTGAGCGTAAGCAGTCCCAGCGGGGAGGTACAGTGTCCTACAGCATACATATAGCTGCCTCCTTTCGTGATGAAGGGGAAGACCTCGAGGGCTCTGCCCTCGAGTCTCCGCAGTGCGTTGTTTCACAACGCACTTAGGAATTCGGCTTCGCCGAATTCTGAGATGCGCCGCCGTCAGGCGGTAGCCCTGACTGGGGGGATTCCGTGCGTCGCACCATGCTCCCTCTTCGCAGAAAGTACGAGCGCAGCAGAACCCGCTCGGGACTTTCTGCGTCGTACTGTCTGCGCCGCCTATGGGGATGAATTTTTTCTTTACGAAAAAATGGGTAGGCGGGCGATCGTCCCTGCGGGGAACTGCTGTGAGGCAGGGAGTAATAAGTCTGTACAGACTTGCCCCCATACCCCCAAAATTTACGGGTTCCAAGGGGACGCGTCCCCTTGGCAGAGCGCGAGACAGCGTCTCGCGGCCTTGCCCGCCGGGCCACGCAGAGATCGCTTAAGCTGCTGCCTTGAGGGGGGCGCGGCGGAGCAGGAGCCAGCTGGCAGCGGCGCAGAGAGCGGAGAGGATGAGGCCGAAAAGAAGCATGTTGAGCGGGGAGGCGGCCAGGAAGTTCAGCATTCCCAGGAAGGCCGCTCCGATTTTCTGCTGGATCGGCGCCGGGAACAGGGAGACGATTGCCGGAACTACCAGGCAGAGTCCAATCGGCAGCCCTGCCGCCCATACGACACGCCCGACCCGCCCCAGACGGTAGAATACTCCCGCAATGGGATAGCCCAGCAGCATCGCCGACAGGTAGAGCACAAAAGCTACTGTCAGATAAACCAGCAGGGCCGAAGCGCCGATTTCCAGGCCAAACATCTCGATAAGCCCTCCGAACATCAGGCTCCCGTAGGCTACTTCCTGAAAGCACAGGGTATCCACAAGCATCATCAGGGTGGAGAACACGGCGACGATTCCTCCGGTTACCAGAGAGCTGAGCAGAAAGCCCGTGAACACTGTCCGCCGGGAGACGCCGTTGATCAGCCCGAACCGAAGCCCTGCGGAGAACAGGGTGATTCCCATCACAAACAAGCTGATCAGCGCGGACAGCTCCAGACCGTTGACCCGAACCGCGTCTCCCAGCGTGCTGTGCAGAATGAAGCGCACCCCCCAAATGAACGCCATCACTCCGCCCAGAATGAGCAGGGTGCAAGCCGTATTCTCAAGATACCAGCGAAACATTGCCTTTGGTCTCATAATTCCATATTTCCTTTCTTCTCCAAAGCGGAGATTACTCCGTTTCCTCACCGGTGAGTTTAACAAAGAGCCTCTGCAGCTCCAGAGGACTGCACTCCAGCTCCGGCGGAATCTCCTGGCGCTCCCCATACAGGCTGGCGGTTTTCAGGCCGCCGATCTGCTCCATTCCCAGCACCTGCCGCCCCTGGCAGTAACGGTCTACATCTACAGCCTTCCCCGAAACGGTGTATCCCATCCGCAGGGCTTCGTCCGTAGGGCAGTCCAGCTGGAGCCGCCCCTTTTTCAGCACCACCAGCTGCTCCACCACTCCCGCGACCTCGTCGATCAGATGGGTGGACAGCAGGATGGTGCGGGGCTCATCCCCGTAATCCGCCAGCAGCTCCCGATAGAACAGCTCCCGGTGGTGCGCGTCCAGCCCCAGTACCGGCTCGTCAAAAAGCAGATAATCCGCCCCCGAGGACATGGCCAGGATCAGCTTGCAGATGGAGCGGTAGCCTGTGGAGAGATCCTTATATTTTCCCTTGAGCTCCAGGCCGAATTTTTTTGCCAGCGCCTGGGCTCGTTCCTGGCGGAAGCAGGGGTAGAAGTACCGGGTCCAGCGGAACAGATCCTTGATGCTCATGCCGTCGGGATAGTAGTCCTTTTCGCTCATGCAGAAGATCCGGCCCAGTGCCCGATCGTTTTCCCGCACCGGCTCCCCGTCCACGAGGACCTGGCCCTCCGTGGGGAAGATCCGGTTGGTGATCAGCCCCAGCAAGGTGGTTTTCCCGGCTCCGTTGCGGCCCAGCAGGCCGTAAATCCGGTTCTCCCCAAAGGTGACGGATATGTCCTCCAGGGCGGTGGTTTCACCGAAGCGCTTGGTGATATGATTCAGCTCAATGGCCATTGTCAATACTCCCTTCCTGAATCAGCCGGACGACTTCCTCCCGGCTGATGCCCAGCTTAGCGGCTTCCTCCAGCAGGCCGGCCACGGCGCTTTCATAAAAGCGCTGCCGGCGCTTGGCGCGGATCCGGCTTTCCGCGCCGGACTGCACAAACATGCCCACGCCCCGCCGCTTGTAGAGGACGCCCTCCTCCACCAGCAGATTCATACCCTTCAGCACCGTGGCGGGATTGATTTTGTAGGCGACGGAAAGCTCCGTGGTGGAGGGCACCTGCGTCTCCTCCGGAAATCCGCCGGAGAGGACGCCGTCCTCCAGCGCTTCCGCTATCTGGATGTAGATCGGAATCTCACTTTCAAAATCCAGCTTCACAATTCCCCCTCACTCCCTCTGTTGAGCAGTTAATTAGTTGAGTAACTAAGTAATAGAATAGCACCAGGCGTTCGATTTGTCAAGCGTTTTTTTGACCGCATTCCCACCGACCGCACATACCAATCGGAAGAGCGATCCCCGGTCTGTGGGAAATCGCAAGCGGGCTTGTGCGGCGCAGGAAGTACCCCGCACGCAGGAGGGAGCTTTTTTCTTTACGAAAAAAGCGTACTGCGTAAATCAGACTGTATGCGTGGCAGAAAATCGGAAGTCTGTGCAGACTTGACCCCGCCTCTTTCCGCCCTTAAAAAAGCCCTTCAAAATAATGGGAATCCAAGGGGAATCCCTTCCCCTTGGCGAGAGCGCGAGAGCAGAGCTCTCGCGGCCTTCCCCCGCGTATCGAATGAAAAAAACATCCCGCAAGGGTTGCTTTTAGGTAAAATACCGGTATAATGAAGGAGAGCCGATCCGGAGCAGAGACTTTGCGTTCCGCCGGGCGGCAATCTATTTCCGAAAGGAATGTCTCTACTATGGATCACGAAAGACCCGTCGTCACTGCCGCCAAAGGAAAGGCCAGAATGGTCATTGTCTCCAACGGCTTCCAGAGAGCGCCTCAAATCCTCGCCAGCTACCTGGAGAAAATCACAGGCTGCCCCTTTGAAGTCCTTCCCACGCCCTCCCCCCTGTACAGCTTCCTTTTCAAAAAAGCCGATCACGGGGACGGCGGCTTCGCCTACCGTATCCAGGACAAGGACGTCATTCTGGAAGCAGGCGACGAGGACGCCGCTGTATTCGCTGTCTACGACTTCCTGGAGCGGGTGGCGGGATGCCGCTACTACACCAGCACCTGCGAGGTCATTCCTAAGGACGCCTGCCTGACCCTTTCCTTCCCCGCCTACTCCTACACCCCGCCCATCACCTTCCGGGAGCTCTACTACCGCGACTACGGAGATCCCGTCTTTGCTGAAAAGCACAAGATGGCGCCCTTTGAGGCTCACAAGGGCTGGGGCTTCTGGTGCCATTCCTTCCAGAATCTGGTCAGCCCCGAGGTCTATTATGATTCCCATCCGGAGTATTTCTCCCTGATCGACGGGGTGCGGGTGGGGAAAGACGCTCAGCTCTGTCTCTCCAATCCGGAGGTGCTGCGGATCACCATCGAAAACCTCCGGAAGGAAATCGAGAAGAATCCCCAGGCCAAATACTGGTCTGTAAGCCAGAACGACAACGCCGCTTACTGCCAGTGCGAGCACTGCCGGAAAATCGATGAGGAGGAAGGCTCTCCCATGGGTTCTGTCCTCCGGTTCGTAAACCAGGTTGCCGCCGCCTTCCCGGATAAAATCATTTCCACCCTGGCCTACTGGTACACCCGCAAGCCTCCCAAGAAGGTACGCCCTGCGGAGAACGTACATATCATGCTCTGCAACATCGAGGCCAACCGGGGACAGCCCATCGGGGAGGATCCCCGCTCCAAGGGGAGCCTGGAGGAGCTGAAGGCATGGAAGGAGATCTGCGGCAGTCTGTTCCTGTGGGATTACTGCATCCAATTCCGGAACTTGGTCAGCCCCTTCCCCAACCTGCGGGTACTGGGGCCCAATATGCGGCTGTTTGTGGAGAACAACGTGAAATCCCTGTTCAGCCAGTCCAACCGGGAGCTGGGGGGCGAATTCCACGAGCTGCGGGGCTATATGCTGGCCAAGCTCATGTGGAACCCGCAGCTGAACGAGCGGGAGATCATGCTGGACTTCCTCCATGGCTACTACCGGCAGGCGGCGCCCTTCCTGCTGGAGTACATCGACCGGCTCCACGACAATCTGGAAAAGGCCGGCGGGGAACTAAGCATTTTCGGCAGTCCCCAGGACGGGAAGGACAGCTGGCTCTCTCCGGAGCAGTATCGGGTTTATGATGAGCTGTTCGATCAGGCGGAGAAGGCGGCCGCCTCCGACAGCGAGGCGCTGTTCCGGGTGCGGACAGCCCGGCTGGCCCTGTGGTATGCGGGCATCAGCCTGGAGTACGGCACTCCCGAGGAACGGCTGAACCGGATCGCCCGCTTTGCCGCCCAGGCCCGGAAAACCGGCCTGATTATGGTGGAGGAATGGGAGTTCACCGTAGACAGCTTCGTCACCGACGCCATGGCCAAGCTGGGACAGGCGCAGTAAGAAGGTGAGCCCCTGCGGGAAGACCTCGAGGGCTCTGCCCAAGGGTCAAAGCCGCAGGCTTTGACCCTGCGAGCCTCCTGCCAAGGGGATTAAATCCCCTTGGAACCCGTAATTTTAAGGGCTTTTCAAGGGCGGAAGGGGTTGGGGTCAAGTCTGTACAGACTTCCTCCCTCCTGCCACGCAGAGAGTCTGATTCCCGCAGTACGCTTTTTTCGTAAAGAAAAAAGCTCCCTCCTGGGTGCAGGGCACTCCCTGTGCCGCAGAGGGCGCCTGCGCAAAACCTTGTCAGGCGCAGAAAGTCCCGAGCGCAGAAGAACACGCTCGGGACTTTCTGCGTCGCAGTCTCTGCGCCGGACGTGGGGATGAATTTTTTCTTTACGAAAAAATGGGTAGGCGGGCGATCCTCCCTGCGGAGAGTATCAGCGAGACAGGGAGTAGAAAGTCTGTACAGACTTGAACCCCACCCCCTTTACGCCCTTAAAAAAGACGGGAATCCAAGGGGAATCCCTTCCCGATGCGCCGCTGGCGGCGCATCTCAGAATTCGGCGAAGCCGAATTCCTAGGTGCGTCGTGAAACGACGCACCGCAGAGCCGCGAGAGCAGAGCTCTCGCGGCCTTGCCC
>JAAVZY010000138.1 GCA_022791945.1 Oscillospiraceae bacterium | reverse complement strand
TGCGGAGACGCTTTCCCCATGCTTCCAGCGTCCGGGCCGATACGCCGCTGCGTCGGGATAACTCTAAACGGCTGATCCCAGCCTCTAGGCATTTCCGATCTATGGGCGTCATGCCCTCTTTTTCAATCAGCTTTGGCATTGTTTCGTCCTCCGTCTTAGTTTTCCCTAATTATACGGCGTGTGTATGGTAATTGTCAACCTGGCAAATATACCATACAAACGCCATAAATAGAAGCGAAACATCGTGCAATATACTGACTTGTATATACTACGTATGCATGGTAATATATAATCACAGTAAAGGTTAGGAAACCAAAAGATGGAGGTAGCAAAATGAAAATCATCTATAAAACAAATGCTGTATATACAAGTGAATCCATGACGAAGTGGTACTTTGGCGCTGAATTCGTAAAAGCCATGACAGACAGTGCCAAGCAGATAAATAAAAAATCGGATGAAATCGTATTTCGGTTTTGGAAAGATGGTACCGGCTATCTCACTGTTGAATTCCATTAAAGGAGGGCTTGAAAATGAAGTTAACAATGCATGGGTACAAAGAGGAAACAATTAAAAAATACGAAATGTCCATGGGCGATTTAATTCTCACGATATGTCAGGGCCTTATCACCGCCCGAAAAACAGATATTGAAATCCGAATGGTGGACTGCTTCTCTGGGGGTGTCAGTCGGTGGGCTGGCATAAATGGGCTTCTCACGCATGACTGGCCAGCAGATTGGAGAGTCACGGTGTTCCAGGCGAGTGTAATGCACGACAATAAGGAAAATGTCGATTATCTGAAGGTTATTTTCTCCGATGATATTGAGATGCTATAACGCCGAAACGGTCCCAGCCGGGGCCGTCCACTGGAACCGCCCCACCGGTGCTGATGATGGCAGGGCAGGAAGGAAAATTGAAATGATGAATCTGAATCAGGCAATCCGGCACGGCAGGGCCGTTGGTGTCCGCTTCTATGTCAAAACAGCGAGCGGGGCGATTTTCGGGGGAACAAAGACCCGCGATCAGGCCGAAGCCATGAAGCGCCGCTTCGAGGCTGAAGACCGAGAGAATCCCTGGACGAAGGGAACCACGAAATTTGTTATTGAGGAGGTTCAGTAAAATGGCGAGTTTGAGAAATTGTGCCAGGTCTATTCGGGAAGAAGCAGCAGATGGTATCTGCTGGATCGCTCTCTGGAAGGAAGGTCGGTCGTGGAATGTTGATACTATCTGGCCGGAAGATATGCTCTACAACAAGGGTATCATGGTTTTGGAATCGGACTATCTGGAGCGGCTTCAGGAAATCGTGAAGACTGATTCCTCTGCCATCTTGGTCAGTGGAGAATACTCCAATATTGGTTGTGCAGGGGATGGTTCTCTGCCGGATGTGCAGGTTCTGACCGATGCCCTCCGCTGGCAGTATGAGGATTGTCACCCACTTATCACCGATTGGGAATTAAAGGAGGCGGTTTAAATGCTGACATGGGTGATCCGACCGGGATACAGGCAAAAAACAGGGCTGAGGCCGAGGCCCTGTATGAAAAATTCGGACAGGCCATCAAACGGGTTTGAAAGGGGTGTTGAGTATGAAAATGGTAAACAAAGCCACCGGTGAGGCTGTCTACTATAATCCGGTTCGTAAAGCCGGGAAGGGCGTCTGGGTTCCTCATACGGGGCCACACGCCCCCCTTTGTGCTTGCTCTACACTTTCCCTGCCTTTATCGTTACTGCCTGCCTTTTTTCTAAAGGAAAAAGGGACTCTTTTCCGCTCTTTGATTAAAAGTTTTCATTATAAAAAGAAAAGCCCCTGCACAGGCCTCTCAGGGGCCGTACAGGAGGCGTACCCGCAGAACGTCCTTTGTGGAATTGGAAATCAGGAAATCTACTTTGATCCAGAGGACATTCCTCAGCTGGGGGCCTCCGCATGGATGACGGTAATCGTGATCGGTATCTCAATCAGGAGTACGCAAACCTGGCTGTCCGATAACCCGCATATACCTCTTTATTTCCGATTCTTCCTGACAGTATATACTTAATGCAACACGGTTTTATTCAGCGCCTCTTCCCGTTCTTCCTCAGCGGTGGAGGACATAATGAGCACGAAAAGAGGCATTCCCAAGGCATCTGCGATATCCTCCAGAATATTGATGGTAGGATTGGCGCAGTCGTGCTCAATATCTCGCAGGTATGACACGCTCACGTTTGCCGCTTCTGCCAGCTGCTCCTGGGTGATCCTCCGGCTCTTTCGAAGCTTCACAATGGTTTTCCCGATTTCGACTTTATCTGACATAAAATCACCTCTTACGCAAAGCATAAGAGGGTTTTCAGAAAGATTCCAGATGATATATCGGCGGTTGCGCTTTACTTCTGCAAAGGCATAAAAGGCTCCGGACACAGTATGTACTGTATCCGGAGCCTCTTCTTCTAGCCGATATAGATGACAAAGCAGCGCTTGCCATAATCTCTGGCGTAGTGTTTCACGCCATATCCAAGAGTCGGGTATAGCCCGGCCGGAGATCCCTTTTATGAGAACGGCGGCTTGGCAGAGCTGCCGTTTTCGCCTTTTCCTGATGCTTCTCTTCATTGTTGACAAATATCAAAAGCGCAGATACAATAAAAGGTAACAAAGGCGAGGGGGGGTTCAGCGTGGCGTTTCCAAAGTCCAGAATTCTTTCTGCAAAGAGCTTATCCCGGCTGATAAAGGAATCAACAGAAAATTGTGAGCAGCGGTTTTGCTTCATCTTGGGTTCAGGCGCATCAGTAGACTCCAACATCCCTAGCGGCAACACTCTTCAGATGCAATGGATGGATTGTCTCATGGGTAAGCTGGAGGATCGCGGGACGCCTACGATGGACGAAGATGAAACGCGGAGGCTGGCCAACGAGCTACATGCAGAAGAGGAAATTAAGCATGAGTTTGATGAGATTGAAAAGGCGTGGCAGAGCGCCAAAGAAGAGAAGAGGCCGATCTCAAGCGAGTACTATTTCGACATCTATAAGCTGCGCTTTCATGCCAATCCGCGTAAAGGATATAGCTATCTGGAGAAAATCATGGAGCGCTGTGACCCCAGCCTTGGTTATCACACATTGGCAAAGCTGCTGACAGAGAACAATCAGCACAATCTGGTTATTACCACAAATTTTGATAGTCTGGTGGAAGATGCCCTGTTTTTGTACACAGATAAAAAACCGCTTGTTGTCAGCCATGAGTCCTTAGTGGACTATATGGATGCTAATATTCAGCGTCCCATTGTGGCGAAGGTGCACCGCGGTTTAATGTATGACCCGTTTAACAGTCCGGAAACGACTAATGAATTGAAGCCGGAGTGGCGAAAAGCACTAACCTATGCGCTTAATGTCTACACGCCAATTGTAATTGGCTACGCCGGCGGCGATCACAGTTTGATGTCCTTTTTGGAGGACGATCATACTGATATGCGTAAGGGGGTATATTGGTGCTATCATGGGGGAACTGATCCCTCTGATCTTCCCGAGGAGAGGATACAAAACTTTGTAAAAAAACGGGATGGATATTTCGTTGCTATTGACGGATTTGATGCTTTGATGGTAGAGATCGGAAAGGCCATGTATGGAGACGCAATTCGACCAGGTCTTACGGCAGAGCATCTAAAGAAGAGATATGATAAACGTATCCAGCAATATAATCAGCAATGGGAAGAGCTGAATAAAAAGCCGGAAATTCAGGAAGCTCTTCAGGAAATGAATCAAGCGGAACAGCGTGAAGAAGAGGAGCGGGAAAAGGCGCAGACACTTACTGCTTGGGATTATATTCGCCGAGGGAACCGAATTTATGACGAAGGCTGTCTAGAGCTTGCCATGGATGAATATTCGAAAGCGATTGAGTTGGATCCTAATTTTGCAGGTGCATATAATATCCGGGGAATTGTACATAGAGAGTTAGGACATTTGGAAGAGGCCATCAAGGATTACAATAAAGCAATTGAGTTGGATCCCAATTTTGCAGGTGCATTTAATAACCGGGGAATTGTACATGGAGACTTAGGACGTTTAGAAGAAGCTATCCAGGATTATAATAAAGCGATTGTATTGGATCCTAATTTTGCAGATCCATATTATAATCGGGGAAGTGCACATAAAGATTTGAGGCGCCTCGAAGAAGCCATCAAAGATTACAATAAAGCGATTGAGTTGGATCCTGATTATACAGATGCATATTCAGCTCGGGGGAATGTATATAGAGATTTAGGACGTATAGAAGAGGCCATTAAAGATTACACTAAAGTGATGAGCTTGATACTTTTTGATGGAGATGTATTATATAATCGGGGACTTGCATATAATATTTCAGGAAATTATTCAAAGGCTATCGAAGACTTTACAGAAGTGATCAGTTCTGAACCAAGGAATAAAGAAGCCTATCTAAATCGCGCAAAAGCATACTTCGCCATCGGTGAGGAAGCACTTGCGAAAGCAGATCGGAAGAAAGCGAAAGAACTGTGAGACTCTTATGTCAGCAGCTGTCCATACGACGCTAAAAGCCCCGGACGCGGCAACGACCGCATCCGGGGCTTTTCTCTACGCCTGCCTTACCACCACACTGTACCGCTGGTGATTGAGGATCTCTGCCAGCGCGTCCGCTTTGTCCCGGGCGGAGAAGCTGAACACGTCCACCACATACTTCCCGTTCTCGGAATCGGTGTGGATCTCATTGTACAGCCCCAGCGCCCGGATCCAGCCGGAGGTTTCCGCCGCATCCTCCCGGCGGGTGAAGTGCTGGATCCGTACCGCCCACTTCTCCGGGCTCTGCCAGGGGATGCCCAGGGTATCCAGAATCCCACGTGCCAGAGCCATCCCCATGGCCTCCTGGGCTTCGGGCCCGGCAACCGCCGCCACGTCCCGGGGATTGTCCAGGAAGGCGAACTCGCAAAGCACCGCCGGGCCCCTTGTTTCCCGGACAAATCCGTAGTAGTCCAGGGATGGCTTACCGGGATAAGGCCGGGTTTTCACGCCACGGCTGTTCTGACCGATGGCCTTGACCCGCACCTCTATGTTCTCCGCCAGCTTCCGGGATACCCCGCCCACCATAGAGCAGTACGCCTCGAAGCCATCCCCGCCGCCAGCGTTGTTGTGGATGTCCACCGCCAGATCCGGGCCGTAGGCATTGCACTCCCGAATCTCCTCCGTCAGAGCATCATCCTCATCACGGTACCGACTGAGCTTGACCTCTACCCCGGCCCGCTCCAGCTCCTTCTGCGCCGCCAGGGCAATGCCCAGGTTCACGTCCTTCTCCCGGAGGCCGTTGGCCACAGCTCCCGGATCCGTGCCGCCGTGGCCCACGCCCAGAAATACTTTTTTAATCATGGCTTTTCTCCTTTTCCTCCAGGGACGCCGCCAGGCCATCCCCTTGTTTATCCACTGTCCTTTTCAGGGCCGAAACCGCCGCCCGCAAAAATCCCGGCAGGGGCACCCCTGCCCGGCCCATGTTCTCAATGATGGACAGAATCT
>JAAVZY010000009.1 GCA_022791945.1 Oscillospiraceae bacterium | reverse complement strand
ATCTCTGGGTGGGGCGAATGGAAGGGGATTTTTTTGCACAGCAAGGAAAAAAGCGGAGGAATCCTTTGTGGATTCCGAGCATTTTTGACGCTGCCTGTGCGGAAAAAGCGCCTTTCAGGCGCTCTGCCCAGAGATCTTGAACAGGCTCTAAGGGCATTTTTCGGCTTTTCAGGAATGCTGTGAACCACAGCGGGATTTGAAACCATTATAAGGGAGAGAATGAAAATGTCAATCCCTTTTTGCAGAAAAGAAGCGCCCGATTGTGGAATTTGTTTATCCGGTTCCAACGCTTTGCCGCCTCTGGCCGGCGGGGAGCGGATCCGGCTTGAAATTTGGGCGGAATTGTGCTAGAATGACCTCCGAATGGATTCTATATCCAAAATAGAACAAAGGCAGCGCCGCGCCGTTTATGGCACACAGAATGGCATGGCATTGTCTCAAACGGGAGGAAGATGACACAATGAAGTCGATCAAATCCAAAATTCAAGTCAGTATGCTGTCGGTGGTACTGGCCGGCGCGGTTCTGATCGGCATAATCACCGCGATTCTGAATGCCGCTGGAATTGACGACGTGATGACCAAAACCCTGGGCCCCGCAACAGAGATGGCCGCGGACGCGGTGGAGTGGCGGATGGACAATTACTGGTCGGTTCTTCAGGAGGCTGCGGCTTCTGAGATTTTCCAGGAGTGCGCCCCCACTGATCCCAGGCTGATACCCGTCCGGGAAGGAATCGCCCAGCGCAACGGCTTTCTCTACACTGGAAAGATGGACGCCAACGGCTTTTCTTCCACAGGGGAAAGCTACGCCAATGAAGATTACTTTCAGCAGTGCAAGGCTACGAAGCAGCCCTATATTTCCAATATCATGAACGACGGACAGCGGATGATTTTTCTGCTGGAGGTGCCCATTCTTGTTGACGGCCGCTTTGAGGGCGTGGTCTACGGCGGCATCAGCGCGGACTTTTTGTCCGAGATTGTCACCAATCTGTCTATAGGCAGTGATGGGGTTGCCTATGTGCTCGACAACAGAGGCAACGTTATCGGGCATCGGGAGCGGTCCGTGGTGGAGCAGGGCTCCAATATGATTGAGGCCGCCAGGACGGATTCCAGCGTGGCTGACATTGCCGCTGTGAACCAGCGGATGATTCAGGGCGAAACCGGCTTTGGCAGCTACAATTTCTACGGAGACAACAAGTTTGTGGGGTTTGCCCCCATCAACGGCAACCAGAACTGGAGCATTGCCATTGAAGCCAGCCAGAGGGAGTTCAAATCCTCGTTGGATCGAAGCATCCTCCTGACAATCCTGGTGATCGTCCTGGTTGTGATCTCAACATTCCCCATAGCGGTCATGGTTGGGAGATCCATTTCCAATCCGATCCGCTCCTGCGTCACCCGGCTGGAGAAGCTGGCAGAGGGAGATCTGCATACACCGATTCCGGCTGTGCGTACCCGGGATGAGACGGCCAAGCTGACAGGGGCAATGAATACAACATTACAGCGTCTGAACGATGTTGTACAGGATGTGACCTGCCATCTGGGCAAAATGGCGGAGGGAGATTTCCGGGAGGATATCACCCGCGCCTATTGGGGGGATTTTGCGGCGATTGAGCAGTCCATCAAGTCCATTCACACCTCCCTGCGGAACACCCTCTTTCAGATCAGCCAGTCCGCTGAAACCGTGGCGAGCGGGGCCGTTCAGGTGTCCAAAAGCGCCCAGTCCCTGAGCCAGGGCGCGACGGAGCAGGCGGGCGCTGTCTGCGAGCTTTCCTCTACCGCAGCCAGCATTGCGGACAACGCAAAGCGGACTGCTGCGGCGGCGGAGGAGGCAGGGCGTTTTGTAACCCAGGTGGACGAACGGCTGAACGTCAGCGTGAACTGCGTGCGGGAGCTGAACGTGGCCATGGAGAAGATTTCCGATTCCTCCGTGGAGATCGGCAAAATCATTGCCTCCATTGAAAATATCGCCTTCCAGACAAAGATTCTGGCTTTGAACGCAGCTGTGGAGGCCGCCCGGGCGGGAAGCGCCGGAAAGGGCTTTTCCGTAGTCGCTGAGGAGGTGCGCAACTTGGCTGTAAAATCTGACGAAGCGGCAAAGGCGACCAAGGAACTGATCGAGGGCTCCATTTTTGCTGTAGAGGAAGGAAGCCAAGCAGTGGAGCGCGTCACAGGCGCATTGGATCAGACCAGCGCGATCGCCGGAAATGTGACTGAAAAAATGAACGCGGTAGTAGAAGCAGTGGAAAGCCAGACGATCTCCATTGCCCAGGTCACGGAAGGAATCGAGCAGATATCCTCGGTTGTTCAGAGCACCTCCGCTACCTCGGAGCAGAGCGCGGCTACCTCTCAGGAGCTGTCTGACCAGTCCAAGCTGATGGACAATTTGGTACATACATTCAGGCTGAACTGACCCAAAGGGGAGCCTGGCAGGAATGCCTGCCAGGCTCATACTTTTGACAGCTAAGATCTTTTGATGTCGGGTGAAGACCTCGAGGACGCTGTCCTCGAGTCTCCGCGGTGCGTCGTGAAACGACGCACCTAGGAATTCGGCTTCGCCGAATTCTGAGATGCGCCGCTGGCGGCGCATCGGGGATCTAAATCCCCTTAGATTCCCGTAAATTTTTGGGGGAGCGGGGGACCTTCCTCGCTGCTGCTTCCCGCAGGGACGATCGCCCGCCTACCCACTTTTTCGTGAAGAAAAAGTTCAGCTCTGCGTGGCAGGAGGAAGAAAGTCTGTACAGACTTGACCCCACCCCTTTTCCGCCCTTAAAAAATTACGGGTTCCAAGGGGATTTAATCCCCTTGGCAGAGCGCGAGACAGCGTCTCGCGGCCTTGCCGTAATGAGCCGGTATTCCCTGAAGGAAGCCAATATTTGACAGACGATACCGTTTCGGGTATACTATAATAATCTGTGAAAAACAGCGGCAGGATGCCCGCCGGCTTTTCGGCGCAGCCGCTCAAGAATCGGAAAAAGGAAGGGTACGGTCACAGCAATGCCTAGAAACACCTCCAATGAATACGGCAATGACAGCATCTCCTCACTGAAAGGTCCTGACCGGGTACGCCGCCGTCCGGCGGTTATTTTCGGCTCCGACGGACTGGAGGGCTGCCAGCACTCCGTCTTTGAAATCATCTCAAACTCCATCGATGAGGCCCGGGCCGGTTTCGGCAGGCGGATCCTTGTAACCCGCTATCGGGACTGCTCTATTGAGGTGCAGGACTTCGCCAGAGGCTGTCCGGTAGACTGGAATGAAAAGGAACAGCGGTATAACTGGGAGCTGGTCTATTGCGAGCTCTACGCCGGGGGAAAATACAACACTCTGGAGGGGGAGAGCTATGAGTATTCCCTGGGCCTCAATGGGCTGGGCTCCTGCGCGACCCAGTATTCCTCCCGCTATATGGACGTTGAGGTACATCGGGACGGCTTCTGCTACAAGCTTCATTTTGAGCGGGGAGAGCTGAAGGGGGAGATGGAGAAAACCCCATATAAAGGGAAGCAGACGGGCTCCCGTCATCGCTGGCTGCCGGATCTGGATGTGTTTACGGATATTTCCATCCCGGCGGACTGGTTTCGGGATATCCTTCGGCGGCAGGCGATTGTCAATCAGGGCCTGGTGTTCGAGTTCCGGAACGAGACGGAAAACGGCTTTGAAACCCAGGAGTTCGTTTATGAAAATGGCCTGACCGACTATGTGGGGGAGATCCTGGCCGGGGCCGGCGAGGACGCCGCCTTTTCCTCCATCCAATACTGGGAATCCGAGCGCCGGGGACGGGATCGGGCGGACAAGCCGGAGTATAAGGTGCGCCTCACCTGCGCGGCGGTGTTTTCCAATCGGGTGAAGCTGCTGGAATACTATCACAACTCCAGCTGGCTGGAGCATGGGGGCGCGCCGGACCGGGCGGTTCGGCAGGCCTTTGTCTCCCAGCTGGATCAGTACCTGAAGCAGGGGAACCGCTATCTGAAGGGGGAGAGCCGGATCTCCTTCGCGGATGTGGAGGATTGCCTGGTGCTGGTTTCCTCCTCCTTCTCCACCCAGACCTCCTATGAGAATCAGACCAAGAAGTCCATCAACAACAAGTTCATCTACGAGGCCATGACCGACTTCCTGAAGCATCAGCTGGAGGTCTATTTCCTGGAAAATCCCGACGAGGCCAACCGGATTGCGGAGCAGGTGTTGGTGAATAAGCGCAGCCGTGAAAATGCGGAAAAGGCCCGGATCAGCCTGAAAAAGAAGCTGGCCGGCTCCATCGATCTGGCCAACCGAGTGCAGAAATTTGTGGACTGCCGCACCAAGGATCTCACCCGCAGGGAAATTTATATTGTGGAGGGCGATTCCGCCCTGGGCTCCTGCAAGCAGGGACGGGACGCGGAGTTTCAGGCCATTATTCCCATCCGGGGAAAAATCCTCAACTGTCTGAAGGCGGAGTACGGGAAGATCTTCAAGAATGAGATCATTACGGATTTGATCAAGGTACTGGGATGCGGCGTGGAGGTTTCCTCCAAGGCGAACCGGGAGCTGTCTACCTTTGATCTGGACAATCTCCGGTGGAGTAAGGTGATTCTCTGCACTGATGCGGATGTGGACGGGTTTCATATCCGGACCATGCTGCTGACTATGCTTTACCGACTGACGCCCACCCTGATCGAAAAGGGGTATGTATATATCGCGGAGTCTCCCCTATTTGAGATTACGGCAAAGGAAAAGGGCGGGGAGCGTACCTACTTTGCTTACACCGAGCAGGAGAAAACAGAGATTCTGGAGAAGCTTGGCAAAACAAAATATGATATCCAGCGCTCCAAGGGTTTGGGAGAGAATGACCCGGAGATGATGTGGCTGACCACCATGAACCCGGAGACGCGGCGTTTGATCAAGGTCAAGCCAGAGGACGCGGAAGCCACCGCCCGGATGTTTGACCTCCTCCTGGGAGACGATCTCCAGGGCCGCAAG
The DNA here is from genome assembly GCA_022791945.1 of Oscillospiraceae bacterium. Lineage (GTDB taxonomy): Bacteria > Bacillota > Clostridia > Oscillospirales > Ruminococcaceae > Paludihabitans. Next base: position 17,538 of record JAAVZY010000009.1, on the reverse strand, counting down.
GACTTCATCGCCGAAAACGGCATGGACTACCTGGAGCTGGCAGACATCAGCTGACAACCCTTCCCAAGGCCGCGAGACGCTGTCTCGCGCTCTGCGGTGCGTCGTGAAACGACGCACCGTGGACGCGTCCCTTTGGAATCCCATCTTTTTAAGGGCGGAAAGGGTTGGGGGTCAAGTCTGTACAGACTTCCTTCTTCCTGCCACGCAGATAGTCTGATTCCCGCAGTACGCTTTTTTCGTAAAGAAAAAAGCTCCCTCCTGCGTGTGGAGTACTTCCTGCACCGCATTGGGGTTTCTGCGCAGGGCCCGCTCGAAACTTTCTGCGTCGCAGTTTCTGCCCCGCATGTGGGGATGAATTTTTTCTTTACGAAAAAATGGGTAGGCGGGCGATCGGCCACGCAGGAAGTACCAGCGAGGCAGGGGGACGGGCGCAAGCGCCCGTCCCCACCCCCCACCCAAAAAAGACGGGAATCCACGGGGGCGCGTCCCCTTGGCAGGTGCTCGAGGGCAGAGCCCTCGGGGTCTTGTCTTCCCCGTTGTGAATACAACTTCCGGGTCTTGTGACCATATCAACAGCAAGGAGTAAGAACCATGGCCAGTAAGAAAAAGCAGCCGCCGGCCCGAAAAGCCGACTCCAACGCATACATTGCAGGCGCGGGCATTGTGGTGGAGCAGCCCATCACCGAAACGGTGGAAAAGAATTTCATGCCCTACGCAATGAGCGTAATCGTTTCCCGGGCGCTGCCGGAGATCGACGGGTTCAAGCCCTCCCAGCGGAAGCTGCTCTATACCATGTACAAGATGGGGCTGCTCACCGGGAGCCGCACCAAGTCCGCCAACATTGTGGGGCAGACTATGCACCTGAATCCCCACGGGGACGGGGCAATCTACGAAACCATGGTCCGCCTCGCCAAGGGCAACGAGGCCCTGCTGCATCCCTATGTGGATTCCAAGGGGAATTTCGGCAAGGCGTACTCCCGGGACATGGCTTACGCGGCCTCCCGGTACACCGAGGCCAAGCTGGCTTCCATCTGCGCGGAGTTTTTCCGGGATATGGACAAGGATACGGTGGACTTTGTCCCCAATTACGACAGCTCCACCACGGAGCCGACCCTGTTTCCCACCACCTTTCCTTCCATCCTGGTGAACTCCAACGTGGGGATTGCCGTCTCCATGGCCAGCAATATCTGTCCCTTTAACCTGAAGGAAATCTGTGAGACGACCATCGCCCTGCTGAAGAATCCGGAGCATGACCTGCTGGAAACCCTTCAGGGACCGGATTTTCCCGGAGGCGGCTTCCTGATCTACACGCGGGAGGAGCTTCGCAGGGCTGTGGATACCGGACGGGGCAGCTTCCAAATCCGCTCCAAGTACAGCTATGACAGCTCTAACAACTGCATTGAGATCACTGAGATTCCGCCCACCACCACCATTGAAGCCATTATGGACAAGATTGTGGAGCTGGTGAAGGCAGGAAAGCTCAAGGAGATTTCCGATCTCCGGGATGAAACCGACTTACAGGGGCTGAAGCTCACCCTGGATTTGAAGCGGGGACAGGATCCGGATAAGCTCATGCAGAAGCTGTTCCGGATGACCCCCCTTCAGGACAGCTTCTCCTGCAACTTCAACATTCTCATCTCCGGCTATCCCCGGGTGATGGGGGTGCGGGAAATCCTTACCGAGTGGATCGCCTTCCGCACCGGCTGCGTCAAGCGTCGGGTGTACTTCGACCTGGGGAAGAAGAAGGAAAAGCTTCATCTCCTTCAGGGACTGGAGAAAATCCTGCTGGACATCGACAAGGCTGTCCGGATTGTTCGGGAAACCGCTGAGGAGCGGGAGGTGGTTCCCAACCTGATGATCGGCTTTGGCATAGATGAGGTGCAGGCCGAGTACGTGGCGGAAATCCGCCTGCGGCATCTGAACCGGGAATTTATCCTCAAGCGCACCCAGGAGATTGAGCAGCTGTTAAAGGACATTGCTGAGATGGAGGATATTCTGGCTCATCCCCGGAAGATCAACGCCATCATCACCGCTGAGCTGAAGGATGTTATCTCAAAGTACGCCCAGCCCCGGCGCACGATGTTCCTTTACGCCGCGGATCTTCCTCAGGAGGAGCCGGAGGAGGAGAATGTATATCCGGTTCACCTGTTTTTCACCAGGGAGGGCTATTTCAAGAAAATCACCCCTCTTTCCCTCCGGATGGGAGGCGAACAGAAGCTCAAGGAGAACGATGAAATTACCGGGCATTATGAAACCCTCAGCTCCGCCGAGATTCTGTTTTTCACAGACAAACAGCAGGTCTACAAGAGCCGCGCTTCTGATTTTGAGGATACCAAGGCCAGTGTAATGGGGGATTACATTCCCGCCCGGCTGGAGTTCGAGCCCCAGGAGCGGATCCTTGCGGTGGCGGTTACCCTGGACTATACGGGGCATATGCTGTTTTTCTTTGACTGCGGAAGGGTGGCAAAGGTGCCTTTATCCTCCTACGCCACCAAGACCCGCCGGCGGAAGCTCTCCGGAGCCTATTGCGATCGGTTCCCGCTGATCCGGGCGGAAGCGGTCACCGGGGACAGGGAGTACATCCTCACCTCAACCGCCCGCCGGAAGCTGATTTTCGATTCCGCGGTGATCCCCTCCAAGGCCGCGCGGGATACCCAGGGCGTCCAGGTGATGACCCTCAAGGGAAGCCACCGGGTGGCCTCCGCCGATCCCTTCCAAGAGGGGATGCTGGAGAACAGCCACCGTTTCCGCACCAAGACGCTCCCGGCGGCCGGAGCAAATGTCCGTCCGGAGGATGAGGGCGAGCAGATGAAGCTGTAAGCGCCTGTTCGGGATCTGTTTGGTATCGTGGGAAGGTCGCGAGAGCTCTGCTCTCGCGCTCTCGCCAAGGGGAAGGGATTCCCCTTGGATTCCCATTATTTGAAGGGCTTTATTAAGGGCGGAAAAGGGGTGGGGTCAAGTCTGTACAGACTTCCGGCCTTCTGCCACGCAGAGAGTCTGATTCCCGTAGGACGCTTTTTTCGTAAAGAAAAAAGCTCCCTTCTGCGTGCGGGGTATTCCTTGTGCCGCAGAGGGTATGAGCGTAATAGAACACGCTCGGGCCTTTCTGCGTCGTAGTCTCTGCGCCGCTTGTGGGGATGAATTTTTTCTTTACGAAAAAATGGGTAGGCGGGCGATCGTCCCTGCGGAAAGTGTCAGCGAAGCAGGGACTGAAATTCTGCTCCCTCATACCCCCAAAAAGACGGGAATCCAAGGGGACGCGTCCCCGATGCGCCGCTTGCGGCGCATCTCAGAATTCGGCGGAGCCGAATTCCTAGGTGCGTCGTGAAACGACGCACCGCAGAGCGCGAGACAGCGTCTCGCGGCCTTGCCCTGCGTTTTTCGGAGCGCTTTGTTGACAATGACCGCAGAAGTGATATACTGTTTTCTGAAAGAATGCGGCGTAAAGCCTATAGAAAGGAATGCGTTTGTTATGGAACAGTACTATCAGCTTTCTGTAGCCGGGCTGGAGCGCAAGCTGCCGCTCTGCCGGGTATCGGATGAGCTGTATATCGGAGCTTTCGTCATTTTCGGGGATGTGGAGCTGACGGTGGCCTCCGCTCGGGAACTGCTGAAAATAGTTCCGGAGCATGATATTATGATTACCGCTGAATCCAAGGGCATCCCTCTGATTCACGAAATGGCCCGCCAGTCTGGGGAAAACGACTATCTGATCGCCCGGAAGGCTCCCAAGCTCTACATGAAAAATGTGGTTTCTACGGAGGTCACCTCCATTACCACTGCCAAAAAGCAGGCCCTTTACATCGACAGCGACGATGTGGAGCGGATGCGGGGACGGCGCGTGCTGATCATCGACGACGTGATCAGTACTGGCGAAAGCCTCCGGGCGGTGGAAAAGCTGGTAAAGCAGTCCGGCGGAATCGTAGCGGGCCGGATGGCTATCCTGGCGGAGGGCGACGCCAAATACCGGGACGACATTCAGTATTTACAGTACCTGCCCCTGTTCAACGGGGACGGAACCGTCAAGGAGCTGTAATTTCTGTGTCTATGAAAAATACAGGCGGATTGCTTTGGAAGCTGCCCTTCCTCTTGCTGATTTTGGGGACAGCCGGACTGCTGGGCCTCAACGCCTGGATGAAGGCCCGTGTACGGGAGCGGATCCTGACCCCGGAGGAGGCCGCTGGGCTTCGCGCGGACTGCATCCTAGTGCTGGGAGCCGGCGTGCGGCCGGACGGTTCTCCCAGCGTTCTGCTGGAGGATCGTCTGAGCCGGGGGATTGACCTCTACCGTCTGGGCGCTTCCGAGCGCCTGCTGATGAGCGGGGATCACGGCCAGGCGGATTATAACGAGGTCGGCGCCATGGGGGACTATGCGTTGGATCAGGGTGTGCCTTCCCAGGCGGTATTCCTGGATCACGCTGGCTTTTCCACCTATGAAAGCATGTACCGGGCAAGGGAGGTTTTCCAGGCCCGGCGGGTTGTGATTGTCACCCAGGAGTATCATCTCTATCGGGCGCTCTATGACGCGCAGCAGCTGGGGCTGGAAGCCTGGGGCGTTCCCGCCGCCCCCAGGGAATATCAGAATCAAGGCTGGCGGGATCTCCGGGAGGTACTGGCGCGCGGGAAGGATTTTCTCTGGACGTGGCTGAAGCCGGAGCCGACAGTCCTGGGGGAGCCCGTCCCCCTTTCCGGGGACGAGCACGCTGCCGGTGAGGAAGCTCCGGCATGAATGGAAGGAGGCAGGCGGCCTTGTCGGTGGAATATCAGGGCAGAACCTATCAGGTGATCGATGCTCACATCCATGCCTTCCCGGATAAAATCGCGGAGGGAGCTGTTGCCAGGCTCCAGGGGATATCCGGAATCACTCCCTGCACCAATGGAACGGTGGGGAACACATTGGAAAAACTCGCCGCCACCGGCGTAGATCGGGGATTCTTTTTGAATATTGCCACCTCGCCCAGGCAGCAGACTTCTGTTAACAACAGTGCCGCAGAGCTGAACCGTGTTTATCCGGAGCGTGTTTCGGCCTTTGGGTCGGTTCATTTCCGGGCGGAGGACAGCCTGGTGGAGCTGGAGCGGATCAAGGCGCTGGGCCTTCCGGGAATCAAGCTTCATCCGGATTATCAGGGGTTTTCCATTGACGATCCAGAGCTGGATCCGATATATGGGAAATGCGCGGAGCTGAAACTGCCGATTGTGTTTCACGCTGGCTGGGATTTTTATAGTCCGGATCGGATTCATGCGTCTCCGAAGGCAGCCCGGCGGGTGCTGGATCGATTTCCGGGGCTGACAATTGTGCTGGCGCACTTTGGCGGGATGAAGCAGTGGGATGAGGTGGAGCGCTGGCTGATCGGCAGGGACGTCTGGCTGGATACGGCTATGTGCGCCACTTATGGTGATCCCGTCCAGATGCGGCGAATGATACTCAGCCACGATCCCCAAAGAATCCTTCTGGGTTCCGACTGCCCCTGGGAGGATCCAGCGTCCTCCATCCGGTTTATTCTTTCCCTGGGACTGTCAGAGAGCCTGACCCGCTCAATCCTCGCTCAAAACGCTCAGCGTTTCCTGGGGCTTGCATAGTCTGTGGAAGGCTGCGAGACGCTGTCTCGCGTCTCTGCGGTGCGTTGTGAAACGACGCACCTAGGAATTCGGCTTCGCCGAATTCTGAGATGCGCCGCTGGCGGCGCATCGGGGATCTAAATCCCCTTGGAACCCGTAATTTTTGAAGGACTTTTCAAGGGTGGGGTCAAGTCTATACAGACTTCCTTCCCCTTGCCACGCAGAAAGTCTGATTCCCGCAGACCGCTTTTTTCGTAAAGAAAAAAGCTCCCTCCTGCGTGTGGGATACTCCCTGTGCTACACTAGGCTTCCTGCGCAGAGCACGCTCGAAACTTTCTGCGTCGTAGTCTCTGCGCCGCCTGGAGGGATGAATTTTTTCTTTACGAAAAAATGGGTAGGCGGGCGATCGACCATGAAGGGAGTATCAGCGAGACAGGAACGGAAATCCTGCCCCATCATAACCCACAAAAGGGGAATCCAAGGGGACGCGTCCCCTTGGCGAGTGCTCGAGATCAGAGCTCTCGAGGTCTTGCCCTTGCGAATACACTTCTTACGATAGGCCATTGTTCAGTGAGCGGTTCCTAACCATGAGATATGGTCCTATGCTAAGAAGCGCACAGGAAAAATTCGATTCGTTTGCAGAAAAGGCGATTTCCAGATTTGCCAAAGATGCGCTGGACAATGTTTTTGTCGTTGATGAGTGGAAAGGCGCGGATATCGTAGACGCAATCCAGTCGGTTTGGGCAAAATACAAAGCATACGATGGAATATCGCTCTCCAGACTCCTATGCTCACCCGGAACCGCTTGGAGCAAAGCGAAAGTTCCGATAATGTGGGTAAACAATGGGGAGAAATATCCTTTTGAGATTTCAGGCTCACTTGTTGGGGTTCCCCTAGAGTTAGTATAGAAGTGTAGACAGAAAAATTTGAACAGCCTATACTGTTAAAAGAACGGAGAGAGGAAGGGTATGGTGAAACCCCAAAAGTCTTACACTCCGGAATTTAAACAGTAAATCGTGGAACTGTATCATGCCGGAGGGATTTCGTATCCACAACCGGAACGTGAATATAGCGTAAATCGGAGTACCATCAGCGGCCGGGTAAAACAACTCTCCCTCATCAAGGTATCTGGAGAGGAAACGGTCACCCTCAAGGAGTATAAGGCTCTCCAGAAAGAAAACCAACGCCTTCAGATCGAGAATGAAATACTAAAAAGCGACCGCCATATTCGCAAAAGAACAATAGCCGAGATTGTAGCTTTTATCCGGAATCACTTAACAGATTACTCAGTTTCCCAGCTCTGCAGTGCTTTGAACTTTCCAAGAAGCACCTATTACCAGGCTCTGGTTTGTGTACCTTCAAACAGGCGGCAGGCGTATGAAGAATTTGGACGGAAAGTGAAACAGGCATATGGCAGAGCAGGGGCTACGTTCTGTGACAGCAAGGAAATACAACCATCAACCAAAAGTGGTGTACAGATATTACCTGCATCCATGTGCGGAAAGAAGGATGGACCTATCTGGCTTCTGTCACGGAATTGTGTAGCTGCAAAATCATCGGCTATGCCTATGGCACCTCTTGCATAGCGACCTTGGCAGCCAGTATACGAGCCAGACATTTGAAGACTGCCTGAGCAGGAATGGAATCCTGCATTCCTGTAGGCGCAAGGGAAATCCATACGATAATGCCTGCATGGAATCCTTCTATTCTGTATTAAAAAAGGAAGAAATATATCTTCGCACTTATCAAGATTTCAAGGAAGCTCGCAGCGCAATCTTTTTTTCTGTCCACTAAACTGGGAAGGGCACACCTTGATTACAGGGAGAAAATCAGACAAAAGATGGAATCAATCAGCCATAAATTACATTTCATATCAAAAACCCGCAAGAACATAATAATAGAGCAAACACGATGAAATCCAATTCAGAAAGGTGAATGTACAATGTCTTCTACCAGCAAACTTGTTGTTCCTCAGGCCAGAGAGGCTATGGATCGTTTTAAGATGGAGGCCGCTACCGAGGTCGGCGTTAACCTGAAGCAGGGCTACAATGGCGACCTTACCTCCAAGCAGGCCGGTTCTGTAGGCGGCCAGATGGTCAAGAAGATGATTGAAGCCTACGAAAACTCCGCGAAGTAACTGCTTCTCCCATAATCAGAAGCGTCTGCGGGCGTCCTTCCATGAAAGAGAGGGACGCCCGCGGTCCCTTTTCCGCAAAATTTGGTTGCTCAAGGTCTGCAGTGGTGTTATAATAGAAAACAGCTGATTCCGCAGTCTGCGGATTTCAAAACACTTGCTCTCAGAGAGGACCGTCATGACCTATCGAATCAATTTTGAGCGCTACGCCAATACCTTCTGCCTGCCCAGAGAGATTGCCGACGAGGGCATTGCCACCATCGATGGGGCCACTCTTAAGGTGGCCCTTCTGATCTTTCGCAACGCCGGCAAAAATTACAGCATCAGCCTGCTTTCCAGCTTGCTCAGTCTTCCGGAAAGCAAAATCGAGGAAGCCGTTTCCTACTGGATCGAGCGCGGCCTTCTGCTGGCGGAGTCCGGACAGCAGAAGGAGCAGCCCGCTGCCCAGATACTCCCGGAAGGGAAGCCCGCTGCCGTATCTCCCGCACCCCTTCCAGTCAGCGGGGAGCTTTCCTTCCTGCTGGAATGCCTGGAAAACCTCCTGGGCAGGCCGGTGACCTCCGTAGAATACAAATCCGTGGTACATATCCTGGAATATATCCGCCTGCCCGCAGACGTGGTGATTATGGCGGCGGAATACAGCATTTCCATCCAGAAATTCAGCGCGCGCAGCCTGGAGAAGCTCTGCGCCGCCTGGTCTGACAGCGGAATTACCACCCATGAACGGGCGGAGCAGTACCTCAGCCGCCTGAAAACAGCCCGCCAGAATGAGGAGCAGATCAAACAGCTTTTCGGTATCCAGAACCGCAGCCTGATTGACAGCGAGAAGGAACAGATTGCCCGGTGGTTTGGAGAGTTTGGCTTCCAGACAGAGATTATTAAGCTGGCCTATGAACGAACCATCACCGCCATCAATAAGCTGTCCTTTCCCTATATCAATAAGATCCTCCAGTCTTGGCATGAAAAGGGCTATTCCACCCTGGATGCGGTTCTGACCAATGAGGGCATCCGCAAGCAGCAGGGGAGTGCCTCCTATGATATTGACGAGCTGGAGGAATACTGGAAAAACAACGTGCCGAAGCTGTAGCCAGGTAGGCAGGATTTCCGTTTGAAAGGGGAGTGTTCAGGCATGAGCAGCGCTTATCAATCCGCGGTGAAGGAGCTGTCCCGGCGCAGGGAGCAGGCCATCCTGGAAAACGAGCGGAGATACCGGGAGGTTCAGGAGCGGCTTCCTCAGAGCAGAGCCCTGCTTCACCAGCTGTCCCAGACAGGGCGAAGCATCGTTCAGGCTGTGGCCTCCGGCCCGGAGCAATGCCGGAGCCGGATTCAGCAGATTATGGAGGAAAACCTCATAGCGCAGAGAAAGCTGGCGGAGCTCCTGGCAGAAGCCGGGCTTCCGGAAGGGTATCTGGACGTCCGTTACACCTGCTCCCTTTGTGAGGACACCGGCTACTGTCAGGGAAAGAAGTGCAGCTGTCTCCGGGATTTGATTGTGCGATACAATACCGAGGCTTTTGGTGCACAGATTTCATCTGCCACCATGTCCTTCCAGAGCTTTTCACTTCGTTATTATGAAGAGGGGCAGCCCCGCCATGTAATGGATGCCATTCTCAGCTTCTGCCGAAGCTATGCGGAGAGCTTTGAGCCTCATTCGCCCAGCGTGCTGATGATGGGGGAGACGGGACTTGGGAAAACCCACCTCTCCCTGGCTATTGCGGACGCTGTTATGGAACGGGGAGAATCTGTTGTCTATGTTTCCGCGCCGGATCTGTTCCGGAGACTGCAAAATGAATACTACGGCCGGGGAGAGCCTGGGGCTGATACCATGCAGGCGCTGATGGATGCCCGGCTGACCATCATTGACGACCTGGGCGCGGAGATTGAAAACCAGTTCAATGTGTCCGCCCTCTATAATCTGATCAATAGCCGGCTGAATCTGAATCGTCCGGTGATTATCAGCACCAATCTGATGCCCAAGGAATTGGAGCGCCGGTATACCAACCGGATCGCCTCCCGGCTGATGACCATGTACAAATGCCTTCGGTTTGTAGGGAAGGACGTCCGGCAGATCAAGCTGAGAAACAACGAGCTGTAAAGGCTAATAGCCTTCCACCTGGAAGCTCTTAGCGGCCGCTTGAATGCGCTTTATTCCCTGGAAAACAGAACTGTATAGCTGATTTGCTTTACAGATATTTTCGGCTAAAGCTCAGACTGAAGACTCTGAAATTTGGCTTTTGCCTTCTGGATTTGTTCCGGCTGAGCGTTCTGAGGGGAGGACCAGCCCCGCTTGCTCATCTCGTCAAACACGTCTGCCTGGATCTGGTGTTCCTCATTGAGGATGCTGAGCATTAGCTCCCGAAGCTCCTGGCCGGTGCATTCGTTGGCGAAGGTATTGTAATTTCCGGTTACCTGCTTCTGGGAATAGAGAGCGTCATTGAGCATCTGCCGGTCATCGTACTGATGCTGGAGGCGGTCATTGACTTCCATATTGGCTACCTCCTTTAATTCAGCTGTGCAAGCAGGGAGCGGTAGTGATCCTGATGCTGGGCGGCGATCTGCTCGCACTTGATTTTCAGCTGCTGATCAGAGCAGGTTCCAGCATAAAGCCTATACTTTTTCACCAGGATTTGTTCCAGATTCAGCTGATCCTCAATGGCGGACAGCTCCTTTGCGGTCAAGGGCATGGCGATACAACCTTTCCCAGATAGATGTACTCCGCCAAAGGGCGGGCTGTAATCAGTGTTCCCGCAAAAAAAGAATCTATGCGTTCCAGCGGATTTCACGACTTGGCTGTCATATAATGAGCATATGACTTTCCGAAGCGCCGCTGTCGGCGTGTTCAGGATTTTGATGTAAAGCGAACTGCCATTACACAAAGAAGGAGCGATAAAATGGACTGCTCGAAGCTGGCGGAGCGCCTGGAGAGGGCGGGAATTCCCTTTGAGAGGGAAGTGCCTCTTTCCGGCCTCACTACCTTTCGGATTGGCGGACCATGCAGGGTGCTGGCCCGGCCCCGTACCGGGGAGGAAGCAGGATTTGTACTGGAAACGGCGAGAGACGCCGGGATTCCCCTGGAAATCCTGGGGAAAGGCTCCAACCTGCTGGCGGACGACGAGGGCTTTGACGGCGTGATCCTCCTGACGGAGGGGCTGGAGCAGCTGACGGTTTCCCCTTGTGAAGCGGAGCCGGGACTGTTCCTGCTGGAAAGCGGCGCCGGTGTGTCCCTCTCCAAGCTGTGCAGCACCGCCCTGGCCCAGTCCCTGACCGGCTTGGAATTCGCCTGGGGCATTCCCGGCAGCACCGGCGGTGCGGTCTACATGAACGCCGGCGCCTACGGGGGAGAGATCAGGGACGTGCTCTGCGACTGCGCTTTTCTGGAGGAGGACGGCCGCTTTTGCCGCCTTCCGGCAGAGCGGCTGGCGCTTTCCTACCGCCGCAGCCTTTTCACCGGCTCAAAGCGTCTAATCCTGAGCGCCCGATTTGCCCTCCGAAAAGGAGAGCCTGGAGACATCCGCGCCCAAATGGATGACTACATCTCCCGCCGGAAGGCCAAGCAGCCTCTGGAATATCCCAGCGCGGGAAGCACCTTCAAGCGCCCGGAGGGAAACTATGCCGGAGCGCTGATTGAACAGTGCGGCCTGAGAGGCTATGCCGTGGGCGGAGCGCAGGTCAGCGAGAAGCACTGCGGATTCCTGATCAACCGGGGCGGAGCCACCTGCCGGGAGATGCTGGAGCTCATCCGCCAGGTGCAGTCCGTGGTGCTGGAAAAAACCGGCTATGATCTGGAATGCGAAGTACGGCGGCTGAGCAGCGCGGGACTGGAATAAGAACCCATCTCAGAGCCTATTCAGAATCTCTGCGTGGTCGGGCAAGGACGCGAGACTTTGTCTCGCGTCTCTGCGCTGCGCCGCTAGCGGCGCAGCGGGGAAGGGATTCCCCTTGGATTCCCATTATTTTTAAGGGCTTATTAAGGGCGGAAAAGGGGTGGGGGTCAAGTCTGTACAGACTTCCGGCTTTCTGCCACAGAGACAGGCTAATTCACGCAGGACGCTTTTTCGTAAAGAAAAAAGCTCACTCCTGCGTGCGGAGCGCTCCCCTGCGCCGCACTGGGGTTTCTGCGCAGAACCCGCTCGAAGCTTTCTGCGTCGCAGTCTCTGCGCCGCTTATGGGGATGAATTTTTTCTTTACGAAAAAATGGGTAGGCGGGCGATCGATCACGAAGGAAGTACCAGCGAGGAAGGCCCCCACCCCCAAAAAAATTTATGGGAATCCAAGGGGGGGGAGATCCCCGATGCGTCGTGAAACGACGCATCGCAGAGGCTTGGGGACAGCGTCCCCAAGGTCTTGCCCTTCGTTCATCCAGAGATCCTGAATAGGCTTTAAAGGAAAGGAAGGTCACAATGGATTTTTTGGTTGTTACCGGCTTGTCCGGCGCGGGGAAGTCCAGAGCGGTGGATGCCCTGGAGGATATCGGCTTTTTCTGCGTGGATAATATGCCTCCAAGCCTGATTTCCAGGTTTGCGGAAATTGCAATCCAGTCCGAGGGGAAGCTCTCCAAGGTTGCGGTTGTCACCGACGTTCGGGGCGGGGAGATGTTTCAGGACTTCCAGGCAGAGCTGGACATTCTGCGGGGCCTGGGGGTGGCCTTTAAGCTGCTGTTCCTGGACTGCAGCGATCCGGTGCTCATGACCCGGTTTAAGGAAACCCGTCGGAAGCATCCGCTGATCGAAGGGGAAAAGGGCTCTGTGGAGCAGGCCATTGCGAAGGAGCGGGAGCTGCTTACCTATGCCCGTCAGCAGGCGGATTACACCATTGACACCTCCCACCTGACCGCTATGCAGCTGAAGGAGCGGATCGACAGCCTTTTTCTGGATAACCTGTCCAACCGGATGCTGATCAGCTGCATGTCCTTCGGCTTCAAGCATGGAGGCGCCCCCTCCGAGGCGGATTTGGTATTCGACGTTCGTTGCCTGCCGAATCCCTTCTACCTAGATGAGCTGCGGGAAAAGACCGGCCTGGATTCAGAGGTGAGCGAGTATGTCATGAAGTTCCCCCAGTCCCAGGAGCTTCTGTCCAAGCTGCTGGATCTCATTGATTTCCTGGTGCCCTTCTACCTGAGTGAGGGCAAAAGCCAGCTGATCATCGGCTTCGGCTGCACCGGCGGCCGGCACCGCTCCGTCACCTTCGCGGAGCGCGTCTGCGCCCACCTCACCAAGCAGGGGCGGCGGGCCGCTGTCAACCACCGGGATATTTTCCGTACTTAGAGCCCTGAAGACCTCGAGGCATAGCCTCGAAGGTCTTCAGGCTCTTGCAGAGCTGAGCGATGGAGGTGAAGCCCTTGTCTTATTCCCAGGATTTGAAAAATGAGCTCTGCCGGAGGACGCTTCACTGCGGGAGCTGTCCGGAGGCGCTTCTTTATGGAATGCTGCTGTTCAGCCGTGCCGCCAGGGAAGCCCTCTTTGTCAGCGAGAACCGCCGGGCAGCCGCACTCTTTGCACAGACCGCAGCCGAGCTCACCGGCGCGATTGTCACTGTCCGGGATCCGGAGACTGCTTCCCGCCGTCCGGCTTATACCGTCTGGCTGGAGGACGATTCCTGCCGGGAGGAGCTGTTGGGCCGGTTCCTGCTGGAAGGGGAGCGGGATTCCATTCGGCCGGAACTGCTTCGGCGGGAATGCTGCGCCATGTCCTTCCTGCGGGGCGCCTACCTGGCCTGCGGCACCATGAGCGATCCCCAGGGGGAATATCACCTGGAGTTCGGCGTTCCGGACACGTCCCTAGGGGAGGAGCTGCTGGAGGTTCTGGAGCTCTACGAGCTGGACTTCCGCCAGTCCTCCAGAGGGAGAAACCCCATTGTCTACACCAAGGAGAGCAACCAGATTGAGGATTTTCTGGCTCGGATCGGCGCGCCTAAGGCGGCCATGGAGCTGATGAATCTGAAAATAGAGAAGGAGCTCCGGAACAAGGTCAACCGGGTCACCAACTGCGAAACCGCCAATATCAGCAAGACCGTCAATGCCAGTATGGAGCAGATCCGCCGCATCCGCAGCCTCCAGGAGTCCGGGGAGCTGGAGCGCCTGCCTGCCCCCCTGCGGGAGGCGGCCCTGCTCCGGCTGGAGAATCCGGACGCTTCCCTCCGGGAGCTCTGCGAGCTGGCCGGCGGAACGGTCAGCCGCTCTGGGCTGAACCACCGTCTCCGCCGGGTCATGGAGCTGGCCGGGGAGCAGGAATGAATACTGATTCAAAGGGGGAGGAGCCATGACGGACTTTGTGCATCTGCATCTGCACACGGAATACAGCCTTCTGGACGGGGCCTGTGTGATCAGCCGTTTGGTAAAGCGGGTGAAGGATCTTGGGCAGACCGCCGTGGCCATCACAGATCACGGCTGTATGTACGGGGCTGTGGATTTCTACAGGGCCTGCAGGAAGGAAGGGATCAAGCCCATCATTGGCTGTGAGGTCTATGTGGCCCGCCGCACCCGGTTTGACAAGGTGCATGGGCTGGACAACAGTCCCTATCATCTGGTGCTCCTCTGCAAGGATAAAGCCGGCTATCAGAATCTGATCAGGCTGGTGTCCAAGGGATACATTGAAGGCTTTTACGCAAAGCCCCGGGTGGATCGGGAGCTGCTGGAGCAGTATCACGAGGGGCTGATCTGCCTGTCCGCCTGTCTGGCCGGGGAGATCCCCCGGGCCCTGTCCGCCGGGGACTACAACGCCGCAAAAGAGACGGCCCTGTACTATCAGTCCCTTTTCGGGGAAGGGAATTACTATCTGGAGCTCCAGAATCATCAGATTGATGAACAGAAGCGGATCCTCCCTTATCTGCGCCGGCTCTCCCAGGAAACAGGAATCCCCATGGTCTGCACCAATGACTGCCACTACCTCACCAGGGAGGACGCCAAAACCCAGGGCGTGCTTATGTGCATCCAGACCAATACCGTATTCGGTGAGGATAACGCCATGGAGTTCCCCACGGATGAATTCTATGTGAAATCCGGGGAGGAGATGGAGAGCCTGTTCTCCGTCTATCCGGGGGCTGTCGCCAACACAGCGGCGATTGCGGAGCAGTGCAATCTGGACTTTGAGTTCGGGGTCACCAAGCTGCCCCGGTTTGCCATTCCGGGACAGGAGGACAACGCCGCCTATTTCCGCAGGCTTTGCCTGGACGGGCTGAAGGCCCGCTATGGGGAGGAGCCGCCCCCGTCTCATCTTCAGCGGATGGAGTATGAGCTGGACGTAATCACCCGGATGGGATATGTGGATTACTTCCTGATCGTCTGGGACTTTGTCCACTACGCAAAGGAGCACGATATCCCGGTGGGGCCGGGGCGGGGCTCCGGAGCAGGAAGCATCTGTGCCTATGCGATTGGCATCACCGGCATTGATCCCATGGAATACAACCTGCTCTTTGAACGGTTTCTGAATCCCGAGCGGGTGAGTATGCCGGACTTTGATATTGACTTCTGTTACGAAAAGCGGCAGAAGGTCATTGATTATGTAGTGGAGAAGTATGGAAGCGACCATGTGGCCCAGATCATCACCTTCGGCACCATGGCGGCAAAGGCCGCGGTCCGGGACGTGGGACGGGCTCTGGGGATGCCCTATCAGAGCGTGGACACCATCGCCAAGCTGATTCCAGGGGAGCTGAATATCACTCTGGACAAGGCTCTGACCGTTTCCAAGGAGCTGCGAAACCTGTACGACACGGATCTGAAAGCCCGTGAGCTGATCGACACCGCCCGGAAGCTGGAGGGGATGCCCCGCCATGCCTCCACCCATGCGGCGGGGGTGGTGATTACCCGGGAGCCTGCGGACTTCTATGTGCCCCTCCAGAAGAATGACGAAGCCATTGTGACCCAGTACACCATGACCACCCTGGAGGAGCTGGGCCTGTTGAAAATGGATTTCCTGGGCCTGCGGAACCTGACGGTGATTGACCGGTGCGAGAAATCCATCCGCCAGCGGGATCCGGATTTTCGGATGGACAAAATCCCCCTGGATGATCCAGCGGTGTATGAGATGCTTTCCGCCGGCGACACCCAGGGCGTGTTCCAGTTTGAGTCCGGCGGGATGCGGCGGGTGCTCGCCCAGCTCCGGCCGGAGGGGATGGAGGATCTGATCGCGGTGATCTCCCTCTATCGTCCAGGCCCAATGGAGTCCATTCCCCGCTATATCCGCAGCCGCCACGATCCCAGCCAGGTGGTCTACCGGCATCCTCTTTTAAAGCCTGTTTTAAAGATGACCTATGGCTGTATCGTCTATCAGGAGCAGGTCATGCAGATCTGCCGGGAGCTGGCAGGTTATTCCTACGGGCGGGCGGATCTGGTCCGGCGGGCAATGGCGAAGAAGAAGGCCGACGTGATGGAGCAGGAGCGGGAGAGCTTTATTCATGGGCGGGTCAATCCGGACGGAAGCGTGGAATGTGTGGGCGCAGTTGCCAACGGGGTGGACGAGAAAACCGCCAACGCCATCTTCGACGATATGTCCAGCTTTGCGGCCTATGCCTTCAATAAGTCCCACGCGGCGGCCTACGCCTATGTGGCCTACCAGACCGCCTATCTCAAATGCCGTTATAAGCGGGAATACATGGCGGCTCTGCTTACCAGCGTGCTGGGCTGGACGGACAAGGTGATCGAATACACGGCGGAGTGCGCCGCTCAGGGGATCGGCATTCTGCCGCCCTCCATTAATACCAGCGGGCTGGGGTTTTCCCTGGCGCCAGACGGAAAGAATCTGGCCTTCGGCCTGCTGGCGGTGAAGAATCTGGGCAGGGGAGCCATTGAGGCAATTCTTGCGGAGCGGGAGAAGAACGGCCCGTACCGTTCCCTGTATGATTTTATTGAACGGAGCTATGGCCGGGAGCTGAACAAGCGGGCGCTGGAGAGCCTGATCAAATGCGGCGCCTTTGACAGCTTTCCGGAGAACCGGCGGGAGATGCTGGGCATCTATGAGGAAATGACCGAGTATATTGAGGATACCGCCCGCCGGAATATAGCGGGGCAGCTGGATCTGTTCAGCGCTCAGCCTGCGGCCCAGCCCAGCTTCACGGTGCCGCCCATGAAGGATTTCAGCCTGCGGGAGCGGCTGGCCATGGAAAAGGAGGTTACCGGCCTGTTTCTTTCGGGGCATCCCCTGGATGGGATACGCCTTCCGTCCAATGTCCGGACCCTGCCGGTGGCATCCCTGCTCTCCTGCATGGAGGATCCGGCCGGCCCCAGGGACGGGGACAGAGTCTCGATCCTATGCACCGTCCAGTCCCGCCGCACCAAGCCTACCCGCAGCAAGGCAATGATGGCCTATCTGTCGGCGGAGGACAAAACCGGCAGCATTGAGGTGGTTGTGTTTCCCAATCTGTTTGAGAATCATTCCGGGCTGTTTGCGGTGGATGCGGTGCTGCTCCTATCGGGCAGGCTGGATGTGAAGGAGGACGAATCTCCCAAGCTGATCTGCGAGAACGCGAAGGATGTATCCGCGCTGGCGGAACGGCAGCGGCTGTATCTGAAGCTGCCCAGCCAGGACGCGCCGGAGACAGGGGAGGTCAGGAAGCTGCTGTCGGACGCGCCCGGAGAGGATGAGGTGGTGTTCGTGTTCGCCGATACAGGAAAGCGCTTCGCCCTCAAAACCGGCGTCTCCCTCAGCGAATCCCTCCTGACCCGCCTGAAAGCCTGTCTGCCTGCCCGGAATATTGCGCTTCGTTAAGGGAAAGGCCGCGAGACGCTGTCTCGCGCTCTGCGGTGCGTCGTGAAACGACGCACCTAGGAATTCGGCTTCGCCGAATTCTGAGATGCGCCGCTGGCGGCGCATCGTGGACGCGTCCCTTTGGAATCCCATTAGTTGAAGGGCT
>JAAVZY010000086.1 GCA_022791945.1 Oscillospiraceae bacterium | reverse complement strand
GGGGAAGACCTCGAGGGCTCTGCCCTCGAGTCTCCGCAGTGCGTTGTTTCACAACGCACTTAGGAATTCGGCTTCGCCGAATTCTGAGATGCGCCGCTGGCGGCGCATCGGGAAGGGATTCCCCTTGGATTCCCATTATTTTTAAGGGTTTTTTTAAGGGCGGAAAAAGGGTTTGGGTTGAGTCTGTACAGACTTCCGGCTTTCTGCCACGCAGGCAGTCTGATTCACGCAGTACGCTTTTTTCGTAAAGAAAAAAGCTCCCCTGTAGGGAGTCCAAATTTATACGACGTACCCGCCGTCTGCCAAAGCTCCAGGGCAGAGGGCGGGTGCGTCGTATCTGTTTCCCCGCACGCAGAGCTGAATTTTTTCTTTACGAAAAAATGGGCAGGCGTGCGATTGTCTCCGCAGAGAGCTGCTGTGAGGCAGAGGGTAAAAAGTCTGTACAGACTCGAACCCCCACCCCTCTACGCCCTTAAAAGGAAGGGAATCCAAGGGGAATTAATCCCCTTGGCAGAGCGCGAGACAGCGTCTCGCGGCCTTCCCCGCAGTGAATCCAACTTCTAAATCCCGGCATCTGCCCGTAGAAATAGGAAAAGGACGGAACAGCGGGAGGATGGATGGCGATGAATCTGCCGGTCATACACTTAAAAAGGAACTGGCTGTGTCTGCTGGGAGCCGGGGTGGCGGCGCTGCTGGCGGTTTTCCTGCCCGGGGGCGCGCGGGATACCGCCGCGCCGCTTCAAAAGCGGCTGCCGATTTACGGGGTCTGCACAGAGGAAAAGCTGGCGGCGCTCACCTTTGACTGCGCCTGGGAAAACTCCGACACGGAGATCCTTCTGGAGCTGCTGGAGCAGAACCAGGTGAAAGCGACCTTTTTCACCACCGGGGACTGGTGCCAGCGGTATCCGGAGGATGTCAGGGCCATCGTTCAGGCGGGACATTCCATCGGAAACCACTCCTTTCAGCACCCTCATGTGGCCAGTATCTCTCCGGAGGCGCTGGAGGAGGATACCCTGCGCTGTGACGAGATCATCCGGGAGCTGACCGGAGAGACGCCCCGGATCTACCGGGCGCCCTACGGGGAATACTCCGACGAGATGCTGGCCCTGCTGGAGGATACCCTGGGCAAACGGGTCATCCAGTGGGACTGCGACAGCCGGGACTGGCAGGGGCGGGAGGCTGCGGAAATGGTGGAAAGCATCGCCGCAGGCATTCGCCCTGGAAGCATCCTGCTGTTCCACAACGATACCGCCAACACCCCCGCCGCCCTGAAGCAGCTCCTTCCCCGACTGAGAGGAGAGGGCTACCGCTTCGTCCTAGTGGAGGAGCTGATCTCCTGGGAGAGCTGCCCCCTCGATCACGAGGGCCGACAGGTTCTGCCCTCCTGAAGGGGCAGGATCCTGGGAAGGGAGCTTCCGCAGAAAAAGTCCCCATGGAAATCAATCCATGTTCTAAAGACAGAAAGCCGATGCAATGCACCGGCTTTCTGTCTTTCTCACATCAAAGGAGCGAACGCGTTCAGCACCACCTGGAGCATCCGCGCAAACCAGCTGCGGTTCCGGCACTCCTCCAGGGTGACCCGGTGAGAGAGGGCCTGGGTAGCCAGATGATCCTTTCGGAGCTCGGCAAGGGAGGGCGTGCGGTAGAGCAGCGCCCCGCACTCGAAGTGGAGATAGAAGCTGCGGAAATCAAAATTCTGCGTTCCCACAACCCCGATCTCATCATCGGCAACAATGGTCTTTGCATGAATAAACCCGGGGGTGTATTCGTAGATCTCCACGCCCGCCTCTATCAGGGCCCGGTAATTGTAGCGGGTTACCATATAAACATACCATTTATCCGGTACGCCGGGAGTGATGATCTGCACCTGCACCCCGCTCAGCGCCGCCTTGCGGAGGGCAACGGTCATCTCATTGTCCAAAATGAGATAGGGCGTTGTAATGCTTACATACCGGCGGGCGTTTTCGATGAGATTCATATAGCAGAATTCCCCTAGCATCCGGTTGTCCAGGGGGCTGTCTCCGTAGGGCATCACATAGCCCTCCGCCGGATAGCTTTTGAGGGGGCGGAGCGCCTGGTACTCCTCCAGGGGGAGCGGCTGATCATGATAGAAGTTCCACATTTCCAGGAACAGCAGGGTCAGGCTCCAGACCGCGTCCCCCCGCAGCAGCAGATGGCTGTCCTTCCAATGGCCGTGCTTCCGGTAGCCGTTGATGTACTCGTCCGCCAGATTATTGCCGCCGGTAAAGCCCACCGTTCCGTCGATAACCGTGATCTTTCGATGATCCCGGTAGTTCATGAAGGCGTCCACCGAGGGGCGGAGCACGTTAAAGACCCGGGTTTCAATGCCCAGCCCGTTCAGCTTGTCCCGATAGTTCTTGGGAAGCGTCAGCAGACTGCCGAAATCATCGTACAGGAATTTTACCTGAACGCCCTGCCTGGCCTTCCGGGCCAGAATTTCCCGGAGGGTATCCCACATTTCTCCCTCCTGGACAATGAAGTATTCCATGAAAATGAAGCGCTCCGCCTTTTCCAGCTCCTGACAGAGCCGGGCGAAGAACTCCTCTCCCGGTGAGAGATATTCCGTCTGCGTGCCGCTGTAGATCGGGAGCTCTCCCTGTCCGCCCAGATAGCGGATCTGCCGGTAGACAGCGGGGTCGGAACGGCCGATTTCGTCCAGAAGGGCGCTGTCCTGTTCCGCCAGAAGATGGAGCGCGCGGCTGTTTTCCTCGAACCGCTTTCTGACCCGGCGGGAAAGGCTTTCCCGGCCGACCAGCAGATAAAGGGCCCATCCCAGCAGGGGAAACAGGGCGATTGGAATCACCCAGGCCAGCTTATAGATGGGGTTATCCTGTTTGGAGACAATCAAAAGGATCACCGTGACGCTCATGAGAATGAAGATCACGTAAATATAAAGGCCGTACTGCCCCAAAAACAGCAGGCCCAGAACAATGGCGGCTATCTGGGCCACAATGGCAAGTCCGACGATAAAAACCCTGCTGGTGAGAAATTTGAACAGCTTTTTCATGGAACATCCTCCTGATAAAGGGCGGAGAAACAGGCACAAATGCGGTGACGCCTGAAAGCGTTCAGCCTTGCCGGCCTTACGGCTATACGTCTCATTGTATAGGAAGGCAGATATTGTGTCAAGCTGTCAGCTAAAATGGCGCAGGAAGCCACCCGCCTCGCCTTCCCGCACGGGTAGGATGGGGAAGGGCTAAGGCCGCGAGACTCTGTCTTGCGGCCTTAGCCCTTGTGAGCAAGAATGCTGTAAATTCGTTGGAGATCGGGGGACCAGCTTCCCTCCTGGTAGACGGCCAAGGGGGGGAGCACGCGCAGATCGGGCTTGCCCCCCTTCTTTCCCTCCAGCAGGAAGAGCCAGGGGGTGTCTCCCTGTTCCTTGGACACCATACGCAGAACCTTTGGCTCAAGTCCCACGCCCCGCATGGCGCAGACCGCGTCTGCCAGGCGCTCCGGCCGCTGGCACAGGCAGAACCGCCCGCCAAATTTCAGCAGCAGCGCGGCCGCATGGCAGACCTCCTCCAGGGTGCAAAGCCGCTCGTGCCGGGCAATCTCCGCCGCCGGATCCTGGGGGAGAAGCCCGGTCCCCCGCTGATAAGGCGGATTGCAGGTCACCAGCTCCAGCCTCCCTCTGGGCAGCTCCGGGGGAAGCGCCCGCAAATCCCCCAGAAGAGGCAGGAGCCTCCCCTCCCCGCCGGAGGCGCAGATTCCGGCAGTGAACTGCTCCACTGCCCTCGGCTGGACATCCATACCCCAAACCCGTTCCGGCCCTCCCCGGGCCAGCCAGTACAAGGGAATGATCCCGCAGCCTGTCCCCAGATCGCAGGCCTGCTCCCTGGGCCTGGGAGCGGCAAAATCCGCCAGGAGCAGGGCGTCTGTGCCGAAGCTGTGGGCCTTGCTGGTGTAAACCATCACGCCTCTGCCAATGTGCTGGGCCGCCGCTTCCATGCCTTCCATCAATAGACCGTCCATTTCCGCTTCCAGACGCCGGAAAAATAGAACACGCCCGACAGTACCATCGCCACAATCCAGCCTGCGGGCCATGCGCTCCAGATACCCGCCAGCCCCATCACCGGCGAAAGGATGTACGCCAGAATCACCCGCAGAATCAAATCCGTAAAGGTTGCCACCATAAAGCTCCCCATGGCTCCCGCGCCCCGGAGCACCCCGTCCGCCATGAGCTTGACCGCAATGACCGGATAGAAGGGGGCCACAATCCGCAGAAACTGCCGCCCCACCTCTGCCGCCTCCCGGCTCCCCCTCTCCAGGAACAGCCCGATCAGCTCCCGGCTGCCGAAGAAGCAGGCCCCAAAGAACAGCAGGGACACTGCCCCAGCCAGCACGACCCCGGTCCACAGGCCCCTCCGAACCCGCTCCGGCTTCCCGGCGCCCAGGTTCTGGGCGGTGAAGCTGGACACCCCGTTGCCCAGGGTGGTCATGGAGGTGATGGCAAAGGTATTCAGCTTCACTGCGGCGGAATAGCCCGCAATGGCAGCAGAGCCGTAGCCGTTGATCAGCACCTGAACGCAGAGATTCCCCACGGAGATAAAGCTCTGCTGGAGGATGCTGGGAACGGCCACCCTGGCGATCCGGCCCAGCATCTCAAGGGAAAAGAGCTGGTGAGGCTCCCCTGCGGGAAGCTGCCGGAGCCGCCGGAACAGGGTGAGCCCAGAAAGCACACAGGCCGCTCCCTGGGCAATGAAGGTGGCCCAGGCCACTCCCGCCACCCCCAGGGGAATCACTGTAACCAGAAGCAGATCCAGCAGGATATTCCCCACAGAGGAGCCGATGAGAAAATACAAGGGCGTTCGGGAATCCCCCAGGGCGGTGAAGATGCCGGTGCAGACGTTGTAAAGGAAAAGGAAGGCCAGCCCTCCGGTGTAGATGCCCAGATAGGTGCCGGCGTCGGCGAAGATGTTTCCGGGGGTGTTGAGCCCCTCCAGCAGGAGCCCGCAGAGGGGGAGGCCCGCCCCGGTGAGCAGGAGACTGAGTCCCAGGCTGGAAAGGAGGGTGGTTGTGACGGCGGTTTTGAGCTCGCCGAACCGCCGCCCTCCGAAGAGCTGGGAAATGACCACGGAGCAGCCAATATTGCAGCCCACCGCCACAGCCATAAAGAGCATGGTAATGGGGTAGGAGGCCCCTATAGCGGCGAGAGCCCCCTCGCCCACAAAGCGTCCGGCAATCATGCTGTCCGCAATGTTGTAAATCTGCTGGAACATGACGCTCACCAGCATGGGAAAGGTAAACGCCGCCAGGGTTTTGGGGATGTTCCCCTCTGTCATATCTGTAATCAAACTGAGACCTCCTTGATGGATGGGTGGTGAGTTGGTGAAGGGGTGAAGGCCGCGAGAGCAGAGCTCTCGCGGCCTTGCCCTTCGACTCCGCAGAAACTCTGGACGGGCTCTCAGAACTGCCTTTTACGACGGAGAAGACGTTGGACGCTGATGACCAGTCCCTTGCCGTTGATCAGCAGCATCAGCGCTGTCAGAGCGATTTCCCAGGCCCACCAGTAGGGCGGCTCATAGATCAGCAGCAGGCTCTGCCCCGCCAGGATGGAGGTATTGACCAGCACCTTTCCTACATCCATTCCCAGCCGGATATACTGGCGGGTATTCACCGCCCGGAGGATGAACACCAGCCCATAACTGAAAAAGGTGGCAAAGGCCGCGCCCTGCACACCAAAGAAAGGGGTCAGGGCCAGATTCATTGCCAGATTCACTGCCGCGCCTACCGCCATGGTTCCCATGGAAAGCATACTCTTTTTCTCCACCGTATAAATGCTTCCCAAAAAGGTGACCAGACAGGAGAAGGCTGTGCCCATGACCAGGAAAGGAACGTATTTCCAGGCCAGGCCGTATTGGGGATCCTTGGAAAATCCCACAAAAAAGCGCATAATGAGTGGGGAGCACAGGATGATTCCCGAGGCGGCCATGAACACAACAGCCCCGTAGGACTTGAACACCTTGGTGAAGAACCGCTCCCGGTCCTTTTCCTCCGTGACGGCGGACATCTGCCAGGCGTCCAGGAAAAAGGTGGCCACCAGATTGATGATCATGGGGATTTTATAGGCTACGTTGATCAGGCCGCTGGCACTGGCGCCGATCATGTAGCCGACAACAAATTTATCTGAGGAATTGGTGATCCACCAGAACAGCATATTGGGGATCAGAGGGGCGGAATAGCGGATCATCTCCAAGGCTGTCTGGCGGCGGATGCCCTGAAATTTAATATACCTTTTCAGTTCCGCCGCACAGAACAGGAATAACGCTGACAGGGCGTCCGAACAGATGGTGGCCAGCACAAAGCCGGTTACGCTCAGGCTCAGCGCTTTCAGGAAAATGATATTGAACAGGATGGTGGTTGCGGTGCTGATGATGCCGTCCAGAGCGTAGAGCTTAGTGTATCCCCGCACACGAACAAACTGGGAGAACAGGGAACGCATGGCAGAGGCGATGACAAAAAGATAGATCAGCCAGGAATACCCGGCGATCACGGAAATTTGGGCCAAAAGAGGATAGAAGGGCCACAGCAGAAGGTATCCTCCCAGGATGACAATCAGGCCGGTGGAGAGCACGTCATCCTTTCGGACAGCGCGATCCAGGCCGAAGCGGATGATACCGTTGACGATGCCCAGAGACATGAGGGGGATAATCAGGTTGGCGGTCTGGGTCACAAGGTCGCCGACGCCCAGCTCCTCCGAGGTAAGGACAGAGGTGTAAAAGGGTGTCAGGAAAAAGACCAGCAGCTTGGAACCGAAGGTGCCGATTGCAAAAATAAGCGTATTGGAAAGCAGCTTTTTATATTTATCCATATTCCGGAAATGACTCCTCAATGTGACGATCATTTCTATTATACTGCCAGAAATAGGCTAAATCAATGACAGGTTTGTTAAATTCCAGCGGGGATCCGTGGATTTTGGGGAGTCCCAGCACCTGCCCCCGCCCCGCCTGGCATCTCCGCCCCGTCGGGAGCCCCGGGTGGCCGGAAGGCCGCGCAGAGCTTCCAAACAGACGCTGAAAAGCGGGTGGGATTCCAAACGAATCCCACCCGCCGCCATATGCTATTCCTCCCGCGGCTCCTTTTGAGGTTGGCGCTTAGAGCCTGTCCAAGATCTCTGGATGGGGCGAATGGAAGGGGATTTTTTTGCACAGCAAGGAAAAAAGCGGAGGAATCCTTTGTGGATTCCGAGCATTTTTGACGCCGTCTGTGCGGCACAAGCCCCTTTCAGGCGCTATGCGGCACAAGCCCCTTTCAGGCGCTATGCGGCACAAGCCCCTTTCAGGCGCTGTGCGGCACAAGCCCCTTTCAGGCGCTGTGCCCGGAGATTTTGAATAGGCTCTTAGAAGCTGTACCAATAGGTGACGGTATGCAGATTGGCGAGAAAAATTTTTGCCTGGCAAGGAAGAAACTCGCAGGAATCCTGACGGATTTCAAGAGTTTCTGACGCAGCCAGACGAAAAATTTTCCGTCAAGATGTGTGCCGGCGCCTATTGGTACAGCTTCTTAATGCCTGGGGCTGGAACGTACCTTCAAAATCGCCTGCACCAGTGCGGCCGAGATCTCCCGGCCGGAAAGCTCGCGCCGGGCTTGGGCCAGCTGAGCGGGCGTGCCCACCTGATACTGAGGGGGCAAACGGTTCAGGGCCAGCGCCACCACATCCTTCCGGCACCGGTCGCACCGGCAGCAGTTGAATTTGGAAAAGGCGTCGTCCAGCCGCTCCACAACCGCGTCCTCTACAATATTCACCAGAACAGTCTGACGATCATCCATGGGATCCGGCCGTTCTTGATCTCCAAAGAGCTTGCTGCGAAGCAGAGAAAGGCTCCCGCTGTCCGGCTCCGGAGGGGACATATACGCCGCCTCAGACTGCTCCGGTTCCTCCGTCCGGGGAATGGAGGGCATGAGCTTGCTGTACATCAAATCCTTATCAAGTTCTTTTCTGGTCTTTCCCTTGGCCATACCCGATCACTCCTTTCACCGGGCCTGCCCCCGATTATCGGAGAGCAGGTCCCCAATTATTACATACCCTGCTCCAGCAGCTCGTCTGTCAGGCGCAGGTAATCCAGCGAGACTGCGGCGCGGGGCGCTGAGCCGATAATATCCTGCTGCATGGCCTGCATCTGGGGGAGGCTCGCGCTTTTCCGCACGGTGGATTTCAGCATGGGGACCCGCAGATCCCGGGCAATCATTTCCGCAGTGGCCCGCACCTCCCGGCTGAGGCTCTGCTTTTCATTATACTGGGTCATAAACACGCCGAGAACCCGCAGCTTTGGATTGCAGGTGCGGCGCACCCGCTCGATGGAATCGCAGATCCGGGCAATCCCCTGGAGGCTGTAAATATCCGGCAGAAGCGGCAGAAGCATCCCGTCCGAGGCAGCAAAGGCATTGATGGTCAGAATGCCCAGTCCCGGCGGGGAATCGATGAGGATATAGTCATAGAGTTCCTGCACGGAGCGCATGGCGTCCCGGAGGAGGAATTCCCGCCCCCGGCCGGTGAATTCCATTTCCATTCCGCTGAGGAGGATATTGGCGGGGATGATGTCTCCCACTTCTGTGTGCTGAACGGCGAACCGAGCCGGGAGCTCCCGTCTCAGCACGTCGTAGATGGAGGCGGAAGATTCCGTTTCCGCGCCGAAGCCAAAGGAAAGGTTGCCCTGCGGATCGAAGTCGATGCAGAGAACCCTGCGGCCCAGATACCGCAGACTGGAGGCCAGGGCATTTACTGTGGTTGTCTTGCCGACGCCGCCCTTTTGATTGGAGACGGTGATCAATTTGGCCAATCGCAGCACATCCTTTGCATTTGTTTGGAGCCTGACCAGGCTGTCCCAGCCGGGCCTTGAGCGTCCAGAGGATAGTATAGCACATTTCTCTCCCAATGGAAACCCCGGATTTCACAAGGCTCCCCAAGAGCCGCGAACTCTGAGCGCCTGTTTCAGAGTTCCTGCGTGGACGAAGGGCAAGGCCGCGAGACGCTGTCTCGCGTCTCTGCGGTGCGTCGTTTCACGACGCACCGGGGAGGGATTCCCCTTGGCAGGTGACTCGAGGGCAGCGCCCTCGAGGCCTGGCAGACCCCTGGTGAAAAGGCGCGGCGGGCTTGACTTTTTGGAACAATATAGTAAACTGAAAGGAGGATGTTCCGGAAGGGGGAGGTAGCATGGACAGCCGCAGGCTCATCGCCGCCATACGGGCCGGCGAGCTGGACTCTGACTTCCGGAACCTTTACGGCGGACAGGAGGCGCTGGCGCACCAGCGGGCCAGATATATCGCCTGCCTGGAAAAGCACATTTCTCTCTTTGGGGAAAAGCAGGCGATCTGGCTTTTCAGCTCCCCCGGACGGATTGAGCTGGGCGGGAGCCATACCGGCAGCCAGAACGGGCACACCCTTGCCGCCGCCGTAGACGCTGATATTATCGGCGTCGTAGGGGAAAACGCCCACAGTATGCTCCGCATTGAGTCTGAGGGAAGCCGTCCGGAATCCATTGATCTCTGGGATCTCCGGATGAAGGATCGGGAGCACGGCCAGCCCTCCGCGCTGATCCGCGGGATTGCCGCCTGGGTTCGGAAACGGGGAGCCATTATGTCCGGCGTCGATCTCTGCATGGACAGCAGCATTCCCAGGGGGGCCGGTCTGGGAGCCTGCGCCGCCTTCGAGCTGCTGATTGCCGCTGTGCTGAACAGCCTTTTCTGCGGCGGGGAGCTCTCCCCGGTGGAGCTGGCCATGATTGCCCGGATGGCTGAGGACAGCTACTATGGCAGGCCGGGACATCTCACCGCCCAGACTGCCTGCGCGGTGGGGGACTGCGTCCTGCTGGATCTGAAGCATCCCCGCGCGCCTGCCGGGGAGCGGATGGACTTTGATCTGTCCAAGCGGGGCAGCGTGCTTATCTCCGTCAACTGCGGGGTAAGCCACACCTACCTGGACGACGAGCTGGCGGCAATTCCGCTGGATATGCACAGCGTGGCCCGCTTCTTCGGGGCAGAGGTGCTCCGGGAGGTATCTCCTGTTCAGTTCTATGAAAACCTTGCCCCCCTCCGGAAGCGTGTAGGGGACAAGGCCGTGCTCCGGGCCGCTCACTTCTTTGATGAAACCCAGCGGGTGGTCCGGATGGCCGAGGCGGTCAAATCAGGGAATATGCCGGCCTATTTCCGGCTGGTGGATGCCTCCGGGGTATCCTCCTGTCAGCTGCTTCAGAACGTTTACAGCGAGCACAACTCCAGGGAACAGGGGCTTTCCGTGGGACTCTGCCTGGCCCGGCAGATGCTTCCCGAAGGGGAGGGGGCCTGCCGAATCCAAGGGAACGGCTTTTCCGGCTCCATTCTGGCCTATGTCCGGCAGAACCGCCAGCGGGATTTTATCGCCCGGATGGAGACGGTATTCGGGCCGGGCTGCTGCCGGGTGCTGAACATCCGAAAAGCCGGCGCCGCCGAGGTAGCCGCGCCTTCCTTTACATAAATCCGCACGCGGTGTGGTGAGGGGCAAGGCCGCGAGAGCTCTGCCCAAGGGTCAAAGCCGCAGGCTTTGACCCTGCGCGCCTCTCGCCAAGGGGACTCGTCCCCTTGGATTCCCATCTTTTTAAGGGCGTAAAGGGGGTGGGGTCAAGTCTGTACAGGCTTGTTACATCCTGCCTCGCTGGTACTTTCCGCAAGGACGATCGCCCGCCTACCCATTTTTTCGTAAAGAAAAAATTCAGCTCCATAGGCGGCGCAGAAAGTACGACGCAGAAAGTCCCGAGCGTGTCCTGCTACGCTCATGCTTTCTGCGGAGGGGGAACGCTGTGCTACGCTCGGAATCCCTCGCCGCTTCGTCAGAAGCGGAGTACAAGGGAACAAGAAGGCTCTGCGGCAGAATCCCTATGCGGCGCAGGGCGTACCCCGCAGGCAGGGAGGGAGCTTTTTTCTTTACGAAAAAAGCGTACTGCGTGAATCGGACTGACTGCGTGGCAGTGGCTCGGAAGTCTGTACAGACTCAACCCCACCCCTTTTTCCGCCCTAAAAAAAGCCCTTGAAAATAATGGGAATTCAAGGGGAATCCCTTCCCGATGCGCCGCCAGCGGCGCATCTCAGAATTCGGCGAAGCCGAATTCCTAGGTGCGTCGTGAAACGACGCACCGCAGAGACGCGAGACAGCGTCTCGCGGCCTTGCTCCTCCCGCCACGCAGAGAGCCGAAATAGGCGTTTGCGGATGGATATTGGGTTCTTCCCGCGTTTGCGGGTAATATTTATACATCAAGGAAAGGAACATTCTGCCATGAAAGAGTACATCTATGCTCCCTATGTGATGGAGCGCACGGTTCACGATCTGCGGGTAGGGGATCTGATGCGGATCACCCATCTGAACATCGCCTTCGGTCACGTAAAAGAGGATCGGGTGACGGTGGAGCACCTTCAGTACCTGGATCGGATTGCCATTTACAAGCGGATC
The DNA here is from genome assembly GCA_022791945.1 of Oscillospiraceae bacterium. Taxonomy (GTDB): domain Bacteria; phylum Bacillota; class Clostridia; order Oscillospirales; family Ruminococcaceae; genus Paludihabitans. Next base: position 2,745 of record JAAVZY010000086.1, on the reverse strand, counting down.
AATCCCAAGCTTCAGGTGATCCTCTCCATTGGCGGCTGGGGGGCGGACGGGTTCTCCCAGGCGGCGGCTACTGACCACGGCCGGGCGGATTTCGTCCGCACCTCAATGGAAATCATGGAAAAGTGGGATTTCGACGGGGTGGACATCGACTGGGAATACCCCTGCAGCGATCAGGCCGGGATTGCCTATTCCCCGGACGACAAGCACAACTTTACCCTGCTGATGCAGGAGCTCCGGGCCGGGCTGGACGCTCTGGGCGAACGGCTGGGCAAAAAGCTTCTGCTGACCTGCGCCGTAGGCGGCGGGGAGTACTTCGTAGAAGGCACAGAGATGGATCTGGTGGCCCAGGCGGCGGACTACATCAACCTGATGACCTATGATCTCCGGGGCGGCTTTGCTAAATGCGCCGGGCATCATACCAATCTCTACCCCCAGACCGGGGATGAAGACGGACCCTGCGGCCTGAAAACCGTGGAGATGTTCCACGACGCCGGGGTACCCTATGAGAAGATGGTGCTGGGCGCCGCCTTCTACGGCAGAAGATGGAAGGGCGTGGAGGCCGGCCTGACCCATGGCCTGGGCCAGCCCGCCGAGACGGTAGGCGGCTTTGGAGGCGGCTTTGATCTCCAGGACGCTAACGCCGCTCTGACCAGAGGCTTCACCCGCTACTGGGATCCCCAGGCCCAGGCCGCCTGGCTGTGGGACGGGCATGACTTCATCAGCTATGAGGATCCGGAGTCCCTCCGGGCCAAATGCCAGTTCGTAAAGGAGAAAGGGCTGGCCGGGCTGATGTACTGGGCCTATGGGGATCATACCCTGTTTGAGATTCCCGCCCACGAGCTGATGGGCTTCCCGCTCCCCGACAGAGAAGAGCACTGATATTATTTTGTATCCCTGTTTTCCTGAGCTGTATATACAGTGATTGACCGTTCATTTGCGGCCTGTGTCAAACCGGCTGTACGACAAAAACCAACCGACAAATTTCGATTTGTCGGTTGGTTTCCTCTTTATGGGTGAAATCCCCTTATTCCTCCGCCGGAGCCTCCGGCAAGGCCTCTGCCGCTTTCCGGCTGAGGCGGTGGATCCGCCAATAGTAGGCGGCTATCAGCAGCACCATGGCGCAGAACCACGCCGCCACCTCTGACAGGTACACGCCGTACTCCTCAACAAACCGGGGAAGCAGAAGCACGCAGCTGATGCGGGCCGCAAGCTCCAGCATCCCCGACACCATCGGGATAAAGGTATCCCCCATTCCCTGAAGGGCCGAGCGATACACAAACAGCGTATACAAAAAGCACAGCCCGACGCTCATCACAAACAGGAAGTCATAGGCATATCCCAGCACCGCTTCCACATCCGCCGCGCTGTCGGAGATAAACAGCCTCAGAACATACCGCCCCAGCAGAATCGTTGCCGATGAAATCACCAGGGACAGCCCCAGACAGATTTTCAGGGCCGAACGGGTTCCCTGCCGGATCCGGTCCAGCTTGTTCGCCCCCAGATTCTGTCCGGCGAAGGTGGCCACCGAAAATCCAAAGGAGGAGGCGGCCACATCCAATATTCCATACAGCTTATTCGTGGCCGTGATGCCCGCCACAAACAGGAAGCCGAAGCCGTTGATCACCCGCTGAACGACCAGTCCGCCGCCGCCGATGACGATATTCTGGAAGGACATGGGCAGTCCCAGCAGAAACAGCTTGCCCAGCACCGTCCTGTCCGGCGTCCAGTCCTCCCGCCGGAACCGCAGGACAGGCACTCTCCGGATGGCGATCAGGCAGAGGATGCCCGCGCAGGCCTCCGCTGTGACTGTAGCAACAGCCGCACCGGCGATCCCCCAATGGAATCCCACCACAAACAGCAGATCCAGCGCAATATTGACTCCGGAGGACACGATCATAGCGACCAGCGGCGTTTTGCTGTCCCCCAGGGCCCGCAGGACGGAGGCGCACATATTGTAAAAGGTAATCGTAATCACTCCGGCGAAGCGGATCCGCATATAGGTCAGCGCACCCGCCCGGATATTCTCGGGCGTATTCAGCAGCCGAAGCGCCGGATAGGCAATCAGCTGGCTGACTACCGACAAAATCAGCACAATGCCCGCGCAGAGATACACCGACATCGCGATCGATTTCCGGAGCCCTTGGTGATCCGCCGCGCCCCACCGCTGAGAAATCAGGATGGAGAACCCCTGGGTAAACCCGGTCGCCACCCCCCAAATCATGTAAACCATCCAGTCTGCGGCGCCCAGGGCCGCCAGCCCCTCCACCCCTACAAACTGCCCTACCACAGCGGTATCCACCATGGTGTACAGCTGCTGGAACACATTCCCCAGCATCAGCGGAAGGGCAAAAAAGAAAATCAGCTTCGCCGGGCTTCCGACAGTCATATCTTTCGTATTGCTCAAACAATTCCATCCTTTCTCAGAGCTCTCAGCGTTATCGGAAGGGATAAGGCCGCGAGAGCTCTGCTCTCGCGCTCTCGCCAAGGGGAAGGGATTCCCCTTGGATTCCCGCCTTTTTAAGGGCGTAAAGGAGGTGGGGTTCAAGTCTGTACAGACTTTTTACTCCCTGCCCCGCTGGTACTCTCCGCAGGGACGATCGCCCGCCCACCCCTTTTTCCGCCCCTAAAAAAGCCCTTGAAATAATGGGAATCCAAGGGGAATCCCTTCCCGATGCGCCGCCAGCGGCGCATCTCAGAATTCGGCGAAGCCGAATTCCTAAGTGCGTTGTGAAACAACGCACTGCG